>JAVBNK010000160.1:0-4894 GCA_031551595.1 Rikenellaceae bacterium | reverse complement strand
TGATCGGCGATACGGATCCGGCAAAGGCGGCCGAGGGTACGATCCGGCGGCTGTTTGCCGAGAGCATGACCCGCAACGCGATCCATGCTTCGGACAGCGACGGGAATGCGCAGGCCGAGTGGTCGCATTTCTTCACGCCCGGCGAGATCGTCGAGGCGGATTATTTTCCGCCCCGGTAAGGGCTATTTCGGGCCGGTCAGCGAGAGGTTTTCCGAGGAGGTGAGGTTCCCGGAATAGGTTTTCCAATGGAGTCTCATGCCGGCGGTGCCGGGGCCGTCTGCGATAGCGCCCATATCGAACGACACGTAGAATTTGTACAGGGGCGAAGAGTTTTCCCCGTAAGCGTTGTGGCGTACGTAGACGTTCGTCGCTCCTTCGCCGTCGGCGTCCGTGTCGTCGGCTACGACGTTGACGATATGCCTGACGTAGTTTTCCCCGGCGTTTATGCCGACCGCGAGGTTGAGGTATTTCCCGGCCGTCCATGCGCTGTATATCTCGATGGGATCGTTTCCGATACTGTCGTTGCGGTGTTGCGGGTTCTGCCCGATGAACGATTGCAGGATTACTGTATGGAGGGGCATATTTTGGGCGTCGTTGATCCTGACGCGATAGGTCCCGTCGCCGGTTTCTTCGGGGGTCTTGAGGATGGTGTAGTTAAATGCGATCCTGTCCTGGGGCCTGAACGTTATGTCCTGGGCCAGGTACGATGCGACCCGTATGTGGCTTCCGTCGTCGGCGTCGATGGTCGTCGGGAGGTTGTTTTCACATTGCGTGACGGTTCCGAAAGCGATCCGGATGTCCTGGTCGTCGTTTTTGAACATCGAGCACCCTGCGGCCGCGGCGGCGGCGAGGATCATTGCGCTGTATTTCAGTATGGGTGTCATCGGTTTAGGATATTGAACCTGAATCCGGCTTTGAGGTTGAAGGTCAATGGGTTTTCGGTGCGGTAACTTTCGGGTGCGGCGGTTTGTTGGGGGTAATAGTTCAGCCCGGGCTCGATGTATATCCCGAATCCGCCGGTGATTTTGAACTGGCAGCCTACGGCCGCGGCGAGCGAAGGTTGCACGCCTTTGAGGGTCAGTCCCTGGTAGTTGGTCGTTTTCGAATGCTCGATATGCGTCCTGACCTGTCCGTAGACCCCTTTTTCGACCATTCCTCCGGCTTTGAGGTACAGGTCGAGGGAGCCCGATCCGATCACTTTATAGAGTACGGCGACGGGAATCCCGATGTAATGCAGGTCCTGGCGGATATCGTAGTTCGAGAAGTTTTCCGATCCTTCGGCTTGCATATCGGACCGCAGGTAGGAGTATGCCACGCCGGTTTCGATGCTCAGCCTGTGGCTGAGGTCCATGGCGAGGTTCACCCCGAACGACAGCGGCATCCGGTGGTTCGTCGAGGTGATGGTCGGGGCGTTGAGCGTGACCTGGGCGACGGTTATATCGCTCCGTGTGACGATTTCAGTGAGCTGGAATCCGTTCCACATGGTTTTCCGTCCTTCCCGGTCGCTTTGTCCGCCGGCCGAATTCATGGCATATAGGGTCATCGACAGGCTGTTGCGCCCGTTTTTCCGTACGGGGTTGTATATCTTTGCCGCCGGCAGGTTTCTGGCGGCCGTCGGGTGGTGTGCATGGGTTTCAGGCTGTGCGGCGACGGCCGGGCTGTCGTCCATGGCGATCTTCCGGGGTTGCGGGATAATTTCGTCCGGAAAAACGTCGGTCACGTTTTGGGGCACGATGCTGTTTTCTTTCCGGGTTTGTTCCGCCGGGGCGGTTTTCCGCACGGGCGGCACGGTTGCCGGCGGCAGGTTTTCGGCAGGCATTTCCTGCGGGTGTCGTATTTGCGCCGCAGGTGCGGCCTGTTCCGGGACGGGTTGCCGGGCGGCGAGGGGGACCGCCTCGTCCCGGTTGAGGTACAATACGCCCGTAGCGACTGCAGCGGCGAGGATGGCTGCGGCCGCAGCCATCCTTACGCCCTGCAACGGCCTGCGCGGCCGTGCGGCAGGGGTGTTCTGCAGGCTTTCTTCAATGCGTGCCCACATGTCCGCCGGGGGGTGCACGGCGTGGTTTGCGAGTTTTTCGCGCAGTATTTTTTCGAGGTCGGTCATCATACCAAGCCTTTGGTTCTGAGTATTTCGAGCAGCCTGACCCGTGCCCTTGAGTATTGCGATCGCGAGGTGTTCTCGCTGATTTTCATCATTTCCGCGACTTCCTGGTGCGAGTATCCTTCGATGGCGAACAGGTTGAGTATGGTCCTGTATCCGTCGGGAAGTTCCGCGATGCATCCCATCAGGTCGTCGGCCGATATTTTATCGATGGCCGAGGGTTGGTTTTCAGCCAGCGCGGCGACGGTTTCGATCTGTTCGGCGTTCTTCATTTTTTTATTTTTGCGCAGGTATCCGAGGGCCGTGTTGACGAATATGCGCCGGCACCAACCTTCGAACGAACCTTCCGCGCGGAACTCCGATATTTTGGTAAACAGGGTCATGAACCCGTCGTGAAGGACATCCTCGGCGGCAGCCTGGTCGGCGATATACCTTCGGCAGACGGCGTACATCGTCCCGCAGTAGAGTTTGTACAACTCGCTGCGTGCGGAAGCGTCGCCCCTGCGGCATCCGTCTATCAGTTGGCCTTCTGTCACTCTCCGGTTTCTGTCATTCACTCCGCTTACCGTTTAATAGATACCGAAACGGGCATTTTTGTTGCATTCACGGATAAAAAACGTTTACTTTGAAGCAAAATTAAACTAAATTATGGATAAAAAGATAGGGATTGCCTGCGATCATGCGGGTTATGAGCTTAAAGAGTTGCTCGTAGGATACCTGGATAGCCTTGGTTATGAAGTGTTTGACTTCGGTTGCGACAGTCCGGAGAGTTGCGATTACGCGGATTATGCCCACCCGCTGGGGTTTGCGATCGACAACGGCGAATTGAAACGCGGGATTGCGATCTGCGGCAGCGGCAACGGCATCAATATGACGGTCAACAAGCACCGTTCGGTGCGCGGGGCGTTGTGCTGGATGGAAGAAATTGCAGGACTGGCACGGCAGCATAACGATGCGAACGTGTGTACGCTTCCCGCGCGCTATCTGGAGAACGGGCAGGCGATCGCCATTGTGGAGAAGTTCCTCGCCACCGAATTCGAGGGCGGCCGCCACGAGCGCCGCATCGAGAAGATCCCGCTTCCGCAATAATTGTAGTGATCGGACTGCCGTGCGGTCTGTATCCCCCGGCTGCGGGGGCACGCCCCCCCGCAGCCGGGGGATGAGGTTCTCTGAATGGGGCGGATACTACGAAACAAGCAAGACGGTGCCCGGCCACTCCGCCGGGCGTTTTTATTTGTATTTCACGGATATACGTATTAAATTTAACGTGAGTTCGATGGATCCATCGAACGACGAGCGATTGCTTTACAATCGCTTCCCATTGGCAAGCGAAACTTGCAAAGCCCTTCCCTGGAAAGGGGAGGGCTTGGGTGGGGTTACCGGCACATCGGCGGCTTGTACAAGCCGCTAACGGGTGTTCGACGAATTCAGCCAGGCTGGCTGGATCTTGTATGTTGCTGTGGTTCACAGTGTTTGAATTCGTAAAAACCCACGTTAAATATATGGCTGAAAGGAAAAAACGGTTTGAGGAAACCGGCCAGATCGTCGCCGGCTGACCTTTGCCCATCCACATCATATAAAAGCGCCCGGCCACTCCGCCGGGCGTTTTTTATATCTCCGCGATCCGGTCCGCCACCTGTTGCATGAGCCATCCGGGGGTGGAGGTCGCGCCGCATATTCCGACCGAACGGCATTCTTCGAACCACTCCGGACGCAGCTCCGAGGGATCTTCGACGGCATGGGAGCGGGGATTGGCCCGGCGGCACACCTCGAAGAGCACTTTGCCGTTGGAACTTTTCTTCCCGGCCACGAAGATCACCGCGTCGAACCGCCGGGCAAACTGCGCGAGGTGTTCCTCGCGGTTGGACACGCGCCGGCAGATGGTGTCATGGATCGTGACGGCGCCGGGATCGGCCGCCCGCCGCAAGATTTCGCGGCTGATTTCACCGAACAGCGCGAGGGATTGCGTGGTTTGCGAGAGCAGATAGACGGGCCGTGCGAAATCGATCCGGTCGAGGTCGGCCTCCGTTTCCACGACGATCACCCCGTCGGCCTGTCCTGCCAGGCCCACCACTTCGGCATGGCCCTGTTTCCCGAGGATGACGACCTGCCCGCCGACGGGCTCCATGCGGTGATGGGCCTCTGCGACGAGTTTTTGCAGCCGCGCCACGACGGGGCAGGTGGCGTCGATGACGGTCAGCCCGTTGCGGGCTGCGATCGCGTAAGTCGAAGGGGGTTCGCCGTGGGCGCGGATGAGCACGGCGGCGTCATGCAGGCTGCCCAAGGCGTCATGCTGTACACACCGCAGCCCGAGGCGTTCGAGGCGCTGGACTTCCATGCGGTTGTGGACGATATCGCCCAGGCAGATCACTTCGCCGCCGGCTGCGAGGGCTTCTTCGGCTTTGGTGATGGCGTTGACCACCCCGAAGCAGAAGCCCGACCGGCTGTCGATCTCGACCGTGGGTGCAGGTTTCATAACACACTGAGTTTCCGGAGGTGTCCTTCGACCCATGCCATCTGCCCGCCGACGGTCATATGGCTGTTGTCGAGTACCAGCGCGTCCGGGGCCTGCCGCAGGGGGCTTATGGCGCGGGTCTGGTCGGCATGGTCGCGCTCGCGGATATTGCGTTCGATCTCTGCCAGGGAAACGTCTTGACCTTTGGCCCGGAGTTCGTCGTAGCGGCGTTGTGCGCGGACGGCGGGGTCGGCGGTCATGAATATTTTGAGTTCTGCGTCGGGGAATACGACGGTACCTATGTCGCGCCCGTCCATGACGATGCCGCGTGCGAGGCC
>JAVBNK010000062.1:0-4598 GCA_031551595.1 Rikenellaceae bacterium | reverse complement strand
AAGAAGCAGTAATACTAATTTTCTAATCATGGCTACTTGGATAAATGGGTTAATATCCAAAGTTAGCCTGTTTTTTTGAAAAATCAAAGGCTTATTTTTTCATCCGCCCCGGGTTGCGCGAAAGGAATTGTTCCCAGCTTTCGCCTTTGGAGGCGCATTTCTTCGCCGCCGGCGCGGCGCCCACAGGCGATGAACTCACGAAATGGTGGCATACGGCCACCGCGAGGCCGTCCGTGGCGTCCAGGCGGCGCACGTCGTATTCCACCCGCAACATGCTTTTCAGCAAGGCGGCCACCTGCTGCTTCGACGCCCCGCCCTGGCCCGTGATGGCCTGTTTGACGCGGCGGGGGGCATACTCGAATACCGGCAGCCCCACCGACAACGCCGCAGCCATCGCCACCCCCTGAGCACGCCCCAGCTTGAGCATACTCTGGACGTTCTCGCCGAAAAAGGGCGACTCCAGCGCCACCTCGTCCGGGCGGTACTTTTCAATCAGCACCGACACCTCGTCGAACAGCCGCGCGAGTTTGGCGTAGGGGTCCCTGAGGCGTTGCATGGCGATGTCACCGAGGCCCAGGCTGCGCATCGCGCCGCTCGAAACCTCGACCACACCCCACCCCGCGCAGTTCGTGCCCGGGTCGATGCCCATGATGACCTTGACCGTAGGGGCCATACCGCTTACCTGGATTCCAGTTCCGCTTTCAGCCGCGCCACTTCCTTTTCCAACGCACCGACCTTTTTGCTCAGGTCGGGCAGGTTGCGGAAGATGGCGTGCGAGCGGTGGAACTGCATCCCGGGCTGCGAGGGATAGCCCACATGCACCTGGCCGTCGGGGATGTTGTTCGACACGCCGGCCTTGGAACCCAGCTGTACGCGGTCGCCGACCTCGATATGGCCCACGATACCCACTTGGCCGCCGAACATGCAGTTGCGGCCGATCTTCGTGGATCCCGCAATGCCGTTCTGCGCCGCCAGCACCGAATCCTCGCCGATGGTCACGTTGTGGGCGATCTGGATCAGGTTGTCGAGTTTCACGCCGCGTTTGATGCGCGTCGAGCCCATCGTGGCGCGGTCAATGCACGTATTGGCGCCGATCTCCACGTCGTCCTCGATGACCACGTTGCCGATCTGGGGTATTTTATCGTAGCTGCCCGAGGCGTTGGGCGCGAAACCGAAGCCGTCGGAGCCGATCACCGTACCCGCGTGCACCGTCACGTTATTGCCCAGCACGCATTCCTCATAAATGGTCACCCGGGGGTAGATCAGTGCGTTGTCGCCGATCTTCACATGGTCGCCGATGTAGACGCCCGGATAGATGCGGCAGTTTTTACCCACCTTCGCCCCCGCGCAGATCACCGCATACTCGCCCACGTAGCACCCTTCGCCCACCTCGGCCTTCGGGTCGATCGCGGCCTGCGGGCTGACGCCGCTCTTGCGCGGCTTATTGGCCACGTAGAGTTCCAACAGTTTGGCGAATGCGCCGTAGGCGTCGTCCACTTTCACCATCGTGGCCTTCACCGGCTGCGAGGGGGTGAAATCCTTACCCACGATCACGACCGATGCGCCCGTGGTGTAGATATACGGTTCGTATTTCATGTTCGACAGGAAGCACAACGCCCCTGCGCCCGCCTCCTCGATCTTGGCGAGGGTCCACACCTTCGCCGCTTAGTCGCCTACGACCTCGCCTCCGAGGACGCCGGCGATCATTTCCGCTGTCATTTCCAAAAGTAATCAGTAGTCTTTAATTTCAATATTCCCCGGCATCAGCTCGCGCGGGTCGCGCCCGAAGGCCACCAGTTCGCGGATCACGCTCGACGAAACGGCCACATACTCGGGCGGGGTGAACAGCAGCACGGTGGTGATCTCGGGATACAATCGTTGGTTCACAAGCATCACGCCACGTTCGTATTCATAGTCGACCGTGTTGCGCATCCCGCGCAGCAGGAAGCGCACCTCCTCCCGGCGGCAGAAGTCGCCCGTCAATCCCTCATAGCAGGCCACCCCGACCCGCGGTTCGTCGCGGAAGATGTCGCGGATCAGCCTTTGCCGATTCTCCGGGGTCAGCAGGCCGCGTTTACCCACGTTGTCGCCTATACCTATGATTATACGGTCGAAAATCCTGAGCCCTTGCTCCACGATGGCCTGGTGGCCGAGGGTGAAGGGGTCGAACGACCCGGGGAAAAGTGCGGTCCGGTCCATGTGCATTCGCTTTATCCCTGCGAAGGTACGCTATTTTTACAGCATATCCGAGAGAGGCCGGAAAAAAACGGCAGCCCTCTGCCGGCACCCGGAAGATCGGCGGCCTGCCACACATAAGATTCGGCAGGTGGTTTCGCCGGGAAAACCCAGCCTTCTGCACCGGGTGGCCGCGCGCCGACATCATAAAAATTTTTGCATGCCTGCATCAACAAACCAAAAACCGATAACTATCGGCCAACCGGCAAACGACATGGGCCTGCGTAAACGTCACGCTCGTCGAAACGGGGAATTTTAACGGCGATTTATGCCTGTGTCCTTTCCCCTATGGATCACAACATTTTTGAAGTGCGAACGTTCCCGGCGATACCACTCCGGCATAAGGAATTAAAAGAAGCCTGTCCCCACGCTGTGGGGCAGGCTTCTTTTCGCAGAATCGCCCGCGGCTATTCCTTCCGGCGCCTGAACAGGGCCGACACCGACCGGTAGCTGTTTCGCAGGCCTTCGACGAGCACCTGGATGTTCTCGATCTTGCTGAAGGCCATGCGGGCCACGTTGGCGAACGAAAGCATGTCGCTCACCCTGAGGTAATCGGCCTCCAGCCGCTCCTCGGCGGTATGGATCCGCCAACGGAGTTTTTCGCGCTCGGCGCGCAGGTGGGCCATCGACTGCAGCTCGTATCGCTGCCTGAGATAACGTCTACTGTTGTGCATGGCCCTGGTCTTTAGGAGGGAAGAACATGCGCCCGAACATGCGCACCATCGAGTCGGCGAACATCTTCTGGCGGTTGACGAGCACCACCACGGCGGCAATGGAAAAAATCGCGCCCATGATGACCACGGCCCAGATCATCGAGCCGATCAGCAGCCCCAGCAGGTAGGTGAGCACACCGGTGAAGAAGAGCAGCCCCATGCCGCCCAGGATGATGAACATCACCACTCCGAAAGCGTTGCTGAAAGCGACGGAGAGGTTTTCGACCGTATCGAGTTTCAGTGCGTCGATCTTCAGGTTGACGTACGACGCCACGTCGTCGGCGATGCGTCGTACGTTATCTTTTTCCTGCGGGTTTTCCATGCTGTGCGCGGGTTCAGGGGGTTGTACGATTATTCGTCCTCTTTATCGAGGCCACAGTCGCAGCCGTCGGCGCCGCAGGAACAGTATTTTTCTGCCTCTGCGTCGATAAACTTTTTTACACGGCGGCGCGTGTCTTCACCCTTTGCGGGTGCGAACAGCAGTGCGATCGCAGCTCCTGCGATGGCTCCGCCCACGAACGTAAGGAAATGCGACGTTTTCATAGCGGTAAGTTTTAATAGTACTAAATTAAACAATATTTTTCGGAATATTGCAAATTCGGTTCCAAAAAAATACCGGCCTTTATTTATTTTTCGGATTTCGGTCCGCTCAACGTCCGGCAGCCCGCAGCCGACCAGCGCAGCAAGGGCAGGCCCCCCCCGCAGACGATGCCTTGCCAGGAGGGAGGGAACCCAATGAAGTGCAGTTAGTTTTCCGTCCGGTGCAGAGGGCCGCGCCCAAAGCCTGCGGCAGTCGCTTGCCTCCGCCGGCTGAGGGTGCAAGGGGGGAGCGTCGCCTTAGGAAATCGCCATCAGTTCGCGGTATTTGGGCAGCGGCCAAAGGCGGTCGTCGACGATCAGCTCCAGTTTGTCGATATGCTCGCGGATGGCGGCGATGTAAGGGCGTACCTCGGTTTCGTAGCCCATCGCACGCCCGGAGAGCGATTCGACCGCATTCCATTTTTTGCGTGCCTCGACCATCAGGTAGGTGTTCTCACGGATGAACCGGACGTGCTCGACGATCTGCCGTATGGTTTTGACCTCCTCGCCGGCCAGGGGTTCGAATTCGTCGGGAAAGACCTCCTTGATACCCCGGATGTTCTCGATCAGGATGTTCTGGTAGGCGATGGCGGTGGGGATGATGTGGTTGGTGGCCAGATCGCCGATGACGCGCGATTCGATCTGGGCTTTTTTGATGAACGTTTCGTTCTTCACTTCGTAGCGTGCGGCCAGTTCGGTACGCGAGAGTACGCCGAAACTTTCCAGCAGCGCCACGCTTTCCGGGCGCAGGTACTCCTTGAACGCCTCGGGTACGTTATTCACCGAGCGCAGGCCGCGCCGGGCGGCTTCCTGCTGCCATTCGCGGCTGTAGCCGTTGCCCTCGAAGCGGATGTGCTTCGACTGGGCGATATAGCGGCGCATCACCTGCAGGGTGGCTTCGTCTTTCTTGATGCCCTGCTCCATCAGCGTGTCTACCTCGGCCTTGAATTCGGTGAGGGCTTTGGCGACGGCCGTATTGAGGATGATCAGCGGCAGGGCGCAGTTGGACGACGAGCCCGTGGCGCGGAATTCGAACCGGTTGCCCGTGAAGGCGAAGGGCGAGGTGCGGTT
>JAVBNK010000043.1:0-9657 GCA_031551595.1 Rikenellaceae bacterium | reverse complement strand
ACCTAAACCCGACGTAGACCCGCATGGAGGGGAGTTTGACATCGAATTTGTCGCCTTTTGTAATTGCCAACTCCTGGTCCCGGATAGTTTCGTCTTCGTCCACTTTGAGGCTTTCGAGTTTTGTTTTGCATGAGCGGGTTTCGACGCCGACGGTGAACGTGGCGACCGACAGGGAGAGCCCGGCGGTGAGGTATCCGGCGTATCCGCCGAATACGGTTTCACTCTCGCCGTTGTAGACTGCGGTGGCTGAGGGCATATAGCGTGCATAAGCCTTGACCCTGAGGCGTTCGAGGGGCGATACGGTGACCGAGGGGCCGACCTGCATACCGATGCTTCCGAAATGGTTGTCGTATTTCCCGCCGTCTTCCGGGGTGACCTCGTTGTGCGAGTATTGGATGTTGAGGTAGCTGAAGTCCAGTCCGATACGGATCAGGTTGACGAGCGGTTCCTTGTGGAGGAAGTAGGTGGTTCCCATTTCGATGGCTCCGCCGAGTTTCGATTTTTCTTTCGTAATCCCTTCGAATTCCACGGTTTGGTTGACGTAGGCGAAATTGAGGTAGCGTTTCGGGAATTTTTTCTGGGCCGATGCGCTGAACGCGGTTCCTGCGGCGGCGACCACGAGGATCAGCAAGTAGATTTTTTTCATGTGCGGGTAAGTATTTTGTGGGTTATTCTACAAATATAGGCAAAAGCCGGGAGATATGCCAAACTTGCCCGGGCATATCGGCGGCGCTTCCTGATATCCTGAGTATGCGCAAAAATATCAGGGAATCCTAAGTTTTTGCCCCAGGGCGAGTCTGTCGGGATTCTCCAGGTTGTTGATGCGGCATATTTCGGCGACCGAGGTGTGGTACGTGCGTGCGATCGCGGATAGTGTTTCGCCTTTGGCAATGGTGTGGTATTGTGCGGCCGAAGGCTGGGTTTGGGCGGGTTTGGCGGCTTGCGCCGTCTGCACGGGTTTGTTTCCGGGGGCTACGGCCAGGCGTTGGCCGATGCTGAGGGTGCTTGTGCGCGAGATCGAATTCCACTGGCACAACTGGTCGATGCTCACGCCGTAGGCCGAGGCGATCTTGTAGAGCGTTTCGCCTTTTTGGACGCAGTGTTCGGTCATGCCTGCGGGCGGTTCGGGGCGCTGCGCTTCGGCCGCCGGTGCGACCTCCCCGGCTGCGGGCGCCTGTTCGGGCTGTTTCGCGGCGATATAGGTGGCGGGCCGGCCGGTGAGTTTTTCACGCGCTTTGAAGCCGGAGAGCACCGTGGGCTTCCCGCCGTCGTTGACAATGACGAGGGTGTCGCGGTTCAGGCGGAAGTTATTGTAGTCGAGCAGCAGGGCGGGATTGATGTGTTCACCGGCGGTGCGCACTTCGAAATGGAGGTGCTCGGTGGTGGCGCGTCCGGTACGTCCGGCCAATGCGATCGGCTGCCCTGCGGCGACGCAGTCGTTGGGTTGCACGAGGTTCCGGGAGTTGTGCGAGTAGGCGGTTTCGATGCCGTTGGCATGGCGGATCACGATGATGTTGCCGTAGCCGCTGTACGGTTTGCTCATCCGTACGACGCCTGCCCAGGCGGCGCGTATCGTATCGCCGGGGCGGGCTTTGATGTCCATCCCGGTGTGCATCGAGCGCCCGCGCATGCCGTAGGGCGAGATCATCTTGCCGTGTAAGGGGTAGCAGAAATCCCGCTGCATCTCGGGCAGGGGCAGCACGAGGGTTTCCCCGCGTGCGGGCGCGGTATTCGCGGTGCGCACATGCTGGGTTTCGGAATAGGGAAAGACCAGGCCGGACAGTTCTGCATACACGGGTACGATCTGCGGAGCGGCGGGTTCGGAGGGTTGCGCGGCATAGTCCCGTAGGGGTTGCGCTACTCCGTCGCGAGGCAGCGGCATGAGTTTATCGGGGATGTTGACGGGCCTGAAATCGGCCTGGTCGGGCTGCGGTTGCGGCGAGGATGCGTTTTTTGTGGAGGCGCACCCGGCCGCGAGGGCCGCCGCGACGATTATGGCAAAAGTTTTCTTCATGCGGTTTAGGAATGGGAAAGCGTAAAAATAGTTATTTTAACCCAAAACGGGCATATCCGATTATTATTTTGTATATTTGGTGCGGAAAAAATTAACCACTATGGAAAATACGATAGAGAAAGTGCGCTGCCTGATCATCGGCAGCGGCCCTGCGGGCTTCACGTCGGCGATCTACGCGAGCCGCGCCAACCTCAAGCCCGTCCTTTACGAGGGGATCACCCCCGGCGGACAGCTCACCACCACCACCGAGATCGAGAACTTCCCGGGCTATCCCGAGGGCGTGACCGGCACGGAGATGATGGAAGACCTGCGCAAACAGGCGAAGCGTTTCGGCGCCGACGTACGTTTCGGCGTGGTGACCAGCGCCGATCTTTCGCGCCGCCCGTTCCATGTGATGATCGACGGCTGCAAGACCATCGAGGCCGAAACCCTCATTATCGCCACGGGCGCTACGGCCAAATACCTCGGCCTGCCTTCCGAGTTGCATTACCGCGGCATGGGCGTGTCGGCCTGCGCGACGTGCGACGGCTTCTTCTACCGCGGTAAGGAGGTAGCGGTCGTCGGCGGCGGCGACACGGCGTGCGAGGAGGCTTCCTACCTGGCTTCGCTCTGCCATAAAGTGTACCTGATCGTGCGCAAGGACTACCTGCGTGCCTCCAAGGCGATGCAGGAGCGCGTGTTCAACACGCCCAACATCGAGGTGCTTTTCGGCCATAACACGAAGGAGATCGTCGGCGACGAATCGGGCGTGACGGGCGCGATACTGAAAGATCTTGCAGGCAACGAGCGCCGCATCGACATCCACGGCTTTTTCCTGGCCATCGGCCACCATCCCAACACGGAACTCTTCCAGGGCCAGTTGGAACTGGACGAAACGGGTTATATCAGGACGCGCGGCAATTCGTCGAAAACTTCGGTCGAAGGCGTATTCGCTGCAGGCGACGTGCAGGACCCCGACTACCGCCAGGCGATCACGGCCGCCGGCTCCGGTTGCAAGGCCGCGCTGGATTGCGAACGCTTCCTGCTGGAACACTGACAGACGGACTTGGGTAATCTTCGGATCGCTTCTGATACGGATAGACGACATATTGAAAATGGACGGCGGGCGTGATTTTGCGCCCGCTGCCATTCGTATATTCCGGCATCAGGCTGCGGCGTGCATCCCTTATGCAGAATATTTGCGCCTGATCGGGGTGGACCCTGCGCAGGTGACCGATCCGGCGCAGATTCCCCACCTTCCCATCGAACTGTTCAAGTCGCACGAGGTCTACTGCGGCAGCCGTCCTCCGCAAATCACTTTTACGAGCAGCACTACGGGCGGTTCGGTCCCCGCGCGGCACATGATGGAGGACGTGACGGCGTACGAGCGCACGTTCACTGAGATTTTCCGGCGGTTTTACGGCGACCCGTCAGGGGTTGCGATCTTCGCGCTGTTGCCGGGCTACCTGGAGCGGCAGGGCTCGTCGCTGGTGTACATGGCCGACCGCCTGATCGCGGCGGGCGGCGCCGGAGGCTTCTACCTGGACGATTACGACCGGTTGCTGGCCGACATGGCCGCCTGCCGCCGTCCCAAAATATTGTTGGGGGTCACTTATGCCTTGCTGGACCTGGCGGAAAACCACGCGCCCAAGCTCCATGACACCATCGTGATGGAAACCGGAGGCATGAAAGGCCACCGCGGGGAGGTTTCCAAAGGACGCCTGCACGAAATTTTATGCGGTGCCTTCGGCGTCGACCGCATCCATTCCGAATATGGCATGGCCGAACTCACCTCGCAGGCCTATTCCGCAGGAGGCAACCGTTTCCGTTGCCCGCCGTGGATGCGCGTGACGGTACGCGACCTGAACGACCCGTTCGACCTCCGTCCCGCAGGCTCCACGGGCGGCATCAACCTCACCGACCTGGCCAACCTCGCCTCGTGCGCCTTCATCCAAACCTCCGACATCGGCACCCTCCATCCCGACGGCACATTCTCGATCCACGGCCGTGCCGACCGCAGCGAAATCCGCGGCTGCAACCTGCTTATTCAATAGAATTTACATAAATATTCCCTGCTCCTTCCCAGAAGAAAGAGCAGGGAATATTCATATGGGGGCCCGTTAATTAACGCGAGTCGCTCTTAAGCGACTCACGTTAATTATCCGGCCTGGAGAATCCAAGGAGTCCGCGGGAGATGTTCCAGCGCATACGGACGAGGTATTCCGCTTTGGCCGGGGCCCCTTTGAGGGTGTATCCGAAGGCCAGCAGGAGCGTCGCACCCCACTTGAGGATTTCGACGGCGATGCGTTTGAGGTAGGCCCATCCGGAAATGGAGCAGGTCCTGATGCGTTCGCTCACGCCGACCATGCGGGTGATCCGGTTGAAGTATTCGTCGGTGACTTTGGCGTCGGGGATGATGTGGGTGATGACAGCTCCGGGGACGTAGTAAAGTTTTTCGCCGCCTTTACGCAGCCGTGCGAGCAGGTCTTTTTCTTCGCCGCCGATGACGCTGCCGCCTTTGCGCCCGAGGCATACGTTGAAATCGCCGTATTTTTCGATCATCGGGCGCCGTATGGCGAAGTTCCCGCCGCGGGGATAGCGGTCCGGGCCGAAAAGTTTCACCTTGGGCCCGAGGTCGAACGATCCCGAGATCAGTTCGTCGATGTAGGGTGAGAACCATGCGGGCAGTTCGACGCCGTATTGGGGCACCACGGCGCCGCCTGCCGCCGCGGCCGCAGGGTGGGCGTCGAAGAAGTCGAGATAGGTCTGCGCCAGGGCGGGGTCGATCAGTTCGTCGTCGTCCACCACCACGAGAATCTCGCCACTGCTGTGCCTGATGGCGCAGTTGCGGGCGTGGGAGAGCCCCTGTTTTTGCTCGAACGCATAGACGATGTTCATTCCGGGATTCTCCTCGGCGAACCGGCGGATGCATTGGGCTGTATTGTCGCAACTGTTGTTGTCGGTCACGCAGACCTCGAACGACTCTTTGGGAAGCGTTTGCCGGCAGAGGGTCCGGAGGGTGGCGACGATACCTTCCGCACGGTTGTAGGTGGCGATGATGAATGAGAGTCGCACCATTATCTGAACATTTTTCGCATGGGTTTGATGTCGCAGTCGTTCGGTTGCGCGGGTTCGATGCCGAGCAGGTAGGCGATGATCGCATGCAGGTTCAGGTTCTGGAACGGCTCCTGTGCATAGCCGGGCTTGAAATCGGGCCCCGAGGCGTAGAAGATCATGTGCATGTCGCGTGCCGCCGGGTCGAACCCGTGGTTCGCGGCGATGGGGGGGAGCGGTTTTTCCCGGCAGACGACGGTCCATCCCACCTCGGGCAGCACCACGACGGGCATGATGCGCATCGTATCGGTCCCGTAATGGTATTGCGCGGGGATTTCACTGCGTTTAAAGGCCTTCAGGTGCGGTTGGGCGTTGATGATCCGGCACGCCTCGTCGGTGTACGCGGGCTCGGGATCGAGATACAGGGGAGTGCTGTTGATCACGTCGCGGATACGGCCCTGGTCGAGCATCCCGTAAAGGTTGACGACGCGGTCCGCGGACAGGTCGGCCATTCCGTGGTCGGAGGTGACGATGAAGTCGATGTCGGCGAAGACGGGCGAACGGCGCACTTCGCGGAAGAAGTAGGCGAGCAGGCTGTCGAGTTGCTGTACCCTTTGCACGGTTTGCTGCGACCGGGTTCCGGCCTCATGGGCGGTGTAATCGGGTTCCTCGATGTACCACATGACCAGGCGGGGGATCGAATCGACGGGTTTCGTGAGTTGGCCGAGCACCCAGTCGGCCCGTTGTTTGCACGATACGTTGCCGTCGTAACCTTTCCACACGGAGGCCTGCCGGCCGCCGATGGCGGTCTGGCATCCCACCCACATGCAGGTCGCCGCGCGCACGCCCTGCCGCTCGGCGGTGTTCCAGATGGGTTCGCCGCGCCAGAACTCGGGGTTCTGGACGGCCTGGTCGTTGTTGATGGTGAACCACCGTTCGGAGCGGCGGTCATAGAACGTATTGGCCACGATGCCGTGGTGGTCGGGATGCAGTCCGGTGGCCATGGAGTAGTGGTTGGGGAAGGTATTGGAGGGGAAACAAGGGTAGACCTCGGCGGTCGCGCCGGCGGTCCTGAGCGAGTCGAGGGTGGGGGTTTTGGCGAGTTGGACGTAGTCCCACCGGAAGCCGTCGAGCGACAGCACGACCACATACCTGTTCTTGGGTTTGGCCTCTGCGCTGCGCGGTACGGCCAGCGTCACCACGGCCAGCGCCGCCATCAGTAGGTTGAATTGTTTTTTCATGCCGTATTATTTTAATCTTTAAGGGTTCAATTCCCTGTAGTTTACTGTGTTTTGCATTTCCATCCCGCAGCTGCGGGAGCGCGCCGAAGGCGCGGGCCGCGGGATGTAAGCCTGCCTTGCAGGCTTTTCCTCCTTCGCGCCCCAGCCATTCAAACAAGTTTGATGGCGACCGGTCTGGCGTCGGTCGGCAGTTGCCTGCGGCAACCGTGCCATACCCCGTAGTTTCAGTTACCCATGCTGTCCATGGGTTTCCTCCCCGCAGCCCGGCATAGTTCGCAGGCGACCTCTGCCCTCGCCCGCAGCGTCGGTTGCTACAGGGGTGTTTATTCTATACATAACCCGGACCTTGCGCAGTAAGGGCGATCCTTGCCCTTTGTAGAGAATCGTATGAATCACTTCTATGCGTTGCTTTCGGATCGCCGGACGGCCGGGGAAAAGAGGAATAACTATTCCACCAGGTGGTTGCGGCGGCGGGTGCGATAGGCGACGTAATAGAGCACGCTCAGGAGGAATGCATAGGACGCTATGCGGCCTATATAGTCGCCGTAACGGACGTAGAACGTCAGTTTGTCGTTCAGCGGCAGGAGGCCCGTCGCCGTGCCGCGCACGTCCCACCCCATTTTTTCAGTCACGTCGCCGCGGTCGGTGATCAGCCCCGAGATGCCCGTGTTGGCGCTGCGGGCGATGCTCCGCCGCAGTTCCACCGCACGCAGGCGCGACAAGGCGAACAACTGGCGGTAGCCCTGCGTGTCGCCCCACCAGCCGTCGTTGCTGACGATGAACAGGATTTGTGCGCCTTTCCTGACGAAACCGCCCATATACGCCCCGAAAACACCCTCCCAGCATACGCCCGCACCGCTCACGCGACCGTTCTGCGCACGGAAAATATACGGTTCCGGGTCGCAACCCAACTGTCCCGTGATGCCGCCCATGTCGACCACCAGGAATTCTATGTGTTTGAACAGGTTATAGTAGGGTATTTTTTCGACGCCCACCAGCAGCATCGACTTGTGGCGCACCTGGATATGCTCGGTCGTGTCCAGCCCCAGCACCGAATTATAGACATCGAACCACACGCCGTTGCGGTTGCGGGCGGTCGCCGTGCGAAGGTCGTCCGGATAGATCTGCATGGTGGTCGCACCCAGAATAAATTGCGTATTGGGAAACTCATAACGCGCCAATCCCCGGAACTCGGCCAGCGTGGACGAGAAACGGAATTCGCCTTCGCGGATCATTTCGGGCAGCGAGGTTTCGGGGGTGACGATGTAATCCGCGTCCGAAGGCGTCTGCCGGATCATGTCGAGCAATAATGCGGTCTGCTCATCCATCGAAAGCGCGAATTTTTCTTCGTAGGGGTCCAGGTTGGGCTGGATGACCGTCGATTTGACCATCTTAGCCTTCCAAGGGAGATAGGTGTAGTATATGAACAACGACACCGCCATCGGCAGCACGACCACCACCCCGGCCGCGATCCAGCGGCGGGCACGGCGGGCACACACCGCCTCGTAAATCAATATATTGCAGAGCAACACCCACAGCGATCCGCCGAAAACACCCGTCGTGTCGTACCACTGCACCAGTTTGATATCCCATGCGAAGCCGTTGCCCAGCGTGAGCCACGGGAACGACACCTGCCCTGTGGTGTAGAGGTATTCGGCGGCGATCCATGCCGTCGCCAGCACGGTGCAGGCCAATGCCCTCGGGGCGCGTTTCGACACGTAATGGTAGAGCATGAACGCACCGCCCATCAGTCCGACCGTGATCACGGGAGAGAGGACCGCCCCGATCAGCGCCGCATGGGCGATCCACCAGGTGGTCGCCACGCTCCACGCGCCGAACGTGAGCGCGACCCAGCCGAAAACACGCCACGCCGCACGCCGCGAAGCATCCGCGCGTCCGCTGACCACCATCAGCGGAACCAGCGCCGCCAGCAGCGGCAGCCCGCTCACCCCAAGCCAGCCCGGAATGAGCAACAATGTAGAGATGAGCGCCAGCGCGCTGTTCGTGATCCGCAGGCGCCCGCCGCCCGGAAGTAGGCCATTTTTCATCATCTGTCGCCGATTATGCGGCAAAGATAGA
The DNA here is from genome assembly GCA_031551595.1 of Rikenellaceae bacterium. Classification (GTDB taxonomy): domain Bacteria; phylum Bacteroidota; class Bacteroidia; order Bacteroidales; family Rikenellaceae; genus JAVBOW01. Next base: position 1,290 of record JAVBNK010000043.1, on the reverse strand, counting down.
TTAATTTGCTATTTTTGCAGTCCTCTTCAGGCCATATTACGCAAACAGGCCCGCAGTCCGTTTGCAAAGTCCTCCCCCGGCAGGGGAGGGTATGGGCGGGGTGTCTGCAACGAAACGGGTTCCGGGAAAACCGCTCACGCGAATAAACGGGTTCCGGAGAAACCGTTCACGCGAATATGTGCCTGAGGATTCGCGGCATCCGGTGCGGACAAGCCACAACTTATCACCGACTCTCAAGCGCAGTTCACGTTATGTGGTTGGAACTTATCATACGAGGCATCATCATCGGCCTGACGGCTTCCATACCGCTCGGACCCATCGGCGTGCTCTGTATCCAGCGGACCCTCAGCAAAAACCATAAGTCGGGATTCGTGTCCGGACTCGGATCGGCCACCGCCGACCTCGTGTTCGCATCCGTGGCCTTCTTCTCGCTGTCGGTCGTGCTGTCGTTCATCGAAAGCCACATGATGATCATCAAGGCCATCGGCGGCGTGTGCGTCGTCCTGGTCGGCGCCAAACTCCTGTTCACCAACCCCGTCGTCCAGATCCGCCGCAACCGCGCCGGACAATCCAACCTCTGGCAGGACTACCTCTCACTTTTCCTGATCACCATTGCCAACCCCGCATTCATCGTCATTTTCGTCGCCCTGTTCGCCGCATTCGGCATCAGCTCGGCCGATATCAGCCTGCTCGACTCGATCCCCCTGATCGGCGGGGTGTTCGTCGGGGCGGCGCTGTGGTGGTTCACCCTCACGTTCGCCGTCAACCTCGTACGCAAGAAATTCCGGCCCCGCCACATCCTCTGGATGAACCGCATCTCGGGCGCCGTCATCGTCGCCCTCGGCGCGGCCACCATCCTGCTCATGTTCTTTAAAACGCCTGTCGATGGAATCCTCCCGCAATAAGATCATCATCGCCGTCGACGGATTCTCCTCCTGCGGCAAAAGCACGTTCGCACGCGCCATCGCCGCACGCCTGGGCTATGTGTTCATCGACACCGGCGCGATGTACCGCGCGGTGACGCTGTGCGCCCTGCGCGGAGGGGCGATCACCGGCCGGGGAATCGACACGGCGGCGCTGGTGGCCATGCTCCCGCGGTGCGGGATGGAATTCCGGGTGAATCCCGCGTCCGGCAGGAGCGAAATACTCCTCAACGGCGAAAACGTCGAGCATGAGATCCGGTCCATCGAGGTCAGCTCATGGGTCAGCCCCGTCAGCCAGATCCCCGAAGTGCGCGAGAAACTCGTCGCACAGCAGCAGGTCATGGGCCTCGCACGCGGCATCGTCATG
>JAVBNK010000171.1:0-27873 GCA_031551595.1 Rikenellaceae bacterium | reverse complement strand
GCGAAACATATATGCAGCAACTGACCGAGCGACTCCTTACCCCCCAAATGCTCAGGATACTGAAACAATTAAAGGAGGAGTATGGCCATCAAGATAAGTTTATGACCATGCTTGTTTTTTTCGACAAAACAGGGAAAATCGTCACATCGCAGTTTGTCATCCCAAAAGAATTTTTAGATACGTTCACCGAAAAACAGATGAAGGAACTTTATCAAAGGGCGCAAAAGGAGGTGATCGACTTAACGATATTCCGGTTTGACAATCGTGCGGAATTCTGCTATATATACCTTTCTCTCCCCGGGCCGGCCACAAAGGGGAAACCGTAATCCGCATTATTAATGAAAAAGCTGATTTTTGCGCTTGTATTTTGCTGTCTGGCCGGGGCCGGGTATGCCCAGGAATTTACCGTCACAAACGCACACGAAGTCTTGTTCTGCTATACGGATAAAAAATTCGAGAAGCAGTTGGATTCTTCTTCACCTACCTTCAACACCCGCGTACAACGGGCCGGAACTTATTTCACCACACCCGTTCAAGAAGAGGACACATACATGCAGCAAGCGGCCGACCGCCTCCTTACACCCGAAATGCGCAAGATGCTGAAAAAATTAGAGGGGGATCATAGCGGCAAGTATATGATCACTAAGATTTTTTTCGACAAAACGGGGAAAGCCATCACGTCGCAGATTATAATCCCAAAAGAGTTTCTGGATACTTTCCCCGAAAAATACGTTAAGGAACTTTATAACCGGGCATTAAAAGAGGCGTTCAATGAAAAAATATTCAGATTTTACACGGATGCCGAGCTATGTTCCGTGTCCGTTGCTCTATCCGTGACAAAGAAGCCATATAACCGGGAGGAACTGATGGAGAGTTTCCAGAAAAAGATAGAAAAAATTAAAAATGAGATGAACTCTGCCAAGTGACTGTTTCTTTATCAATGATAACTAAGACAGAGAAACCATAATCCATATCCACACATAGTGTGTACGGAAAAACACGGCGCTTCCCATTCACGGAAAGCCGCCAATGTCAAACTTAAACAGGAAAAGGATGGAAAAATAAAAACGATGCGACTGTAAAAAAAGATGGAGGAATCGGTCAAATTCTCCCACCTGAAGTTCAACTCATGTCTGTTCGCAGCAGACAGAATCTTACAACCTCAAACCAAAAGTATGAAAAAATTCTATGAGACGTGCCATCCCGGTTCCGGGAAATGGCAGAAATTCCTCTTAGTGATGAAGATCAAGTCCTTTCTACTACTGTGCTGTGTGGCGCAAGTGTACGCCAACGCATCCTTTTCACAGCAGGCCAAACTGAATGTCAACTACAAGGACCAAACGATCGTTTCGGTCCTGGACGACCTCAAGATCCAGACCGGGTATACTTTCGTATACCAGCAAAATCTGTTGTCCAAAACTGCCCGGGTATCCACCAAACTGGATGAAGCTTCGCTGGAATCGATCCTGGACGAGGTGCTCGTAAAGAACGGATACGATTATTCCATTGAGGGCAAGGTCGTGGTGATCAACAAGGCGCAACAGCAGCCGCAAACCCAGCAGCCCGCCGTCAAGACGATCAAAGTCAAAGGCCGCGTGACGGACGAGAAAGGCAATGCCTTGGCCGGCGTTACCGTAATCGTCAACCAGACCAGCCGGGGCACGGCGACGGATGGCAGCGGCCGCTATGAAATCGACGCAAAGCCCGACGACGTGTTGAAGTTCTCGTTCATCGGCTACAAAGATATGATCATCCTGGTCGACAGCAAGACCACCATCCACGCGACCATGCAACTCTCCGAAGAGAGGATCGAGGAAGTGACCGTGACGGCCTGGGGCGCGCAGAAAAAAGAAAGCGTCGTATCGGCCATCACTACGGTCAATGCCAAAGACCTGGTTTCGTCGAACAGCGACCTGACGGCCAGCTTCGCCGGGAAGATCGCCGGTATCGTCGGATGGCAGACCGGCGGCCGGCCCGGCGCCCTGCTCGACGACGAGCTCAACACCCAATTCTACATCCGTGGTATCTCCTCCTTCCAGGGCAAGGCCAACACCTCTCCGCTGATCCTGATCGACGGTGTGGAATCGTCACGTATCGAACTGTCGCGCATAGCGCCCGAAGATATCGAAAGTTTCAGCGTGCTGAAGGATGCCACGGCCACTTCGATGTACGGCGCCCGCGGTGCGAACGGCGTGATCCTGGTCGCCACCAAGAAAGGGGCGGAGGGTAGCGTCTACACCTCGGTCCGTTATGAGGCCATCGCCAGCCAGCCTACCCAGGAGATCGATGTGGTCGACCCGATCACCTGGATGAAGATGTATAACGAGGCCCTTCTGGCACGCGATCCGTCGGCCACGCCCAAATACAGCGTCGAACGCATCAACCGCACCGGCTCGTCCAAATATCCGTCGTGGCTCTATCCGGCCAACGACTGGTATGGGATGATGTTCAAGGACCAGTCGATCAACCACCACCTGGGCCTCAACATCCGCGGGGGTTCGAAAGTGGTGCAGTATTACGCCTCGCTGAACTACAACCAGGACAACGGCATGTTAAAGACCGACCGCCTGAACCAGTTCAATACCAATATCAGGAACAACAGCACCTCGTTCCGTACCAACATGAACATCAACCTCACTTCGGGGATCCAACTGCTCATCAACTCTTCAGCCACGATTGACAGGTACCACGGCCCGTATGCCGATGTCAAAGAGGCTTACGGCATGGCATTCTCCGCTTCGCCGGTCGATGTCTCCATCATGTATCCCGCCGACGACACCTACAACTGGCCGCACCTGCGGTTCGGGGGCTTGGGCTCAAAGTCCAACCCCTATATGGCCCTCCAGCAGGGATACCTCGAACGTATGCGTTATTCGGCCACCAACAGGGCGGAATATATCCAGAATCTCGGTTCGCTGGTGAAGGGATTGGAACTCAGGGCCAGCGTGGCCCTGCAACGTACCGGATACAGTTGTACCCCCTATTCGACGAAGCCTTTCCAATACTCGCTGGGCCACTATGACTTCGAGACCGGCAAGCACACATTGAGCCCGATCAACAATGAAAACGCCCGCAGGACCCTTCAAATTATCAAAGACGACGGCCGGGCGGCCTCGAGCTCCAATACCGCGATGACCTACGACGCCCGCCTGATGCACACGGCGGCCTGGGGCGGGGTAGACAACACCATGCACCAGAGCAGCCTGACCGCCGCGTTCAATATGCAGGAAACCACCAGCGCCCCGCAAACCCTCTTGATCACCAGTTTTCCGCACCGCAACCTGGGCGTGTCCATGCGCGGCACCTACGGCTTCAAGGAGAAATATTTCGCCGAAGCCAGCTTCGGTTACAACGGTTCGGAGCGTTTCGATAAAAGCCACCGTATGGGATTTTTCCCGGCAGCGGGTTTGGCCTGGATCATTTCGAAAGAATCGTTCATGGCTCCGCTCGACCGTTTGTTCCCCCTGCTGAAACTGAGGGCTTCCTACGGACAGGTGGGTAACGACGGCATTATCAGCTCCCCGCGGTTCGTTTTCCTTCCCGAGGTGAGTGCTATCGGGGGTTATTCGCATCCCGAGCCCAATACCCAGACCTTTATGCGTTACGTGATCAATTCGTATGCCAACCCGAACATTACCTGGGAGGTTGCCGAGCAGGTGAACTTCGGTATCGACGCCAAAATGTTCAACGGCCTGGTCGAGTTCAACGTCGACGCCTACCAGGAGATCCGCCACAACATCATTTCTTACCGGACGACCATCCCCACCTCGCTGGGTATCGAGAAAGATCCGCTGGACAACATCGGTAAGGTGCGTTCGCGCGGGATCGACTTCAACGGCAAGATCCAGCATGCTTTCAAACCCGATGTGTGGGTCATCCTCAACGGTACGTTCACGTACAACAAAGCCACCTACCTCGAAATTGTGGAGGCTACCGATAAACCCGTCTGGCAGCGTAAGGTCGGCCACGACATCTCGCAGACGGTCGGCTATATCGCCGAGGGGCTTTTCCGCGACCAGGCGGAGATTGCAAATGCCCCGTTCCAGGGCGATGTCATGCCCGGCGATATCCGTTACAGGGACATCAACGACGACGGTGTGATCGACGTGAACGACGCCACGTACATCGGTTTCCCGACCACTCCGCGCGTCACTTACGGTTTCAGCGGTTCTTTCTACTATAAGGGGCTGGAGATGAGCTTCGCCTTCCAGGGCTCCGGGAAACGGACTTTCTTCCTCAATCCGGCGGCAATCTCTCCTTTCACGAACGACCACGCCATGCTGACGGCCATCTACAATGACCACTGGACGGTGGACAACGTCAAGGAAAAACCCCTCTGGCCGCGCCTCTCGGTGAACAACCTCATCATGCACAACGTCCAGGAAGACTGGTATAACAAGGCCAACGCAGAGACCCGTAAAAGTACCTACTTCATGCGCGAGTGTACCTTCCTGCGCTGCACGTCGCTGGAACTCTCCTATAAGTTGCCCCGCAAGATGATCGAACGGATGAAGTTGCAGACCGTGAAATTCTATGTACGCGCCAACAATCCGTTCATCATCACCGATTTCAAGGTGTGGGACGTCGAGTTGGGTGAGAGCGGATTCAACTATCCCATCCAGAAGACCTATTCTGTGGGAGTGAATGTAAGTTTCTAACTTTTAAATAAAAGCATATATGAAGCGCTTTATTTATATCTTGGTATCCGCCGTTTTGGTTTTCACAGCCTGTGATTACCTGGACATGGTCCCGGAGAAGGATATCGAAACGATCGACACGATCTTCGAGAAAAAGGAGCAAGCCGCAGACTGGCTCAGGAGTTGCTACGTTTTCCTGCAGGAGCCCGTGGCAACCCACACGATGAACCCTGCGGTGATGGGGACGGACGAACTCGTCACCTCGAATTACCTGCGCAACAAGTACACCGGCATGACCTCATATCCCGGCCTGGCGATCGCCGACGGCTCGCAGGTATCGCTGGAACCTTTCGGCAATATCTGGAAGGATAACGGGGAGAGCGGCCTCTACGCCTGCATCCGCTATTGCAATATCTTCCTTAACAAAATATGGGACGTGTACAACATGGAGCTCCACGAGAAAAAGCAGTGGGCTGCCGAGATCAAGGCACTGAAAGCCATGGTGTATTTCGAGCTGGTACGCCGTTACGGCCCGATCACGCTGGTCCCGGACAACATCGAGCCGAATGTGACCGTAACCGAGATGCAGCGGCCGCGCAGTCCGATGGACGAATGTTTCAAAGTGATCGTCGACCTGCTCGACGAAGCGCTCGAAGACCTCGACCCGATGAAAGACAAGGATCCCAGACGCCAAAACTATTTCAGCCGCGAAGGGGCTGCGGCCCTGAAGGCGCGGGTGTTGCTCTATGCCGCATCGCCGCTGTTCAACGGAAATGAATTCTATGCCAACTTCAAAAACAAGAAGGGCGAGTTGCTTTTCAATCCCACGTACGACCGGGAAAAATGGCGCCTTGCCGCAGAAGCGGCCGAAGAAGCCATCGAGATCTGTACCGAAGGCGGGAAGATGCTCAATGCAGGCAACTCCGGCAGTACCGCATTGCGCAACACCATGAGGGATATCGAAGGTTCGGTACTCAATGAGAGTTACGGGAATAAAGAGGCCCTGTTTACCCTCAGGCCTTTCAGGAGCCGGATCAACAGCCAGCACCTGTATTTGCTTATACTGCCCAGACACTCCAGCACCTATACTGACGTATATAACGGTAGCGTAGAAGGATGCGTCAGCCCGAGCATGAAAATGGTCGAGATGTATTACACCGACCACGGGTTGCCGATCGATGCCGACAAGGAATGGAATTTCGCCGACCGCTACAACATGAGCAGGGAAACGGACCCGGCCTATACCGACGTGGTGTCGGCAAATGACGTACTTAACCTGCACCTCCACCGCGAACCGCGTTTTTACGCCTGCATCGCCGCCGACCGCTGCTACTGGCAGCGAGGCACCACTCCCGCCCTGAACCTTGTCGTGACCGCCTACCAGGGTGAAAAATTCGGGTCGATCCGCAATACCATACTGAATTCGGAGCCCCAGAATATTACGGGGTACTGGCTGAAAAAGCACCTCAATTCGAACATGCCCACCATCGGATATATACCGCCGCAGGAAGCTACGTCGATTGTGATCCGCATGGCGGAACTTTACCTGATCGCCGCCGAGGCATGGAACGAATACGAAGGTCCGAGCCAGAAAGTGTACGATCACCTGAATGTGGTCCGTAAACGCGCAGGGATTCTCAATGTGGAAGACGCCTGGAGAACGTATTCCATAACGCCCGACAAGATCAACAATAAGGAGGGTATGCGTGAGATCATCCACCGCGAATGGGATATCGAGTTCGCTTTCGAAGGCTATCGGTTCTATAACCTGCGCCGCTGGAAGATCGCGCACGAAGTACTCAATGAGAAACTTTACGGCTGGAATGTGGTGGCCAACAACGCCCGGCAGTTCTACAATGACTTTAACGGCCCCATCGTGGTATGGAGCAAACGTCAATTCCTCTCCCCGAGGGACTACTTTTTCCCGATCCGCAGCGAAGAGGTACTGATCTCCAGTATCGTACAGAATCCGGGATGGGGTGGTAATAATCAAAAATAGTGAAAAAGATGAAAAGAATAGCCATATTTTTATTGTTGCTTGCATGTTGGGGCTGCAAGGATAGCGAACCAGTATTCGACATCTCGATTTCTGACGTCGCCTTCGACATCAAGCCCGTTGCCGGCGGGGCGGTGATACATTATAAACTGCCTGCGAATGCGGACATCTACGCCGTGGAGGCCCACTATCGGGATTACAGCGGGAAGGAGCTGACCTCTTCGGGAACCTACGCGAACGATTCGCTCATTCTTTATGGGTTCAGGGAGGCCACGCAGGATGTGCCGGTCACCGTCACCCTGATGAATTTCAAAAAGCAGGTGTCGAAACCGATCCACCTGACTTTCGATACGTACGATTCCGGTCCCATTGTGTATTTCGAGAATGTCCAGGTAAGACCCAATTGGGACGGCTTCATGGTCATCACGGATAATCCGCAGAATTCCAATGGAATGGCGCACTTCTTCTACCTGGGCACGAACCCCCTCGACGGCTTAATGGATACGCTGGAGGTACAGTCGATGCCGATCAGGCCGGGGAAAGACACGCTGCTTTTCTCGCTCCAGCAGAAGCGCGACTTCAATACGATCTTCATTCGCACCGAAGACGTGAGGGGCTACCGCGTCAAGCAGGTGGAATATAAGAATGTGGAGGCTTACAAGAGGAAAAAAGCCGTCTGGCCGACCGACTTCGAATTCCTGGACCCGAAGAACAAATCGGTCGAGGACGAGGAGTATAAGCTGGGCATAAAGTATCTCTTCGACGGCGATACCAAAGGCGTGCAAGGCTATAAAGACGCCGATACATACGGTTACAGCAAGCCCAGTACCTTCCTCGCGGGCCCTGATGCCGTGGGAGCGCCGTTTATCATCGACCTCAAAACGCCGACCATCCCTGCCGCGTGCCGCTTCTATGCATTCCGGTCCACCAACGTTATCTGGCCTTCTATGAAAGCGACGAGTCCGACTAAGTATGCCCCGGTCTGGAATAACATCTACATCACCAAACTGCCGTGTAAGCTGGCCATCTACGCATCGAACAACAAGGACGACGACCAGTCGTGGGTCCTGCTGCGGAAGTTCGAGCAGGATTACAAAACGCCCATCAGGGAGCGATGGATGGAGGCGGCCTACAACGCCGCTACCGAGCCTAAGAATCTCAAGGACCTCGAGGCGGCCGATCCCGTTTATCTCGACCTGACGTTCCCTGCGAACCCGGATACCTACCGCTACCTGAAGATCGTTGTGAACGACATGTTCCATAATGCGACCAATTCGGTGGTGAATGACATGAACCCAGCCCGCTATGTATCGTTCCATGAACTTGAAGTTTTCGTAAAAGAATAACGCCATGATAAAAATGAAATCTGTATTCGCATTGGCCGGAGCGCTGTTTTTGCTGGCGGGCTGCGGCGAAAGTCTCGAAGACACCTATAAAGATTATTCCGGCGACAGCAAGATCCGTTACCTGGGCCGATGCAGCCAACCCTCGGTGCAGCCGGGATGGAAGCATATCCTGGTCACGTGGGAAAACAGCCTCGATCCCCTCATCGACGCGGTCAAAGTGAGCTGGACGGCCAATGACAAGACCGAATCGGTCACTTTGCCGAGGGATCCCGTCACCGGCTTGCTGCAAAGCTCCTACGACATCCCCAACCTGCCGGACGGCACCTATGAGATACGTTGCATTTCGCTGACTAAGGACGGGGACGCTTCGCTCTACACCCCTAATTACGCCCGTCCCTACACCGAGAAGCATGAAGTGTACACTTCTTTTACCCGCGGGATCATCTCATACTACCGGGTGAAAGACAACCTGGTGTTGTTTCTCGACAAGTGGAACGACAATATTGTCGATTTCACGCTGAACTACACCAACACGACAGGGGAGGCAAAGACGTTCGACCTCACCGAAATTAACATGGGGAAGATGTATCCCCTTAAGGATGTGGACACCTCGGCGCCTATCACGCTCGACCGTATCGGCACGCTCCCGGGCAGCCCGGATCTGATCGATTTCGGAACCTATACATTGACCAACGATCGCACGTTCTCGACCGATTTCAAATTGTTGTTCAAACGCAGGTATAACCAGGCCATCCTGGACGACGCATTTATCAACAGCGTGGAGGAATTGGAGATCGATTACGATATCAACTCTTTCAATGATATCCTCTATCTCCCCAACCTGAAGAAACTCATCCTGGGCAAGAACCGTTATTTCCACAGCAGTTACGCCGGAGTCGCGTATACTCTTGGAGGTAAACTTGTTACTGTCGCCGAATATTGTTCCAGGGTGATCGGGCAGACGGCCGCCGAGGCCACCGCATTCCTGGAGGAGGTAAACAAACTGACAGGATTAACGGTGGAATTTTATACCGGGAACTACGCCCTGACTGCTAAAGCCTCAATCATCACGAAGAAGACCAATCCGACCGTTCCGGTACTGAATTACCTGAACACAGAGGGGTGGACGATCACGAGTTCGCTTCCTGATCCCGCCGGAGTCGATTCGGGAATAGATTTCCTGTTGGACAACAATCCGGGTACCCACTGGCAACCGCACTGGCAGCCGGTCGTTGCCCGGACTCACCAGCTGACCATCGACATGGGCGCCTTGCAGACAGTCAAGGGTGTTAAGATCGTACAGAAGAACTGTTCTTCGGACTACGACGGCTGGAATGTATCGCCCAGGACGATCCGCGTGAAGACTTCAGCCGACCAGCTTGTGTGGGAAGATGCCACCGGCGTGGAGGATAACGTGATCGGCGGAGGCAATGCCGAGACGACTCTCATTCCGCTCAAAGCCCCGAAGTCTGTTCGCTGGATAAGGGTCACCGTCACCGACCGGTTCTATGGCACGAATTACAGCACGAACCTGGCCGATATCGCAGTATACAACTGATCCTCAATGACGGTTCCCCGGAGATACTCCGGGGAACCGCTTTTTTTACGGCGATGACGGCAGAAAGCAATGCTTTCTGCCGTCATCGCCTATTTTAGCGTGAGTTCTACGAATTCAATCAAACTCGCCGGACCATATATATTACTGTGGTTCATTGCGTTTAAATTCATCGAACTCGCGTTATTTTAGCGGTACGGGATAACCCGTCCGCGAATGCGGGAGCACCGCCCGGGACGATGCAGGCGGCCGTACGCAAAGGCTGTCGCCGGGACCGGACAGTACATGCCTCCACCCTCCGGCAAAATGATATGGAACCAACCCGGTTGTGCGGCCATGTGCAAAACCGCTCTTCCGCCCATCGGAAAAAAGCTTAAACGTATCCCCTGTCGGTCCATTCACGCACATCACCCGACTCCCCTTCCCCTGCAATTCCCGACCGCAACGAAAAACGAAAAAGGCCTGCCATAAAGGAACCACGCAGCAAGCTGCCGGGTATGGCAAGGGCGCAGTTGCCTGCGGAAACTGCCACATCCCGTGGCCCCGGACCGACACGCGCGAGGGCAGAACCGAACCCGTTTGAACTATGCCGGGCCGTGAGCAGGAAACCCATGCCATGCATGGGGGAACCGGTGCCACGAAGTATTTGGACCCTTAGGGAATAAAGGACCCCGCAGCAACCGACGCTGCGAGCGAGGGCAGAACCGAACCCGTTAGAACTATGCCGGGCCGTGAGCAGGAAACCCATGGGCAGCATGGGTAACTGAAACTACGGGGTATTGTAAAGGCTGCGATTACTCCAGGCAATCGCCATCTCCCGCGGCCCGGAATCTCTGATTCCGACCCCCGCAGCCGCGGGAGATGGGGAGAGGGTCGCAGCAACCGACGCTGCGAGCGAGGGCAGAGGTCGCTTGCGAACTATGCCGGACCGCGAGGAGGAAACCCATGGGCAGCATGGGTAACTGAAACTAAGGGGTATTGTAAAGGCTGCGATTGCTCCAGGCAATCGCCATCTCCCGCGACCGCAGGAGATGGGGAGAGGATCGCCGCGAGCAGCGGGGAATTCAACCCTTAGAGATTAAAATGAGGCGGGATCAATGCCCGATGGTGACCCGCGGGGTGTTATCGCCGTGGAGGGGCGAATTTTTGCGGAGGTGGTCGATGAGCATTTCGGTGAGCATGATGCCGGTAGACTGCCCAGTGCCGGCGGCGCTGAAGTTGTAGGCCGTGGCGACGTAATCGGACATGGCGACGTTATAGAGCTTATCGTCGGAGAGCGGGCGGCCGGCGTCGAAGAGCACGTCCACCCCGTCGCCGCGCAGGTTGGTCCGCACGTGGTAGGTGAAACCCGAGGGATAGAGGTCGGCACGGTGCGACTCTTTGCCCGTGGAATTGAACTTATTAAGGATCAATTCCTTGATCTGCCCGGTGGTCATCTTCACGATATTCACCGAGTTGCCGAAAGGCTCGATCGAGTAGATGTCGGCCAGGGTGACGGGGCCTTTGGAGAGGGATTCGACACGTATGCCCCCCCAGTTATAGACCGAAAAGTCGGCTCCGGTACGCTGGCGGATCATATCGTTGACCATGTTCATCACGCCCCACTTGTCGAAGTCGTCGGCCAATGTCCCCTGTACGGCGGAAAGTTCCGGTATCTGTTTATACCTATCGATCATCGCGGTATACACCGGATCGGGAGCGATCGTATCGAGGCGCACCAGCGCGCTTTCTTTTTTAACCAGTTTGCCGCCCTGCAGCGTGAGGGTAATGATATCGGCATAGTGCAGGCGGCTTCCGGCCTGGGTAACGAGCGTCCGGTCGATCAATTTGCCGCCGGGCAGTTCGGAGTGGGAGTGCCCGCCGATGATCACGTCCAGTTCGGGCATTTGCAGGGCCAGCACCGAATCGAGTTCATAGCCTATGTGCGTAAGCCCGATCAGTACATTACAACTGTCTTTCAGGTGGCGGTATCCGAGGGCGGTCGAAACGGGATGCGAGAAGCGGATCGAGCCGAAATTATGCACAAACCCGTCGGGATAACCGGCGCGGGCGGTGGTGATCAGCCCCATGAAGCAGATGCGCACCCCGTCCACATCGAAGCAGCGGTAAGGATCGGGCTGGGGCAACGCCGAGCCGTTCGAGTCGATATTCGCGGCCGTATAGGGAAATGCGGACTGGCGTACGCGCTCAGCCAGAATGTCCAGGCCGAAATCGAATTCATGGTTGCCGTAAGTGCTCAGGTCGAAGCCGAGCGTGTTCATCAGTTCGACCATCGGGTATCCGCGGTCGGGATGCAGGTCGACGTAAGGATTGCCGGTCCAGCGGTCGCCGGCGTCGATCAGCAGCACGCGGCCGGGCCGGGCCGTGCGGTATTCCCCGACGAGGGTGGCCAGCGATGGGAAATTGTCGATGCCTCCGTGGATATCGTTCACCGCGATGATGGTGATCGTTTTTTCCTTTTCGGCCGGCGAGCAGGCTGCGGCGAGCAGCGACAAGGCCGGCAGGAGCAACCTGGCAAATTTCCTCATGCTGGTTTTCATGGCAGTATGGAATAAAATTTGTCAAATGTAGTCAATTTTTTTACCTTTATGCGCTTTTGATTTCTGATTTTACACTTAAAATTTACCGGTATGTCCGAAACGGCCGTCAAAGTGATCTGCGAGAATAACGGGACGCATATCTATGTAAATATGGGAGTTTCGCTGCTGGAGGTTGCGGGAATGCTTTCGCTTCCCGGTGAGCGGCCGTTCCTGGCGGCGTTCGTCAACAACAGCCTCAAAGAGCTCGATTATAGGGTCTACGAGCCCGTGTCCGTACGCTTTATCGACATCACCCATTCCGAAGGGATGAGGGTCTACCAGCGCACGCTCTTTTTCACCATGAATAAAGCCGTCCACGACATCTTCCCCGGACGCCGCTTCCGCATCAAACACTCGGTATCGAAGGGGTTCTACTGCGAGATCGACGGCGTGGACGGCGTATCGCAGCAGGACACCGACCGCATCCGGGAGCGTATGCGCCAACTGGTCGAGCAGGACATCCCCATCGTGCGTGAAAAGATGCTCGGCTCCGAGGTGCAGGCCCTCTACGAGCGCGTGGGCCTCGAAGACAAACTGGCCCTGCTCAAGACCCGGCCCCACCTCTACGTGACGCTCTACCGCCTGGCCGATACCGTAGGTTATTTCTTCGGGGTGCTGGCCCTTTCGACGCGCTACCTCTATATGTTCGACGTGCGGCCCTACTACAACGGCATCCACCTGGCCGTGCCCAAGCGGTCGAATCCGGCCGAGTTGGAGGCGATGATCCACCAGGACAAGATGTTCGACATCTTCAAGGAGTACAAGGCGTGGGTCGACGTGATGGGCGTGTCGAACATCGGCTCGCTGAACACCCGCATCATCGAGGGCCACAGCAGCGAGCTGATCAAGGTGGCCGAGGCGTTCCACGAGAAGAAACTGGGCAGTATCGCCGACTCGATCCAGCAGGCCAACGCCTCGCGCGGCGCACGCATCGTGCTTATTTCCGGCCCTTCGTCGAGCGGCAAGACCACCTTTGCCAAACGTTTGGGCATCCAGCTGCGCATCCTGGGCCTGGACCCGGTGCTGATCTCGCTGGACGACTACTTCGTCGAGCGCGACCGCACCCCCCGCGACGAGAACGGCGAATACGACTACGAGGCGCTCGAAGCGCTCGACCTGGATGCGTTCAACAACGACCTGCGCACGCTGTTGGACGGCGGCAGCGTCGACGTGCCCCGTTACGACTTTATCACCGGCAAGCGCCAGTACCACGAAAAGCCCCTCAGCCTGGGTCCGAAGTCGCTGCTGGTGATCGAGGGCATCCACGGCCTCAACCCCCGCCTGACCGAACACATCGAAGAGAATTTCAAATTCAAGATCTATATTTCGGCTTTCACGTCGGTGTCGATGGACGACCTATCGCGCATCTCCACGACCGACAACCGCCTGCTGCGGCGCATCGTGCGCGACTACACCAACCGCGGCAGCGACGCATCGGCCACCCTCAGGCGCTGGGACAGTGTCCGGCGCGGCGAAGACCGCCACATCTTCCCCTACCAGGAGAATGCCGACGTGATGTTCAACAGCTCGCTTTTCTACGAAATTTCGGTGCTGCGGCGTTACGTCGAGCCGATGCTGCACGAGGTGCCCGACACGATCCCCGAATACGGCGAGGCCCGCCGGCTGTTGAAATTCATCGACAATTTCACCCACGTCGACCCCTCCGAAATCCCCCCGACCTCAATCCTGCGCGAATTCATCGGCGGCAGCAGTTTCCGCTATTAAGGATGGTTATTGCCTGCACATTCTGATTCCGGCCTCCCTGTAAGAACCGGCTGCGGAGCGAGGGCAGAAGGCCGCAAGCGGCCTTTCCCGGGCCGTGAAGAGGAAAACGAACACGCCTTTGTACGGTTGCGGACCCAAGCGCAAAATTTTTCAGGGATACTGCGTATCCGGTGATCCGCTTTGCGATTGCTTAACACATAGCACCGGGGGAGGGAGCCTGCAGCGCTCCCTCCCCCGGTGCTATGTAACAGGCAATGTGAAAATTATTTTTTAGGATATCCGACGGGGTTATTGAGCATGGGCTCCTGGCTCGGGCTGAGTTTAAGGACTTTTTTGAGCTCGTCCTTGTTCATGTAGGCGCGTGGGACGGTATTGAACCCGCATCCGGAGCAGAAGATCGAGATGTTCTGCGATACGATCCCCGCATCGAGCGCACCCCACTGGCGTTGCATCTCGGCGGGCATCCCTTTGAAGCGCGACAGGTCGGACATGATCACCAGGAACACCGGCGCATCCTTCACCGCAGGCTGGCGGTCGGCCACGAGAGCGCGGTGGTCGCCTTCGGCCACAGGCCTGAGTTCATGGGCGGAAGCGTCATACACATACGCGCCCTGCGGCATCACCGCATAGACATCGATATCCTGGTTGTTGCGGGCGGAGGGGGCGGTACGGCGGCCGTCGGGGCGGTTCACGCCGTTGGCGGCCCACAGCAGGTCGGAAAGGTCCTGCAACGAGAGGGCGCGGTCGGCGAATTCACGCTCGGAGCGGCGGTCCGAGAGCGCCTTCATCACCGACGCGCCGCGGTCTTTCGAAGGCGTGTTGAGTTTGACGGGTTTGAGCGTCTGTGCGCCGACGGCGCCGGCCAGCAGCACGGCGGCCGCAGCCGTAAAAATACGTTTCATAAGCATGGAATTTAGGCGTGTTAAACACTAACTGGTTTGATTTCAATGCCGCCTGCCTCCTGCAAACCGTTTTCCGAAGGAATACGGGAATATCCCTGAAAAGTTGCAACGCAGGGGCGGGAAGAGCGCCGAAAGCGGGCGTGACGATTCGTGTTCGCACGCCCTAATAAAACAGTCCTTTCTTGTTGAATATCGCCAATCCGAAATTAAAGGTGATGAACCAGTTGTTCCGGTTGGTGTCGTACTTGGAGAGGGAGAGGCTGACCGGGCCGACGAGGGTCTGGTAGACCAGCGAAGAATCGAACATGTAGCGCAGGCGTTTTTTGACAGCCAGCTGGTTGCCGTTGAAACTTTCCGGCAGGAACGCATAGGCGCTCATGCGCAGGTAGAACGACGGGGTGAATTCGAAAATGGGGATGACCCCTATCCCCGCGAACGAAGGCGCACGGAATTCACTCATATACACAAGTTTACTATGAGGCGTAGGGGTAAAAGCGGGCGAGGTGAGGTTGGTGGCGTTGGGGTTGTCGAAGTCGGGGTGGTTCGTGTAGGTGAGGTTGACCAGGTAGCCCGCCGAGAACCATTTGACCGCATCGAGCCCGAAGTAGCGTTCGCGTACGAACTGCGCCCCCAGCCAGGTGCGGTTCGTACGGTCAGGCTGCAACCCGCCGCTGTCGCCCGCACTACCCGGGGTGAAGCGTTCGCGGCCGGTGACAAAGATCCCCGATACGGACTGCTTGATGCCCCGGGTGGGGTAGAGGTAATAATTGACGTTGTTGCGTTCGGCTTCGAGTTTCAAACCCAGGAAATCGAAGCGCGTACGGTCGAGGGTATCGCCTCTGCGGTAGGCTTTCGACGACTCGGAATATTGGTAGTTGTCCGTCGCGGCGTTGGCCTGCAGGTTGAGTACCGAATGGCGTCCCAGCGGCAGGCCTACCTCCAGCCAGGCGTACGAGTCGCCGTATTTGGCATACGTCAGGTCGTTCTCGCGCGACAACCCGCCGTAGTCGCTGCGGTAGTAGTTGTAGTAGTTGTAGGAGATACCTGCCTGGTAGTAGAACGGCGAGCGGATAAAGAAATCGGTGCGTGCCGAAAGCGATGTCGACACATAGAACGGGCTGAAATAGCCGTCCAGGTTGTAGATGTGCGTACTGCGGGCGATGTTGCGGTACTCCAGGCCGATGTAGGCCTGGTTGAGCGAGGTGGACGAAATGTTTCCGCCCACCTTGACCTTGAAGCTGGGCTTGGTGTGCATCCGCAGCGTCAGGTCGAACATCCCCGTCGCAGGGTTGTAGACCACTTCCGGGTAATCGGGCTCGATCTCGCCCTCGGCGAGTATCTTGAAATACTCGCTCTTGAACTCGTTGAAGGTATAATGCTTCTGCCCGTGGTCGCGGTCCAGGCACAGCACCCGCTCGACGTAGTCGATCTGCTTGGAGTTGAGCCCTTCGATACGGCAGTCGCCGAAAACGATGGGCGGGCGGGCGGCTTTGAAGCGCATACGCCTCGCGGAGAGTTCCTGGGGATCGGTACGGCGGGTGATCCGCTCCTTGATGAGCGGCATTTTGGCTATCGCATCGTCGTAACCCGCCTGGATGATCTGGGCTGCCTTCGAGAAGTCGAGCGTCGTAACGTCCGGGAACACGCGGTCGATCATGATATCGGTCGAATCGGGCAGCGAATAGTCCGTATGGAGCATCGTGATGACGAACACCTGGTCCATCAGGTTGCTGCTCGTTTCGGGCGAAACGTTGCCTTCGACGCATTTGCTGCCGATCAGGATGTCGGGCCTGAAGTCCTCTTCCAGCACCTGCCAGGGGAAGTTGTTGTAGAGGCCCCCGTCGTAGAGCACCATCGAGTCGCAGACGATGGGGCGGAAGACGAGCGGAATGGTCATCGAAGTGCGAATGGCCTTGCCCAGGTCGCCGTTGCGGAAAACCACCTCGCGGCGCTTCACCGCATCGGTCGAGATGCAGCGGAAAGGCACCACCAGGCTGTCGAAGTTCCCCCGGCAGGCTACGGTCGCCCCGGCGAAAGACTCGATGAAAGCCATGTCCAACTGGGTCGACGAAGCCAGATTGGTCGGCAGGACGGGCGCGATCCTCCGGTCGTCGTTGTCGAAACGCAGCGTGAGCATCGCCGCATCGGGGTTCATCTGTTTGAAAAAGTAGTTGTAGCGGCTTTCGATCTTTCCGGTGATCCAGTCGTTGATACGCGCCGGGGTCAGCTCGCGTTCCATCTGCGCGGGGGTCATGCCGATGGCGTACAGCCCGCCGATGATAGCCCCCATCGAGGTGCCCGACACGCAATCGACGGGAATCCCGTTCTCTTCCAGGGCGCGGATCACCCCGATGTGGTAAAGCCCCTTCGCCCCGCCGCCGCTCAGCACGAGGCCGACCTTCTGGGCGCTTGCCACACCGGCCAGAAGGCAGAACATGAGGGTAAACAGGACGGCTTTACGCATAGTGTCGGAAAAAATCGTATCGTCGCAAAACATCAGGATGCGCATTCGCCGCAATGCAGGCAAACCTGATTTTGCGCTCGGCTTTCTCACCATTTGCAATTCCGGGACAACAAAAAGTCTATCGGGTTGTCCAAATCATATAGCCAATTAAACATATTCTCTTCGCCAATGTGATTTAAAAAACCATGAACTCGCAGAATCATCGTATCATATGACGACAAACAACATTCATATCCATTCTTTTCCGGAATTTCTGTCAGCCCAATATCATCGTTTGAAATTCTCAGGATAAGCCGGCAGCCAGATCGTGTGACATAGCCCTCTTCCGACAAAACCAATGGATTGTTTATCGTTATCCCTTTTAGTGCTTCGCTTAACAAATACAAGTCATCCCTGCCGAATGAATTTAAACAAACTATCTGATCATCAGGGTATTCAATATTATAGTTTCTAAATACCGTAATATTCATTTTTCAGGCAATTAGTCCCTCCTTGATTAAATATTCACTATCTTTGCAGGATAAAGTACCCCCAAAGTTAGTCATTAGCCTACGATTTTACAACGATGACAGAAAAAATAAACGCCCTGCTGCGTGCCGTCGCCGGGTTCGTGCCGCGTACCGAGGCTGAAATCGAGGAATTCCGCATCCGTATGCTCGGCAAGAAAGGCGAACTGAACCAGATCCTGGAGGAGTTCAAAACCGTCGCCCCGGAGCTTAAACGCGAATTGGGGCAGAAGGTCAATGAGCTCAAAAACGCCGCCACGGAGCGTGTGAACACCCTCAAGGCCACGTTCGCCGTTTCGGCGCCCGCCGGGGACGCCGTGGGCGACATGACGCGCCCGGGCGCCGAAACCCCGCCCGGCAGCCGCCATCCGATCGCACTGGTGCGCCAGCAGATCGTCGACATCTTCGCCCGGCTGGGCTACACCGTGGCCGACGGCCCCGAGATCGAAGACGACTGGCACGTCTTTTCGGCCCTGAACTTCCCGCCCGAGCACCCCGCCCGCGACATGCAGGACACGTTCTTCATCAGCAAACATCCCGATATCCTGCTGCGTACCCACACCAGCTCGATCCAGGTGCGCACGATGGAAACCCAGCAGCCGCCGATCCGTGTGATCTGCCCGGGCCGCGTGTTCCGCAACGAGGCCGTTTCCGCCCGCGCCCACTGCATTTTCCACCAGGTCGAAGGCCTCTACATCGACGAGGGCGTATCGTTCGCCGACCTGAAGCAGTCGGTGCTCTATTTCGCCCGCGAATGTTTCGGCCCCGATACGCAGATCCGTATGCGCCCGTCGTACTTCCCTTTCACCGAGCCCTCGGCCGAGGTGGATGTATCGTGCAACCTGTGCGGCGGCAAGGGCTGCAACGTCTGCAAAGGCACCGGATGGCTCGAAATCATGGGTTGCGGCATGGTCGATCCCAACGTACTGGAATCATGCGGGATAGATGCTAAAAAATACAGCGGTTTCGCGTTCGGCATGGGCGTCGAACGCATCTCGATGCTCAAGTTCGGGGTGCGCGACCTGAGGCTTTACTTCGAGAACGACGTGCGTTTCCTGCAACAGTTCGATACCGTCATCTGAAATTTTTCCTGAAAATAATGCGATTAAAGCGATATATAACAGTTAGTAACGGATGATTTATCTTTTCCGGCCATGCCCGCACGGCCGGCAGCCCGGAGCTGCGCCACGCGGAGGGCTGCTTCGCTCACGCTCCCACCCTCTCCGCCGCCTCCGGGCTGGGAAACTACTGAATATTGAAATAACCATGATCCGATAACCCCTAAACCGGCCGATGAACCCTTCGAAGGCGATATGGATTGCAGCGTTCTGCGCATCGGTGTGCTCGTGCGCATCGGTGGGGACTATGCGCTCCACACGGCGAGCGCTGGAGGCCTATCCCCCTTCGGAATGGGCGGCCTACCTCTACACCGAGGGCATGAAGGCCAAACTGATCGGGGGCAACGCGGCCGACGCGGCGCAGATCTTCGCCAACGTCACCATCCTCGACCCGGAATATGCCCCCGCCTGGTTCGAGCTGGCGGGCATCTACGGACAAGCCACCCCGCAGACACGGCCGGACCTGCCGAAAGCATTGGAATTCAGCCGGAGGGCAGTCACGCTCGACTCCACGAACGTGTGGTACCAGGGCCTGACGGGCCATCTGCTGATCCAGTCGCGCAAATACGAAGAGGCGATGGACGTATACCGGCGCGTGATGGCCCTCGACCCCAACAACCCGGAGCATTACCGCATCATCGCCGCACTGTATGAACAATTGGATCAGCCTTTTACGGCCATATCGCTGCTCGATGCGGCCCAGTATAAATTCGGGCGCATCGAGGAATTATCCGATTTCAAACGGCAGCTGCTGATCAAGGTGAACCTTTACGACAAGGCGATCGCTGAAAGCCAGGCGTTGGTCGAGGAATACCCCTGGGAGCCCCGCAACTACACGATCCTGGCCGCGCTGTACGACCTGCGGGGCAAGGACTCGCTGGCGCAGGCCACCTACCGCCAGGCGATGGAGATCGATTCGACCGATGTCGAAACCCTGCTGGCCGTGAACGATTACAGCCGTAAACGCGGGGATATGGCGACCTATTTTTCCACCGCACGCCGCATCGTCGGATCGCCGGGCGTACCGGCCGACGCCAAGGTGGAATTCGTCGAAGGGATGACCTCCGACAAGTCGTTCTACATGGACAACTTCCTGGGCATCCGTTCGCTCGGGGCATCGCTGCTGGCGCTATACCCGGACGACTATGACGTGGTGGAGCTTTACGGCGGCATGGTGATCGCCTACGGGGGCGCCGAACCGGGGCTGGAATTCTTCAAACCCTACCTGCAACGCGCAGACGTCCCGGTGAGCGTATTCAATACCGTAATGGACATCGAAACCTACCTCAAGCGTCCCGATTCGGTGGCCCGCTACTCCGAAATGGCGGTCAGGCGTTTCTCGCCGGGTGCAGAGCTTTACATGCGCCATGCGGGCGCATTGTCCTATATGGAGCGCTATGCGGATGCGATGCAATACTATGAAAAGGCGATGAAGTACGCCGGCACGGACTCGATGCGCAGCGTGATCTTCGGCGTGATGGGCGATACGGAATTCCAGCGGGGCAACCGCAAAAAATGCTACGAATACCAACGCAAAGCCCTCAAGGCGTGGCCGGACAATGTGCTTGTGCTAAACAATATGAGCTACTTCCTTTCGACCGACGGCCCCGACGGGCACGACATCCCTCAGGCGGTCGCATTGGCCGCGCGCGCCGTCGAGCTCGCCCCGGGGAATCCCACCTACCTGGACACCTACGGATGGGCCCTGTTCAAGGCCGGACGCCTGGCCGAGGCTAAAAAAGCCGTCCAGCAGGCCATATCGCTCGACTCATCGAACAGCAAAGAGCTGTTCATCCACTACGGCGACATCCTGTACGCACTCAAAGAATATTTCATGGCCACCGTCTACTGGAAAAAGGCCCTCGACAACGGGTACGACCCCGCCGAGGTGGCCCGCCGGATGAAGACGGCCGAAGGAAAATAGCGCTATGCAACGACTTTTCTACCTATTGGGACTGATGCTCTGCCTGGGGTTGCCGGCCGCGGCCCAGACCCGGAATATCGACGAGCTGAACCGCGAGATCCAACGCGCCGAAGAGGATATCCGCCGCAACACCGCCCTGCTGAACGAAACCAAAAGCAACCAGCAGGCCAGCCAGCGCGAATTAAAACTGATCCAAAACCGCATCACCTCGCGCCGCAAGATATTGGCCGCGCTGCAAAGCCGGATCAGGCTGATCAATTCCGACATCTCGGACAACCGCGGCCAGATCCGCCAACTCGAATCGCGCCAGGACAAACTCAAGCGGGAATATGCCGCCATGATCCGCGAATCGTACCGCAACTATTTGCAGAACAACTATCTGGCATTCATTTTCGCATCGAAGGACTTCACCGACGCCACGCGCCGGGTCAACTACATGCGGCGCTACAACGCCATGCGAGAACGCAAGGCCGCCCAGATCGACTCGCTGTCAGGCGTGATCGCCACCCATATCGCCGAGCTGGACACCAAGCTGTCCGAACTGGACAAAACCAAGAAAGAGGAGAACAACACCCTGACCACGCTGGGCAAAGACCAAAAGCAGTACCAGACTTCGTTGGCCAACCTCAAGCAGCAGGAAGGCAAACTCAACAAGGAAATCGCCAACAGCCGCGCCCAGATCCAGAAGGCGCAGAAGGAGATAGAGCGCATGATCGCGGCCGAGAACCGAAAAGAGGGTAAAAAGACCCTCAGCGCCGAACAACAGCGCGAGGTGCGCGAACTGTCGGGGAAGTTCGACCAGAACCGCGGAAAACTGCCCTGGCCGGTGCGCGGAGGGGTGATCATCGACCGCTACGGCGTCCATCCGCACCCGACCCAGAAAGGCGTTACGGTGGATAATAAAGGGATCAATATCGCCGCGGCGAAGGGTGCCGAGGTTCGCTCGGTATTCGAAGGCACGGTGGCCAACATATTCTTCTACCAGGGCCTCAACAACACGGTGATGGTGCGTCACGGCGACTACATTACGGTTTACTCGAACCTGGCTTCGGTGACGGTAAAGGTGGGCGATAAAGTGTCGCTCAACGAAACGCTCGGACGCCTCTCGTCGGGCAGCGACGACGACGAATACGCCCTGCATTTCGAGGTGTGGAAGCAGTCGTCGAACCTCAATCCCGAACAATGGATAATGCCTTAGGGATTTCCCGATGATTACCTATTTTTCAATATAATGGCCGTTTCATTCCATACCGCAGAAGGTTTTACGTTCCGTTTCACCGGTCGCCGGACCGTGGCCGCATGGCTGCGGGAAAGCGCTGCAGGCGAAGGGAAACACTGCAGGTCGATTAACATAATTTTATGTCCTGACGATTACCTGCTGGCGATCAACCGGCAGTTCCTGGGCCACGATTACTATACGGACGTGATCACGTTCGACTACACGGAAGGCACCGCAATCGCGGGCGACATCTACATCAGCGTCGATACCGTGTCACGCAATGCGGCCGAATACGGGACTACTTCGCGGCGCGAGCTGTTGCGGGTAATGGTACACGGCGTATTGCACCTGTGCGGATACGGCGATAAAACACCTGGCGAAGAACGGATCATGCACGCCAAAGAGGACCTTTATCTCATGCGGCTGGAGGAGAAATAATGCGTACGGAATACGATATTATCGTGGTGGGCGGCGGCCATGCGGGCTGCGAGGCGGCATGTGCAGCGGCCAATATGGGCTCTACGGTACTGCTGGTGACAATGGATATGGACAAATTCGCCCAGATGTCGTGCAACCCGGCGATCGGTGGCGTGGCCAAAGGACAGATCGTGCGCGAGATCGATGCGTTGGGAGGCCAGACGGGCATCATTACCGACCGCAGCACGATCCAGTTCCGGATGCTCAACCGCTCGAAAGGGCCGGCGATGTGGAGTCCGCGGGCACAGTGCGATAAAGGCCTGTTTTCAGCGCTTTGGCGCAAAAAAGTCGAAAATACGATCAATTTATACCTCTGGCAGGACACTGTTTCGCAACTTTTGATCGAAAAAGGCCAGGCTTGCGGCATTCGCACCGGTTTTGGCATCGAGTTCCGGTCGCGTGCGGTGATCCTGACGGCAGGCACATTCCTGAACGGGCTGATGCACGTCGGACGCAGCAGCGCACCCGGAGGCCGCCACGGCGATGCCGCCAGCACGGGCCTCACGGAACAACTGCGCAGCCTGGGCTTTGAAAGCGGACGTATGAAGACCGGCACTCCTGCCCGCCTCGATGCACGCACCATCAACTTCGAAGTACTGGAAGCCCAGTCGGGTGATGAAAATCCGTCTAAATTTTCGTTTTTGACCGATATCGAACCCGTAAAACACCAGGAACCGTGCTTTATCGCCTATACAACGCCGGAAGTACATGATATTTTACGCACGGGTTTCGCAGAATCACCGCTCTTCGACGGCACGATCCAGGGCGTCGGCCCTCGCTACTGCCCCAGCATCGAAGACAAACTGCGCACGTTCGCCGACAAGGACACCCATCAACTCTTCCTTGAACCCGAAGGGCGCAACACCAATGAATACTATCTCAACGGCTTTTCGTCGTCCCTCCCCTGGCAGGTGCAATTCGAGGCCCTGAGCAAAATACGCGGCTTCGAAGACATTCAGCTATTCCGACCCGGTTATGCCATTGAGTATGATTACTTCCCGCCCACGCAGCTCACCCATACCCTTGAAACCAAACTGATCCGGCATCTTTGGTTTGCAGGCCAGGTCAACGGGACTACAGGCTATGAGGAAGCCGCCGCCCAGGGGTTTATGGCGGGCATCAATGCACACCTGGTACTCACGGGAGGCGATCCACTGGTGTTGCGTCGCGACGAAGCATATATCGGCGTATTGATCGACGACCTGGTCACCAAGGGCGTCGACGAGCCCTACCGCATGTTCACGTCCCGCGCAGAATACCGCATTTTACTACGGCAAGACAACGCCGATCTGCGGTTAACTCCCATCGGACATAAAATAGGGCTGGTTAGCGGAAAGAGGTATCGTATTTTTGAAGAAAAAAAATCGCTCGTAGAATCGCTTATTTCCTTCCTTCACCGGGAGAGCATCACTCCGGACGATTTACAGGCTTATTTAAAATCGATCGATTCATCACTCCTCACCCAAGGCCGCAAGCTCTATGACGTAGTGCTCCGCAACGGGGTCACTATCCACGGACTGGCCGACCACCTGCCACCACTCGCCTCACTGCTTGCATCCGGCGACTTCACCGATGAAATTATCGAGGAAGCCGAGATCCAAATCAAATATAAAGGATACATCGAACGCGAGCGCTATATGGCCGAGAAAATGCGCCGGCTCGAAGACATCGTTATCCATCCCGATTTTGATTTCAACACTCTTCAATCCCTCTCGACCGAAGCACGTCAAAAACTCAGCCGCATTCATCCATCCACCATCGGCCAGGCATCACGCATTCCCGGAGTTTCCCCCGCCGACATCAATGTTTTATTGGTATTCTTCGGTCGATAAACATTGTTCCACGTGGAACAAACAAAACCACAACAAACACCCTTGCCTCCCAATGGATGCCATATATCATTACATATAATCGGTCTTTAGGGTTGCTACGCAGCCTACATAACCTCCGCCTTTATGCATAAAACACCATTGGGTGTGAGTGTAAAAAGGAATAGGAATATAAACAAGCACACATTAAACAACCATCCACCCAACATGTTCCACGTGGAACAAAAAATGCCCCCGGATTCTCCAGGGGCATTCCAGTATAATATAAGTGACTATTTATCAGCTATTTTAGCCCATGAATCCTTGAGTCCAACCGTGCGGTTGAACACCAATGCCGCGGGTTTCGAATCGTAATCCGGCGTGAAATAACCTACCCGTTCGAACTGGAATTTATCGCCCGGCGCAGCCGATACCAGTGAAGGCTCGAGGTACGCGTTGACACACACCAATGATCGCGGATTGAGGTAATCCGTAAACGTCTTGCCCTCTTCCACGTCATCCGGATCCTCAAGGGTAAACAACGTGTCGTACAGACGCAATTCGGCACGGATGGCATGGGCTGCAGACACCCAATGGATCACACCCTTCACCTTGCGCCCATCGGAGGATCCGCCGCCTTTCGACTGTTCATCGTACGTGCATCGCAACTCAACGACCTCGCCGGAAGCATCCTTCACCATTTCGTCACATCTAATTATGTAACCATAGCGCAGGCGCACTTCCCCGCCCGGCGAAAGACGAAAATATTTCTTCGGGGGATTCTCCATAAAATCGTCGCGATCGACGTAAATTTCACGGGAAAACGGCACCTCACGGCTGCCAGCCGCCTCATTTTCAGGATTATTGATACAGACGATCTGCTCCGTGCGGCCTTCGGGATAGTTCGTAATGACCACCTTCAGCGGATTGACCACAGCCATCCGGCGTTGGGCGATACGGTTCAAGTCCTCGCGCACGCAGAACTCCAGCAACCCCAGGTCGATCACGTTGTCGCGTTTGGCCACCCCCACCTTCTCAGCAAATGCACGTACCGACTCCGGCGTATAACCCCGGCGGCGGAGGGCGCAAATGGTCGGCATACGGGGATCATCCCAACCATTAACATACTTATTCTGAACTAATTGCAGTAATTTACGCTTGCTCATCATCGTATAGGTGAGGTTCAGGCGTGCGAACTCGTACTGATGGCTGGGGAAGATCCCCAACTGCTCGATGAACCAGTCGTAGAGCGGACGATGAACGTCGAATTCCAACGTGCAGATCGAATGGGTGATACGCTCGATCGAGTCGCACTCTCCGTGGGCGTAGTCATACATCGGGTAGATACACCATGCATCGCCCGTACGGTGATGCGCGGTGTGGAGGATGCGGTAGAGGATCGGGTCGCGCATCAGCATATTGGTGTGCGCCATGTCGATCTTCGCACGCAGAACTTTCTCTCCGTCAGCATATTTACCCGCCCTCATACCGGCGAACAAGACCAGGTTTTCCTCAACCGTGCGATTGCGCCACGGGCTTTCCGTACCCGGCACGGTCACCGTACCGCGCGTGGTGCGGATCTGCTCCTGCGTCTGGTCGTCCACATAGGCCAATCCTTTGTTTATAAGATCTATAGCCCACTGGTATAGTTGTTCGAAGTAGTCCGAGGCATAGTACTCGCCCGCCCACTCGAAACCGAGCCAGCGAACGTCCTCCTTGATCGAATCGACATATTCGACATCCTCCTTCACGGGGTTCGTATCGTCGAAGCGCAGGTTGCACAGGCCGTTGTAACGTTTGGCAAGCCCGAAATTCAGGCAGATGCTCTTCGCATGGCCGATATGCAGGTAGCCGTTAGGCTCCGGCGGAAAGCGTGTATGGACACGCGTCTGGCCGCGTGCGATATCGGCTTCGATGATCTCTTCAAGGAAATTCAGCGGGCGCACCGTGCCCGTATTCTCAGTTTCAACAACCATATAGATTTGATTACTACATTATTTAACTTCAATGACATAGGGCATACGCGCCTGAACCCCTCTCTGCGCCATCAGCCTGCGCACCATATCGTAATGGGCGAACGCATCGCCGAGTTCGTTACGCACACGCTGCGCTTTGGTTTCGGCAAATGCGTTCAGCAGCATGGTCAGCGGATCCTGGACATCGGCCGACTCCCGGACCGTGAAATCCGAAGCCACGCCCGCCCTTTCCGCCGCCAGGTCGATCGCATTGCGCAGGCCCCCGAAACCGTCCACAAGCCCGATACGGCAGGCATCCGCGGCCGACCATACGCGCCCGCCGGCGATCGAATCCACCTGCGCGTATTCGAGGTTCCGTCCGTCAGCCACATGGCCTACGAACGTCGTATAGACCTTCTCGATCGAATTCATCATATAATGGCGCTCGGGATCGGTCATCGGGCGGAACATCGAACCGAGGTCCGACGAGGGGTTCGTACGTACGGTTTCGACCGTAATACCCAGTTTATCCTCCAGTCCTTTTTTCGCATTGAACATCAGCCCGAACACACCGATCGAACCGGTGATGGTCATGCGGTCCGCAAGGATCACATCCGCCGGGCAGGCAATATAATAACCTCCCGACGCCGCCACGCCGCCCATCGACACCACCAACGGCTTATGGGCTTTGAGCAACTCCATTTCGCGCCACATCACCTCCGAGGCCAGGGCGCTTCCGCCGGGCGAATTCACCCGCAGCACCACCGCCTTCACATTATCGTCATGGCGTGCGTCCGAAAGCTGCCGGGCGACCGTCTCTCCGCCCACTTCGCCCCGGTAGCCGCGTCCGTCAACAATATCACCGTCGGCATAAATGATCTGGACATGGTTTTTGGAAGCGCCGTAACCCATGTTCGTCGCAGCGATATATTCCGTCAGGTGGATATAATTGCGGTCAGGCGCCAGTATATCCATCGTATCATCGACCTGGTCGGCATAGGCCAGCGCATCGACAAAGCCGAGTTCGACCGCCTTTTCAGGCGAATCGACCGCCAGCGACGAGGCATACTGCTGCAACCGCGCCGAGTCGAGCCCGCGCGAAGCCGCCACATCGCCCACGACCACGTTCCACAGCGAGGTCACCATGCGTTCCATCTGCAGGCGGTTCTCGGGGCTCATCTTATCGAGGATATAGGGCTCTACGGCCGACTTGAACGAGCCGTGGCGCAACACCTGCACCTGCACGTCGAGCTTGTCGAGCAGGCCCTTGTAGAACATCAGCGTGCCGCCCATCCCGGTCCAGTCCATCGAACCGGCGGGGTTGAGCCATACCGAGTCGGCCACCGAGGCGAGGTAGTAGCGCCCCTGGGTGTAGTTCTCGTTATACGAAACGACGAATTTGCCCGACTCCTTGAAGCGTACCAGCGCGGCGCGCAGCTCTTCGCGGTTCGAAAGATTGATCTCGCCGCTCTTGATATTGAGGTAGATACCCTTGATGCGGGCGTCGACGGCGGCGCTCTCGATAGCGTTCAGTGCCTGCAGGATGGTGTTCGACGAGCGGCTTTTCATAGACCCGAAGTCGAAGTTCTCGAAAGGCGAGGTGGCGGGCGAATCGGTGATAGTGCCCTCGAGGGTGATCTCCAGTACGCTGTTGTTCGTCAC
>JAVBNK010000054.1:0-14411 GCA_031551595.1 Rikenellaceae bacterium | reverse complement strand
TAATGTGGCTGAATACGCCTTTTTGCTTTTTTTCGATCTCCAGGCGCAGGCGGTTCGAGGCCACGAAAGCGATCTCCATCCCCGAAAAGAATGCGGAGAGGGCCAGGCAGATCAGTACTATGGTCAGCGTGTCGAGCAATTTCCTGCGTTAAAAATTATCGTATCGCGCGTTTCGCCGTGCGAAAATGTCAAATCCGCGGTTTGCATTCCCGATGCGCCCTCCGCGGCCGGGGACTTGAAAAGTATATATCGGTCGCAGGATCGGAATAATTCCGGACCCTGTTATGGTTCAGCCTTCCGAAAGTTGCGGCCGTGGGGAGCGGCGGGGGTGGAACTTCGCGGGCTCCAAGCCGTACGTTCCACTGCGGCAGGAGCCGGGGCGAAATCACTTGCCGGGTCCTGCGGGCTTCGGGTCGCCGGGCGGCAGCGAGTCGGCGGCGGATTCCACCGGGTCGGTGTCCACGGTGACCGTGCCGCGCGGCCGGCGGAACGTAAAGTTCTCGAACGATTCGTCTGCTTCAAATCCCACGCCAATAATGATGTCCGATCCCTGGGTCACCTTCGTATCGACGTTCGAGTAGATCTTATGCGTGCGCTGGTTCCAGAACAACTGCTGGGTTTCGAGGATCTGTCCCTGCGCGTTGACCGCCACCACGTTGCCTTTGGCTTCCCACAGTTCGCGCCGCTCCCAGAAGATCGCATAATCGGCCCTCAGGGTCGATTCGGTCATCGCCGTCGAGTCCTTGAAGGTTTCGATCTCTATCCCGTGGCGGAATTCCATGTAGGGTTCTTTGGCCAGTTCGTAGCGTTCCATCAGCGGAGTGCTGAATCGGTATGATTTGACCCCTTCTTTCGAATTGATGATCACCAGCGTATCGCTTTGCTGCGTGATCAGGGTTTCGGTCTCGGCGGTTTCGGGCTGGCGGCCCCCGCCGCACGCAAAAAGCAAGAAAGCACTCCCCGTAATGAGGAGTGCCGTCATGGTCCGGCCCATATGGGTTGCCCGCAGTGTCACTTGGGGTGCCTGGAAAGGTTAGCGCTCCCTGACCGTTGTCCGGCCGGTGATCCAGCCGCACTTCACATCGTAGGTCTGGCCGTTCTGCAGGCCGCAGAAGAAGCAGTCCTCTTTCGACGGGAAGTTGGCGCGGTAAGTGCTCATCTGCTGGTCGATGGCGGCGATCTGTTCGCGGTCGCCCGCAAGCAGGGCGCGCGCCCGGGTCAACTGGTCGTACACCAGCCAGTAAACGGCCCTGCGTTCGAAGTCGGCGCAGGCGCTGTTGCCCATCGTGTAGGCCTGGGCCAGCATCATGTAGGCATAGCCGTTCTCAGGATTCACGTCGATGGCCTGTTTGCTGTAATCCGCGGCCAGGCGGGGATTATTCAGT
Source organism: Rikenellaceae bacterium (assembly GCA_031551595.1). GTDB lineage: Bacteria > Bacteroidota > Bacteroidia > Bacteroidales > Rikenellaceae > JAVBOW01. Next base: position 13,026 of record JAVBNK010000054.1, on the reverse strand, counting down.
CCGAGCTGCGCGGCGGCGATGCGCACGCACAGGTTCGATTTCATTTGCGGGTCTTTCTCGTGGAGGATCGCTTCGTTGAGGTATTTGAGCGATTTGGTGTACTCATGGCGGTTCTCGAAGAAGGTGGCCATGTACAGGGCCGCGCCCGACGAAGGGATGAGGGCGTAATATTTCTCACCCACATAGGCGGCGAAATCGGTGTTGCACCGCGCCCGTTGCAGCAGGGCCATACATTTGGTCATCGTCGCCGTATCGGTCGGATTGGCTTCGATGCGCGGGCGGAAAAGTTTTTCGATGTTGCCGCAGTCGGCCACCCCGCTCTGGATGAACAGCGCCTCGAAGGTTTCTTTGGCGTCGGCGAATTTTACTGGGTCCTGGTCGAATATGGGCAGGAATTTCTCATACTCGTCCATGATCATTTCGGCATCCACGCCCGGCACGTCGTTCTTGTAGTCGTTGACCAGCTCGTTGAAGTAGATGTTCACCGCCATCGGGTTGAGCGTACCGCCCAGGGCGAACGCCTGCTGGAACAGTTTGCGCACCATCTCGCGGTTCTCCGGGTTGAGAATCAGGTGATCGTTGGCTTTGAGCGTGAGCACCGTCGCGATCGGCTGGCCTTTCAGGTCGCCGAAATATTTGTGGCGGTTGTCGTAGACCATCATCAGCGTGTCCAGGTAAGCCTTGAACAGGGCCGGATCCTTCTCCCTGGCGGCCAGCGCCCTGGAACGGTAGATCTCGGCGCCGCGGGTGTATAGCGAGAGGTTGATGCCGGGGGCGGCTTGCAGCAAACCGCGGAAGTAGCCCAGGGCAGTGTCGTAATCCTTGTTGTTGAAAGCTTCGTTGAAGAACATCAGGTCTTTGGCATTCTTCTCCCTCTCTGCGAGGTCCTTCCCGTAGGCCGGATTTTCCTGCCAGGGAATCGATTGAGCCGATACGCCCAGGGCCAGGGTAACGAAAAGGCCCGCGAGCGTACTCTTTAAAAGAAAGGTTTTCATATAGCAGCAGTTAGTCGATTTGTCGTGACGTTATTCGATCTGGCGTTTGCGGAACCAGTAGTCTTCGCCGAAGAGGCTCAGGCCGATCGAAAATTTGAAATAGTTTTCACGGATCAGGTTATGGCTTGTCGTGCCGCGCGTACCGGCCTCGAAGCCTACGTTGATCGCCGAGTATCCCGACGCACGCAGGGGGAATCCCAGGCCGAGCGTAAGCGCTTTCTCGGATACGTTCCGGCCGTTGAACTGGATGTAGTCGTCGGCGTAGCGCAATCCGGCGCGGTAGGTCACGCGGTTCAGGTAGCGGCGCACGTCGAGGCGGTTGGGGGTGTATTCGGTACCGAGCTTGAAACTGCTGGTATTGCGGTAACGGGTATCCGGTTTCTCCATGTCGCTACCGTTGTTGCAGTTCCATCCCTGGTACGAATAATCGGCCACAAGGCCGATCTTCGGGGTGCGGTAGGCGACCCCGACGGTCATCATGTCGGGCATCCGGAAATCCGACAGGCGTGAATTGTAACTGATCGTATCGGCGTTGATATTGCCCGAAGGCACCTGGCGGGTGATGTGCGGATTGAGCCTTCCGCCGGGTTGGAACGTCGCCCCGAGGGTCAGCAGGCGGCGATCGGTCATCACGGGGCTGTACTGCACCCCGAAGTTGAAATAGATCTGCGACACCTGGTTTTTTTCGGTGCCGTAGATATCGTTGGGCTGTTCCCCGTCGAAGGAAACGAAAGAGATGGTGTAGCTGCGGTTGATGTTGCCCAGGTAGTAGACCGCTTCGGCCCCGAGCGAAAGTTTCGGGGTAACGACGACGCCCAACCCGGCTTTGCCCTGGGTCAGCCCGCCGCTGCCTTCGTACAGGTAGTCGATGCGTTTGAAATCTTCCGCCGTAGCGGGGTTCTCATCGGTGGCGGTAATGCGGTATCCCACGGTGCTCATCGGGGTCACGCTGACCGACGCGCTGATCAGCCTCCCGAGCGGGAACTGCACCCCGATATCGCGGATATTGAACGTGTTGAAACTGCTTTTGGCGTCGCTGCTCTTCAGGTAGTAGTTCGAGCCTTCGAGGCCGAAGTTGAAGATGAACGATTTCTGGCCGCTGGCGGTTGCGGCCGCGGGGTTGAGGTAGTTGAGCCTGAACACATCGCGGTAGGCCACCCCGGCGCCGCCCATCGAGCGGATGTAGGTCGGGCCCTGGGTTGCAAGGTCGCCTATCCCGTAGAGCGTGTAGGGCGAAAATGTGTTGATGCTGCTGCTTTGCGCCGCCACGACCGCCGGGAGTAACAGCGCCGCCCCGAGTAATGATTTCTTAATTCGCATTATACTCTAATATTCTGTTCAGACCGTATGCAACCAGGTCATAGGTTGCAAAGATCGGATTTTTAAATCGTTTAACAAAGAAATTTGCATCCCCTCCGGTAAAAATAATTTTCAATTCGCCGTGCCGGGCTTCCAGGCGGGCGATGTAACCCTCTATTTCATAGACGATCCCATCGACCACTCCGCTTTCGACGGCTGACTTCGAAGTGGTGCCCAGCAGTTCGGTTTGTTCGCGCAGCTGGCCCAACGGCAGCCGCTCGGTGAACTGGTGCAGTGCCCGCAGGCGCATCCCCGCCCCGGGCGAGATGTTCCCGCCGAGGAACTGCCCGGCGGCGGTCACCATGTCGACGGTGATGGCCGTGCCGAAATCCACCACCATCAGGTTCGTGCCGGGGAAAAGCGTCGCCGCACCCACGGCCGAGGCCATGCGGTCGGGACCGAGCGTGCGGGGAGTTTTGTAGAGGTTTTCCAGCGGAACGGGCGTGTCGCAGGTGAAATCGACGAAGCGGTCCACGCGTGCGCGTATATATTCCTTAATGGGCCCGGCCATCCGCGCCGAGATCATAATGGCGGCGTCTATGGCGGGATAGGCACGCAGCACCTGCTCCGCATCCTGTGGTGAAAAATCCTCGAATTTGAACGTATCGACCACCTGCCCGTTGTCTATAACGGCCATTTTTGCCAGTGTATTGCCTATGTCTATCGCAAGGTTCATGCGGTCGGTTTTAAGTTTGGCCGCGCGGTGGCCGCGCTTTCTGTAAAGATGCCCGGCGCGTCCGTTTGGTTGCACGCCGCGGGCGGCAAAGATAAGGACTATGCCTCGTCCTGCAAAGCGTCGAGCATGGCACGCAACGCTTCCACGCCTGCGCGCGAATCCTTAATATCTCTAACTGTCACACCCACCTTATTATTGTTCTGGCGTAGTAAAAATTTTTGCGGCCGTTCGGTCACATATTTCAATATCCCCATGAATACCGGGCTTTTATAGTATGCCGACTTGCTGTCCGCGATGAATTGCAGCAGCAGCAAGCCGTTCCTGACCTTGGCGCGTTCGAAGCCCAGCCGGATGCAGAGCCTGCGCAGGCGGATCACCTCGAAGAGTTCTTTGACCGGCGGCGGCGGCGGTCCGAAACGGTCCGTCAGTTCCGCTTCGAAGCGCTGCAGTTCGGCCTCCCCGGTCATGTTGTCCAGCTGGCGGTAGAGGCGTATCTTTTCGATGCTCTGGCCGATGTAGTCGTCCGGCAGGAACGCCTCGTTGTCGACCTCGATATGGCTGTCGCTGAGGTAGCTGACCTCTTCGGTGGGTTTTTCCCCGCCTTCGGGTTCCTTGACCGCCACGCCCTCGGCCCTCAACTCGTCCATCGCTTCGGCGAGGATCTTCTGGTAGGTTTCAAAGCCGATGTCGGCGATGAAACCGCTCTGCTCGGCGCCCAGCAGGTTGCCTGCACCGCGGATGTCGAGGTCCTGCATGGCGATGTTGAATCCGCTGCCCAGGTCCGAAAACTCTTCCAGGGCCCGCAGCCGCCGCCGCGCTTCGGACGAAAGCATCTCGTCCGGCGGCGAAAAGAGGTAGCAGTGGCCCTTGCGGTTCGACCGCCCGACCCGTCCGCGCAACTGGTGCAGGTCGCTCAGGCCGAAATTCTGGGCGTTGTCGATAATGATCGTATTGGCGTTAGGGATGTCGATGCCGTTTTCGATGATCGTGGTGGCCACCAGCACGTCGAACTCGCCGTAGATGAAGTCCATCACGATCTTTTCCAACTGTTTGGGGTCCATCTGCCCGTGCCCGACCGCCGTGCGGGCGCCGGGGCACAGCCGTTCGACCATCGCCGCCACACGCCCGATGTCCTCCACGCGGTTGTGGACGTAGTAGACCTGCCCGTGGCGCGAAAGCTCGAACTCGATGGCTTCCTTCACGATTTGTTCGTCGAAGGTATGCGATTCGGTGGCGATGGGCTGGCGGTTGGCGGGGGGGGTGGAGATCACCGACAGGTCGCGCGATCCCATCAGCGAGAATTGCAACGTGCGCGGGATGGGCGTGGCCGTCAGCGTGAGCGTATCGACCGACACGCTCAACTGCCGCAACTTCTCTTTGGCCGACACCCCGAATTTCTGCTCCTCGTCGATGATCAGCAGCCCGAGCGACTTGAATTCCACCTCTTTGCCGAGGATTTTATGGGTGCCGATAATGATATCCGTTTTGCCCGACTTCAGGTCGTCCAGGATTTGCCGGGTTTCCCTGGCGTTTTTGGCGCGGGAGAGGTGCTCGATGCGCACCGGAAAGTCGCGCAGCCGGTCGCTGAACGTGCGGTAATGCTGCAAGGAAAGTATTGTAGTAGGCACAAGAACAGCTACTTGCCTCGAATCGGCCACGGCCTTGAACGCCGCACGCACGGCTACCTCCGTCTTGCCGAACCCCACGTCGCCGCACACCAGGCGGTCCATCGGCTGGGGGCTTTCCATGTCGTGCTTGACGGCCTCGATGGCCTTGACCTGGTCGGGCGTTTCCTCCCAGACGAACGACGCTTCGAGCTCCTGCTGCAGGTAGGTGTCGTGCGAGAACCGGAAGCCCCCGGAGGCCTTGCGGGCGGCATAGAGGGCGATCAGCTCGCGGGCGATATCTTTGACGCTCTTCTTGGTGGCCTCCTTCATGCGCTGCCAAGCGCCCGAGCCCAACTTGTAGATCTTCGGGGCGTCGGCCTCGCGGCTTTTATAACGCGCGATGCGGTGCAGGGCGTGGACGTTGACCAGCAGCACGTCGCCGTCGCGGTATTCCAGTTTGATGGCTTCGTGCACCTTGCCGTTCTCCATCGTGCGCACCAGCCCCCCGAAACGCGCCACGCCGTGGTCGATGTGGGTCACGTAATCGCCCACCTGCAGCGTGTTCAGCTCGGCGATCGTCAGGCTTTCGCTGCGGTCCAGTTCGCCGCGCAGGCGGTAGCGGTGGTAGCGGTCGAAGATCTGGTGGTCGGTGTAGACGCATATCTTCAGCTCGCTGTTCACGAAACCCTCGTGCAGTGTGATCGGGACGGGTTCGAACACCGCCTCGGGACGTTCGATGGAGTGGAAAATATTGACCAGGCGCTCGGTCTGGGCGCGGTTTTCGGACAGTATATAGGTCTTGTAGCCCTCGTGGGCACGGGCGGTGATGTCGTCGGCCAGCAGTTCGAAACGTTTGTTGAACGCCGGCTGGGGCGAGCAGTGGAAATCGACGTGGCATACCGCTGCACGGTCGGTCGCGCGGTCGGCCAAAAGGTACATCTTCCGCTCCGCCGTATCTTCCAGGAAACCTTTCTTTCCCGTAACGATCGAATCGATGCGCGACGGTTCGTCCAATTCGCCGAGCATTTTGGTGCGGATCGCCTGCAGCCGCTTGAGCGTATAGTCCAGATCCTCGATCCACCACGAGGCGTCGCCCGCGAACTGTGCCAGCGAAACCCGTTCGGCAGCCCCCTCACGCTTGAGATTCGGTACGATTTCGGCGCTCTCCATGCGCCGGTCCGAAAGCTGGGTCGAGATGTTGAACGAACGGATCGACTCCACCTCGTCGCCGAAGAAATCCAGCCGGTAAGGATGGTTGTCGGCATACGAAAACAGGTCGATGATCCCCCCGCGCACCGAATACTGCCCCGGCTCGTAGACGAAATCGACCCTGCAGAAACCGTTTTCCTGCAACACCTCCTCGACGAAAGCCATCGACAGTTTTTCGCCTTGCCGGATGGTGAGCGTGCTGCTGCGCAGGCTCTCCATGTCGGCCACCTTTTCGATCAGCGCCTCCGGCCAGGTACAGATAATGAGCGGTTTGCCCGCCGTGCGGTCGAAATTCTTGATCGCGTTGACGGCCGCCGTACGCTGGACGATGCCCGAGGGGTCTTCCTGGCCGAACTGGATCGAGCGTTTATAGGCGGTCGGGAAAAAGAGCACGTGCTCCGCTTCGGTGAGCGCGTAGAGGTCGTTGCACAGGTAGGCCGCCCGGTCGCGGTCGTCCATCACCACGAGGTGCAGCCCGCCCTGCTTCTCGGCCCATGCCGCCAGCGCCACGCCGAAACACGACCCCGCCACGGAACGCAGTTCCACGGTCGGGCAGTCGCGGTATTCGCCCGCCAGCGACCTGAAAGCTTCCAGGCCGCGTATCATTGCGGTCAGCTTGTGCATGAAGTGCGGTTACGATTGAAATCCGGCCCCTTGAGGGCCGCGCGGGCTTTCTTAAATAAAGGGGGCGGCGAAAAAATATCGCCGAACCCCCTTTGCCTTTTATATCAGCTCCTTGCCTTCCCGGTTGAGGAATTTGGTTTCTACGAATCCGGTCGACTGGTCGGAGGCGATCCTGATCGTGCAGCGGTATTTGGCCGCCCATTTCATGCGGATCGACGGGAAGCCCCTGCGCAGGTAGGACTCGACATAGGGGCTGACCTTGAGCATGATGTACTTCACTTTGCGGTCGGAGGTGAAGTAGGCGATCTGGTTCTCGATCTGCTGTTCGAGCAGGATCGAGGGGACGATCGACCCGGTGCCGTTGCACGTCGGGCAGGTTTCCTTCACTTCGGGGGCGGTTTCGGGACGCACCCGCTGGCGCGTGATCTGCATAAACCCGAACTTCGCGATGGGCAGGATCGTATGGCGGGCACGGTCCAGGGCCATAACATCGTGCATCTTGTCGAGCAGGATCTGGAGGTTGTCGCCCTTGTGCATGTCGATGAAGTCGATCACGATGATGCCGCCCATGTCGCGCAGGCGCAACTGGCGGGCGATCTCCTCGGCCGCCTGCAGGTTGACCTCCATCGTGGTGCGTTCCTGGTCGTCGTCTACCTTGGCGCGCGCCCCGCTGTTCACGTCGACCACATGCAGCGCTTCGGTGCGCTCGATGATCAGGTAGGCTCCCTTCTTCAGCGACACGTACTTGGCGAACAGCGACTTGATCTGTTTCGAGATGTCGTAGTGGTCGAAAATCGGGTCTTTGCCCTTGTAGAGTTTGACGATCTTCTCCTTCTCGGGGGCGATCGTACGGATGTACTCGCGGATCTCGTCGTAGGTCGAAGCGTCGTTGACCACGATCGCGCCGAAGGTCACGTTCAGCAGGTCGCGGATGATGGTCGTGGCACGGTTCATCTCGCCCAGCAGCAATGCCGGGGGATTGGCCGCTTCGCCCGAGCGCAGGCGCTCCATGGCGCTCTCCCAGCGCTTCACCAGCGAGGTGATGTCCTGCGCGATGTCGTCCTCCTCCTTGCCCTGGGCGGCCGTGCGGATGATCACGCCGTAGTTGTTCGGCAGGTTTTCGTCGGCGATGCGTTTGAGGCGCTTGCGTTCCTCGTTGCTGCGGATCTTCTGCGACACGGATACCTTGTTCGACAGCGGAATCAGCACCACGTGCCGCCCGGCCAGCGAAATGTCCGACGTAAGGCGCGGCCCTTTGGTCGAGATGGCCTCCTTGGCGATCTGCACCAGGACGGGTTGCCCGGTGGCGATGTGCGACGAGATCTTGCCCGACTTACCGATTGGCGGATCCATCTTCAGGTTCTCGAATTTAAGCCCTTTCTGTTTCGTGATCAGCCCAGTGGTCAGCCTGTGCAGGGTGGTGAACTGGTGCCCCAGGTCGAGGTAGTGGATGAAGGCGTCCTTCTCGTGACCCACGTTGACGAATGCGGCATTCAGCCCGGGCATGATCTTCTTGACCTTGCCCAGGTAGATGTCCCCCACGGCGAACCCCGTCTTGCAGTGCTCGGTGTTGAGTTCGACCAGGCGCTTGTCTTCGATCAGGGCGATGGTGATCTCGTTGGATGTTACATTGATGATCAGTTCCTTGTTCATGGCATATATAATGGAACGACTCCGTGAGCGCCGGGATACCGGTCGTTCACGAAGGGCCTGTTCCTTTTTAAAAAAAACCTAAAGAACGCAACGCTCTTTAGGTTTTAAGTTACGGTTACATAAAAAAGCTACCTACTTTTTCTTTTTGTGACGGTTCTTGCGCAGGCGTTTTTTGCGCTTATGGGTAGCCATTTTATGCCTCTTTCTCTTCTTTCCGCTTGGCATGGTTTGTTCCTTTAGGTGGTGAATTATTTAGCGTTTTTCACCTTCACGGCAAAACTCTTCGCAGGTTTGAATGCGGGGATGTTATGCGCGGGGATGGTGATGGTGGTGTTTTTCGAAATATTGCGGGCCACTTTGGTCGCGCGCCTCTTGATGATGAAGCTGCCGAAGCCGCGCAGATACACGTTGTTTTTGTTGGTCATCGAATCCTTGATGCTTTCCATGAAAGCTTCAATGATCTGCTGCACCTGTACTTTTTCTACGCCGGTGCTTTTTGCAATTTCGTTAACGATGTCAGCCTTTGTCATATCCAAATAATTTTAATAGTTTGTTAAATCATTTCCTCCGCAAACGAGTTGCAAATATAATCTATTATTTGTTGAGTCCAATGGTTTTGCGCGTTTTTTTGTGAAATAGGCCCGAAAAAACCATCATTTTTTATTTTTTTGGCACGATCCGAACGATTTGTGTTACCGGTGCAAAATAATCCGGGGAGTTTTACGTTGTGTTCTGAAATGACTACCTTTGCAGTCTAAAAAATTCCCCATGAGCAACGGCAAAATCCTTTGGGTCGACGACGAGATCGAATACCTCAAACCCCATATCCTTTTCCTCCGCGAGAAGGGTTACGAGGTCGAGACCTGCAACAACGGTTACGACGCCGTCGAACTGGCCGCGGCCAACGACTTCGACCTGGTGATCCTCGACGAGATGATGCCGGGCATCACGGGCCTGGAAACCCTCCCGCGCATCAAAGAGGTGCGCCCGATGACCCCCGTGGTGATGGTCACCAAAAGCGAGGAGGAGAACATCATGGACAAGGCTGTCGGGTCGAAGATCGCCGACTACCTGATCAAGCCCGTCAATCCCAGCCAGGTGTTGCTGTCGATCAAGAAGAACCTCCACCAGCGCCAGCTCGTGACCGAGCAGGCCACGGCCGACTACCGTTCGCAGTTCGGCGCCATCAGCAGCTCGTTCGCCGCGGCCGAAACGTTCGCAGACTGGATCAATATTTACAAAAAGCTGATAAGCTGGGAGATGGAATTGGAGGGGACGACCGACGAAAGCGTGCGCGAGATCCTTTTCTACCAGAAGAACGAGGCCAACAACGAGTATGCGAAGTTCGTGCGCCGCAACTACCTCGACTGGATCAACCGCCGCGACGACCACACCCCGGTGATGTCCCACACGCTGATGCGCACCAATATCCTGCCGGTGCTCGACCATAGCCCCAAGACCACCCTGCTGCTGATCGACAACTTCCGTTACGACCAGTGGCGCGCCGTCAGCGCCATGCTCAACGGGGATTTCACCGTCGCCGCCGAGGATTTCTATTGCAGCATCCTGCCCACGGCCACCCAATACGCCCGCAACGCCATCTTCGCGGGGCTGATGCCGCTGGCCATCGACCGTCTGATGCCTGACCGCTGGCTCAACGACAACGAGGAGGGCGGCAAGAACATGTACGAGGAGGAATTCCTGCGCCGCCAGATGGCCTCCTACCACCGCAACCTGAAGATCAGCTTCGACAAACTGGTGCGTCCCGAGGCCGGGCGCAAGCTGATCGACAACATACAGCACGTCTACGACGCCGATTTCTCGGTGATCGTCTACAACTTCCTGGACATCCTCTCGCACGCCCGCACCGAAACCGAGATCATCCGCGACCTCACGATCGACGAAGCGGCCTTCCGTTCGCTGACCCACAGCTGGTTCGAGCACTCCGAGCTGCTGGTCATCCTGCGGATGCTGGCGCAAAAAGGCCATACGGTCATCATCACCACCGACCACGGCACCGTGCGCGTGGACAATCCGGTCAAGATCGTGGGCGACCGCGAAACATCGCCCAACCTGCGCTACAAGACCGGTCGCAACCTCAACTATAACGCCAGGGAGGTGTTCGTGATCAACAAGCCCGAGGAGGCCCAGCTGCCCAAGGGCAACCTCACGTCGACCTATGTGTTCGCGTCGAACCACGACTTTTTCGTCTACCCCACAAACACCAACCAGTTCGTGCGCTACTATAAGGACACGTTCCAGCACGGCGGCATCTCGATGGAGGAGATGATCGTGCCGTTCATCGTGCTTAAACCGCGTTAGGCCGTGGATACGATCTATGCCAAAGACCCCGCGGAACTGGGCGGGGCGGCCGAAAGGATCATCGAACTGATGGCGGAGCGGCCCGTGGTGGCGTTCCGCGGGGCGATGGGGGCGGGCAAGACCACCCTGATCCGCGAGATCGCCCGGCAGCTGGAGGTGCGGGACGATGTGTCCAGCCCGACGTTCGCGCTGGTCAACCCTTATGCCGCGGGCGACGGCCGGACGCTCTACCACTTCGACTTCTACCGCATCGACCGCCTGGAAGAGGCTTTCGACATGGGGTACGAGGAGTATTTCTACGGTGGCGACCCGTGCCTGGTGGAGTGGCCCGAGAAGATCGAGCCGCTGCTTCCGGACGATGCCTTGCAGGTGTCGATCGAGGTGCTTGCGGACGGCACCCGCACCATCACGATAGAGTAAACGAAAGCCCCGCCGGTTCAAGAAGCGGGGCTTTTTAATCTCTTAGAGGTTGTTTTGAAATTTTCCTCTCGCTCTTTTCCGCCTCTTCCCGGCATCTTTTTCCTCCGATTTTTGGCACATATTCCCGATATGACCCTGCAAATCGGCGAAAAAATCTACCTGAAAGATGCAAAAAATAGCTTCGGCAAAATTTCAAAACAACCTCTAAGGGTTAACTTCCCCGCCGGTTTGGTTACCCATGCGATGCATGGGTTTCCTCCCCGCGGCCCGGCATAACTCAAGTAAGCTCGGTTCTGCCCTCGCCCGCAGCGTCGGTTGCGGCGACCCTCTTTTCATCTCCCGCGGCAACGGGGACGAAATCAAAGATTTCAGGACGCGGGAGATGGCGATTGCTCCAGGCAATCGCAGCCTTTACAATACCCTGTAGCTTCAGTTACCCATGCTATGCATGGGTTTCCTCCCCGCGGCCCGGCATAACTCAAGTAAGCTCGGTTCTGCCCTCGCTCGCAGCGTCGATTGCGGCGGGGTTCTTTATTTCAGGATCGTATTCCATGCCCGCAGTCCGGGGTCCTTTGGCGCGAGCCGCGGATATCGGCATTTCGCATTGGCGAAATGCATAAAACGATAGATATAACCTTTCGCCGGGCTATTCGCAATCCACCTGCACTAACTCGATGCCCACTTTTTCCAGAAGGTCCAGCCCGTCGCGCGAGTGGTAGCTGTCGCACCAGACCACCCGGCGGATACCGGCCTGGATGATCAGTTTGGCGCACTCGATGCAGGGCGAGGCGGTGATGTAGAGCGTGGCCCCGTCGCTGCTGTTGGCGCTTTTGGCCACTTTGGTGATGGCGTTGGCCTCGGCGTGCAGCACATAGGGCTTGGTCTTGCCCAGGTCGTCCTCACAGACGTTCTCGAAACCCGAAGGAGTGCCGTTATAGCCGTCCGAAATGATCATCTTATCCTTGACGATCAGCGCCCCGACCTTGCGGCGTTCGCAGTAGGAATTCTCGGCCCAGATGCGGGCCATGCGTATGTAGCGTGTATCCAGCTGGCGCTGTTTCTCTTCGTGGTACCCCATAAGCAGGTTTTATCCCGCAAAGATAGCGAATTCGGTTTCCCCGCAAAACAAAAACCGGCCGCAGGCTGCCGGACTTGGGAAAAAAGCTTTATCTTTGCCCCGGTCGACGACACGACCTGTATCCGCAATAACTAACTTTAAACTTGACGATTATGAAAAAATTCATTTTTGCCCTCCTGGCCTGCGCCGTTTTTGCGACTTCGAATGTTTCCGCACAGAACCAAACCATCGGCGGCAGCTTCAACTTCAGCGATGAATTCGGTATTTCGGCACGTTATACCTATGCGTTCGGCAACCTCCGCCTGGCGCCCGAACTCGGTTTCTTCTTCCCCGGCAACGGCACATGGTTCGATATCAACACCAACGTACACTACACGTTCAACCTGGCCCCCAGGTTCAACCTCTATCCCCTGGCTGGTTTCAACGTGGGCATCTACTCATGGGAAGGCCATTCGGACAGCGCTTTCGCGATGAACCTCGGCGCGGGCGGCGAGTACCTCTTCTCGCAGAAGGTGGCCGGTTTCCTCGAAATGAAAGGCGTGCTGGGCGACGGCTCGCGCGCACAATTCTCCTTCGGCGTGGCTTACCGTTTCTAAACACATTCCGCCATATTGAAAAGGGCGTCCTTTCGGGGCGCCCTTTTTCGTGTGTTCAGGGATTGCCGGCATTATTTCCATGCCCGCGGCTCGGCGACTTTGTCGCCGCCCACGCAGCCGCGGACTTGAAGATTCCTGCGGGCCAATGCGGGGGGGCGAGAGTATTTATTCTATATACACTTCAAGCAACTTGCCCCGCCCGGTGAGCGTCACCTCGTCCAATACGGCCGGGATAAGCATTGTTTCGCCCGCCGAAAGCGCATAGGCGGCCTGCCCGTCGTCCACCGACACGCTCCCGTCGAGGCACACCAACGCCACGAAGGAGTCCAGCGGGGCGTAATCGCGCTCTCCCGAGTCCGCGATTTCCAGCAGGTTGATTGTAAAATACGGGCATTTCTTCAGCAGGACGGGCCGGTTGGGCTGCGGGCGGGCGGTGAGGGCCAGGTCGGCCGGCGCACCGAAGTCCACGGCCCCGGCGGCCAGGTCG
>JAVBNK010000201.1:0-26159 GCA_031551595.1 Rikenellaceae bacterium | reverse complement strand
CTACCGCGTCTATGATTACAGCATGGGGGGGTCGACCTCGACCAAGTTCTACGGCACGTACCAGTTCGGGCCCAAATCCCCGGTGCAGGCCGTCCGCCACGTGCTCACGCCCAGTGCCAGCTTCACCTTCACCCCGGATTTCGGCGACCCGAAATACGGTTTCTACAAACCTGTACAGGCCGACTCCACCGGTAGAATCAACTACTATTCGCCCTACGAAGGCGCGCTGTACGGCATCCCGGGAAGCAGGAAATCGGCCGCCATCTCATTCGCGATCGCCAACACCCTCGAAATGAAGGTGCGGAGCAAGCAGGATACCTCCGGGGTCAAAAAAATAAAGATTCTCGAGAACCTTTCGGCCGGCAGCTCCTACGACTTCATCCCCGACTCGCTCAACCTGGCGCCCTTCATGCTCAACCTGCGCACGGGCAACATCATCGGCAATTTCGCCATCCAGATCGGCGCCACCCTCGACCCGTACCAGTTGGACGCCAACGGAAATAAGATCAATAAGTTCATGTGGGCGAAAGGCAAGCCCGGGCGCATCACCAGCACCGGATGGTCGTTCCAGTACACGTTCCAGAGCAGCACCAAGCCCGGCGCATCGAACAACGTCCAGGACGCGCCCATCCCGCCGGCCGCGGACGCGGCGTTCTTCTCGGACCCCAACCTCGACCTGATGCGGCGGCGGCAGATGATGACCTCGCTCTACTACGACTTCGACGTGCCGTGGACCCTCACGGTGAGCTACTCGATGAGCTACTCCAAGCCCGGGCTGAAAGCCACCGTCACCCAAAGCTCGAACTTTAACGGCAGCATCAACCTCACCCCGAAGATGGGCCTGACGTTCAGCGGCAGTTACGACTTCAAGATGAAAAAATTCAACCCGGGCCAGATACGCTTCACGCGCGACCTGCACTGCTGGCAGATGAGCTTCGACTGGCAACCCCTCGGCTTTTTGCAAAGTTGGAGCTTCAACATCAGCGTCAAATCGGCCGTGCTGCGCGACCTGAAATACGACAAGCGCAGCAGCGCCTCGGACAACCGGTATGACAACCTGTACGATTAAATAAATCAGGCCCCGATCGCCACAGGCGATCGCACATTCCTCTGCCCGGAGCGCCCCCCCGGCCGCGGGATGAAACGCAAGATCAAACTTAAACAAATCATAACCTTATTATGAAAAAACTCTTTTTAGCCGCTATGACACTGTGCGCCGTGGCCACGGGATGCCAAAACAAGGAGCAAAACCCGCTGCTGGCCGACTTCAACGCCCCCTTCAACACCCCGCCGTTCGACAAGATCAGGCCGGAACACTACAAACCCGCCTTCGAACAGGCCATCGCCGAGATGAAGGCCGAAGTCGAGGCCATCGCCACCAATGCGGAAGCCCCGACCTTCGAGAACACCATCGTGGCCCTCGAGCAGAAAGGCCGCCGCCTGACGACCGTGGCCGGCATCTTCTTCAACCTGAACGAAGCCCACACCAGCCCCGAAATGGAGGCCGTCGCCCTGGAGGTGCAGCCCCTGATGACCCAGGCCGGAAACGACATCTCGCTCGACCCGAGGCTTTTCGGGCGTGTGAAATCCGTGTATGACTACTACCATGACACGAAATGTGTAACGGACCCGCTCGAAACCGACCAGTGGATGCTGCTCGAAAAGACCTACAAAAGTTTTACGCGCAGCGGCGCCGCCTTGGGCGACGAGGACAAGGCCAGGTACCGCGCCGTGACCGAAGAGCTCGGCAACCTGACGCTGCAATTCGGACAGAACGTGCTGAAGGCCACCAACGATTTCGAAATGGTCCTGACCGAAGAGCAGGTCGCGGGCCTGCCGGATTTTGCCAAAGAGGGCATGGCCCACGAAGCCAAACAAAAAGGCAAGGAAGGCTACCTGCTCACGCTCCAGCAGCCCAGCATGAGCCCCTATATGACCTATGCCACCGACCGCGCCGTGAAAGAGAAGGCATGGAAAGCCTACGCCTCGCGCGGCCTGGGCGGCGCGACCGATAACTCGGCCATCGTCAAACGCATCGCCGAGCTGCGCCTGCAGCAGGCCAACCTGCTGGGCTATGCGACCTATGCCGATTACGTGCTCGAAGAGCGCATGGCCGGCGATACGAAAACCGTCAACGGATTCCTCTCGGACCTGCTCGCCGCCACAAAACCCTATGCGCAAAAGGATTTTGACATGATCAAAGCCTACGCTGCGTCGAAAGGACAAAAGGAATTCAAACCCTGGGATTTCGCCTACTACGAGGAGCTGTACAAACAGGAAAAATACAGCCTCAGCGACGAAGAGGTGAAACCCTACCTGGAACTGACCAAAGTGCAGGAAGGCATCTTCGCCCTGGCCGGCAAACTCTACGGCCTGACCTTCAGGGAAAATACCGGGATCCCCGTGTTCCACCCCGAGGTGAAGGTCTACGAGGTGCATGACGGCGAGCGCCTGATGGCGATCCTCTACATGGACTACTTCCCGCGCGAAAGCAAACGCGGCGGCGCATGGATGACCTCTTTCCGAGAAATGTACGCCGACAAAGACGGCAACGAAGTGCGCCCGCTGGTGTCGCTCACCTGCAACTTCACCAAACCCACCGACACCACCCCGTCGCTGCTCACGTTCTACGAATTCACCGTGTTCCTGCATGAATTCGGCCACTGCCTGCACGGTATGCTCGCCGAAGGACGCTACGAATCGCTCACCGGCACCCACGTCTACCGCGACTTCGTCGAGCTGCCCTCGCAGATCCTCGAAAACTGGGCCACCGAGAAAGAATTCCTCGACATGTGCGCCGTCCACTACCAGACGGGTGAAAAAATGCCCCAGGAGCTGATCGACAAGATCCTCGCGTCGAAGAACTACCTGGCCGCCTACCGCGGCGTGCGCCAGCTCTCGTTCGGCATCGACGACATGGCCTGGCATACCATCACCGCCCCGGTGGCCGGGAGTGTGGAAACTTTCGAACAGAACGCCATCCGTGCCACCCAGTTCTTCCCCTATGAGGCGGGTACGTGCAGCTCCACCTCGTTCGGGCACATCTTCGGCGGCGGTTACGCGGCCGGATACTACGGCTACAAATGGGCCGAAGTGCTCGAAGCCGACGCCTTCTCGCTCTTCAAGGAAAAAGGCATCTTCGATCCCGAAACCGCCGCTTCGTTCCGCAAGAACATCCTTTCGAAAGGCGGCTCGGAGAACCCGATGGAGCTTTACGTGCGCTTCCGCGGCCACAAACCCGACAACGCGGCCCTGCTGCGCAAGATGGGCGTAAATTAGACCGCACCGCTAAATCAATAAAGGCGCGGCCCTCTCCGGGCCGCGCCTTTTATTATATGGATTTTATGAGTACCTTTGCGGCGGTTTGACAGATTGCAATGGCCCCAGGCCATTGCGACATCCCGCGGCCCGGCGGCCGGGGGATGTGGGAACCAGGGAATTTTTTACGCTAAGAGATTATTGATAACAGATGAAATTCGACGAACTCGGATTGTCCGAAGAGGTCATGCAGGGCATCGATACGATGAACTACAAGGAGATGACCCCCGTGCAGGAACAAACGATCCCCATTATACTCACCGGCCGCGACATGATCGGGTGCGCGCAGACCGGCACCGGAAAAACCGCTGCATTCCTGATCCCGCTGCTTGAGAAATTAGCCCGCGAAGGCAATCCGCAGGATGTGGTGCGTTCGCTGATCATTTCCCCCACGCGCGAGCTGGCCCAGCAGATCGACGTGCAGTGGCAGGGTTTCTCCTATTTCCTCCCCGTTTCCGCAAACGTGGTGCACGGCAGCAGCGACGGCATCGAATGGAGCCGCCAGAAGCAGGCCATGCAGATGGGCGCCGACGTGGTGATCGCCACCCCGGGACGCCTCATTTCGTTCATCGAGATCGCCAGCGGTATCGACCTCTCGCACGTCGAATATTTCGTGCTGGACGAGGCCGACCGCATGTTGGACATGGGATTTTCGGACGACATCATGAAGATCATCGCCAAGCTGCCCGAGAAGCGCCAGACCATCATGTTCTCGGCCACGTTGCCGCCCAAGATCCGCGACCTGGCCCGCAAGATCATGCACGACCCGGCCGAGGTGAACATCGCCGTGTCGAAACCCAACGAAGCCATCGACCAGTCGGCCTACGTCGTCTACGAGCGGCAGAAAACCGGATTAGTCTGTGAACTCTTCGCCAACTCCGCAGGGAGCAAGACCATCATCTTCGCCTCGTCAAAACTGAAAGTCAAAGAATTGGCATTCACACTGAAACGCATGAAGCTCAACGTGGCGGCGATGCACTCCGACCTCGACCAGCCCAAGCGCGAGGAGGTGATGCTGGACTTCAAGAACGGCAAGATCGACCTGCTGGTGGCCACGGACATCGTCGCCCGCGGTATCGACATCATGGACATCGGCACGGTGGTCAATTTCGACGTGCCGCGCGACGCCGAGGACTATATCCACCGTATCGGACGCACGGCCCGTGCCGATGCCGACGGACGCGCCATCACGTTCATCAGCGAAAAAGACCAGGGCAGTTTCCATCGCATCGAAGAATTCATCGGCCGCGAGATCCCCAAACTTCCGCTGCCCGAAATCCTGGGCCAGGGCCCCGCCTATAAACCGCTTGAACGGCCGGGCGAAGAACGCCGCGGCCGGTCGGGTCGCGGACATGGCGGAAGCGGCGACCGCCGCCATTCAGGACGCCGCGACAGCAAACCCCGGGCGGAAGGACAACCGACCCCGCAAACCGCCACACCCACACCCGCGCATGACGCGGCCACGGGCGAACGCAAACCGCACCGACGCGGAGGCCGCCGCCGTCCGCGCGGGCCCAAAGCGCCGCAACAATAGGGGGATAATGGACAAAAATGGTTGGCGGGATGGATGTAAATTTTTAGTCTCTAAGGGTTAAATTCCCCGCCGGTTTGGTTACCCAAGCTACACATGGGTTTCCTCCCCGCGGCCCGGCATGGTTCGCAAGCGACCTCTGCCCTCGCCCGCAGCGTCAGTTGCGGCGATCCTCTCCCCATCTCCCGCGGCTGCGGGGGCACGCCGAAGGCGCGAGCCGCGGATGTAAGCCTGCATTGCAGGCTTTTCTTTCTTCGCGCCCCGGCCATTCAAACAAGTTTGATGGCGCCCGGCTTGGCGTCGGTTGGCGGTTGCCGCAGGCAACTGCACCCTTGAATACCCCGTAGTTTCAGTTACCCATGCTACACATGGGTTTCCTCCCCGCGGCCCGGTATGGTTCGCAAGCGACCTCTGCCCTCGCCCGCAGCGCCGGTTGCTGCGGGGTCCTTTATTTTGTGATCGAATTACATGTAAATAGATGAAGTCAAGTTCATCCAAGTCGATAAGGCATCCTTAAAACTTAGCGCAAAACCTGCTCCGGCCACCGTGGGAGGGCGCAGGGCAGGTTTTGCGAGAACCAAAAAACCAACCACTTTTGTCCACATTACCACAATAGGGGGAGCGGAATATTGCGATTTCCGGGGAATTACAGTATCCCGTATTCCGGCTATGACGCGGGGCACCGGCGGATTCAGCGATGCCGCGAGTACAATTCCTTTTCAATGTCGTCCCAGGAGAGTCCCTGCGCGGCGAGCAATACCAGCAGGTGGTACACCAGGTCGGAGGCTTCGTAAATCATCGCCTCCTTATTGCCTGCGACGGCTTCGATGACCGTTTCCACAGCCTCCTCGCCTACTTTCTGGGCAATCTTCGGCGTGCCTTTTTCGAAAAGTCGGGTGGTGTATGAACCCCCGGGCATTTGGGCGCGGCGGCGGGCGACGACCTGTTGCAAACGGCCGACGAATCCCGCCGCGGGGTCGGTGCCGAAACAATTCGCCGCCCCCGTGTGGCACACCGGACCGGCAGGTTCGGCCAGCACCAGCAGCGTATCACGGTCGCAGTCCGCGAACATCTCTTTTACCGCCAGGTAATTGCCGCTCGTTTCGCCCTTGGTCCAGAGGCATTGCCGCGTACGGCTGTAAAAGGTCACCCGCCTCGTTCCGAGGGTGCGGGCGAACGCTTCGGCATTCATATAGCCGAGCATGAGTACCTGGCGGCCGGCCGCGTCCTGGATGATCGCAGGCAGCAGTCCGTCGCCGTTCTTCGTGGTGTCGAAATCTTCGAATCGTAGCATAATTCAGTTTATTGTTCCAGAAACAGGTCAAAATTCTGCATTCAAATGCAGATTCCTCAGTTTCTGTAAGTTTCCGTTTTTGCAAGGGGTTTCCCTGCCGTTTTTCCCTCGCCGCCCTCCGCCCTGAAAGGGCGGCGGTGCAGGTTGCTTTGCTCCCCGGGGAAAGGGGATTTATTCCTCCGGACAAACCCATGTATTTCAGTATATGGCAGTTTGGTTTCAAAGCCTGCAGGCTGACCCTGCAGGCCCGCAGCCGCCGGCCCGGAGGAGTATGCACCTTCCGCCGGCTGCGGGCCTGCAATTATAACCTCACATTTATTTCCCGGGTCTGAAGTTCGGCTTTGAGGGCGGGGATCGTCATCTGTCCATAGTGGAAAATGCTGGCGGCCAGGGCCGCGTCGGCACGTCCCACGGTCAGCACGTCGGCGATGTGCCCGGCATTCCCCGCGCCGCCCGAGGCGATCACCGGGATCGGGAGCGCATCGGCCAGCGCGGCATACACATCGAGAGGATAGCCGTCGCGGGTACCGTCGTGGTCCATCGAGGTGAAAAGTATCTCGCCCGCCCCGCGTTCCTGCGCTTCGCGGGCCCACCCGAAAAGCGTGCGGCCGGTCAGGTTGCGCCCGCCGTGGGTCGTCACGCGCCACACGCCGTCCACCTGTCGCGCATCGATGGCCACCACGACGAACTGGCTGCCGTAACGCGAGGCGATGCGGTCGATGAGCGACGGGTCGCGCACGGCGGCGGAATTGACCGCCACCTTGTCGGCGCCGGCATACAGCATCCGCGAGGCGTCGTCGGGTGTGGCGATGCCCCCGCCCACCGTGAACGGAATGTCGAGCCGGGCGGCCACACGGGTGACCAGGCCGGTGAATGTTTTGCGCCCCTCGTGGGTGGCGCCGATGTCGAGGTAGACCAATTCGTCGGCCCCCCCGGCAGCATAGCGTGCACCCATCTCCACCGGATCGCCCACCGTGTGCAGGTCCGTGAAATTGACGCCTTTGACGGTCTGCCCGTCGTGAACGTCGAGGCAGGGGATTATCCGTTTTGCAAGCATGATGCGATCTGGGTTAAGGTGATTTTGCCTTCGTATAATGCCTTGCCGACGACCACGCTGCGTATGCCCGCCCGGCCGAGTTCGAGGATGTCGCTGAGGGAGCCGATGCCTCCGCTGGCGGTGATGTCGAGAGCGGGAAACAGCCTGCCCAGGCGTGTGTAAAGTTCCGTGGCGGGTCCGCACAACATGCCGTCGCGCGAGATGTCGGTGCAGATGACCTGCCGCAGCCCGGGGAACCGGCCTATAAGCTCTTCCGCCGTCACACGCGACGTGTCGAGCCAGCCGTGGGTCGCCACGCAGCCGTCTTTTATATCGGCGCCGAGGATGATCCGGCCGGCGCCGTACGTGTCGAGCCATGCCCGGAAATCGTCGGGCGCGGCGACGGCCGCACTGCCGCAAATGGCCCTCGCCGCCCCCGCACCGAACACCGCGTCGAGTGCCTCGCGCGATTTTATGCCGCCGCCGTATTGGATCTCCAGCCCTGTGCGTGCGGCCACACGCTCCAGGACGCCCAGGTTCGCCGGGAAGGCGCGTTTCGCACCGTCCAGGTCGACCATGTGCAGGCGGCGCAGTCCCGCGTCGGCGAACCGCATGGCCGCATCGAGCGGATCGTCGTAATAGGTGTTGCAACGCGCGTAATCGCCTTGCACGAGCCGCACGCAACGGCCGCCTATGAGGTCTATGGCAGGAATGATTACGATCACAAGTACAGGAAGTTAGCGATTAGCCGTGCACCCGCCTGTCCGCTTTTCTCGGGGTGGAACTGTACGCCGTAAAAATTACCGCGCCGCAGCGCCGCGCTGAAAGCGTTGCCATACACCGTCGTGGCGATGGTGTGCGGACACGGCGCCGGAGCGTAGGAATGCACATAGTAGAAATAAGTCCCTTCGTCCAATCCCGCGAACAGGGGAGAACAGAGGTTTTCAACCGTATTCCAGCCCATGTGGGGCACCTTCAGCCCCCCGGCGGGGTCGAGGCGGCGCACGTCTGTGCCGAAAATGCCCAGGCATTCCGCCGCGCCCTCCTCGCTGCGGCGGCACATCAGCTGCATACCGATGCAGATGCCCAGCACGGGCTGCGCAAGCCTGCGCAATACTTCCGCCAGCCCGTTATCCCGCAGCGCCGCCATCGCCGACGAGGCCTCGCCCACCCCCGGAAGGATCACATGCGAAGCCGCCCGGATGACCGCAGGGTCCGAGGCCAGCGTATATTCCGCGCCGAGGCGGCCCAGGGCGTTGGCGACCGATCCGAGGTTGCCCGCGCCGTAATTCACCACCGCGATCATAGTACGCCTTTGCTTGAGGGTAAGTCGTACGCGAACCGCTCGCGCCTCACCGCCGCACGCAGCGACCGTGCGAAGGCCTTGAAAATGGCTTCGGCCTTGTGGTGGTCGTCGTAACCCCGGGCCGCGACGTGCAGCCCGCACCGTGCCTCGGCGGCAAAACTGCGGAAGAAATGGCGCAGCATCCGCGCAGGCACGTCCCCGATGCGCTCGCCGGCAAACCTCGCGTTCCACTCCAGGCCGCCCCGGCCGCCGAAATCCATCAGCACCAGCGCCGAGGCGTCGTCCATCGGCAGGGCGAACCCGTAACGCGCGATGCCCAGCTTCGCGCCCAGCGCCCGGTCGACGGCCCGGCCCAGGGCGATGGCCACGTCTTCGATGGTGTGGTGCCCGTCCACGTGCAGGTCGCCCTCGCAGCGCAGCCGCAGCCCGATCCCGCCGTGGTAGGCGATCTGCGCGAGCATGTGGTCGAGGAAGCCCAGGCCGGTCGCAATGTCCGCCTCGCCGCCGTCCAGGTCGAGCCAAAGGTCGATGCGGGTCTCGCGCGTGGTGCGTTCGACGCGGGCCGTGCGTGCGCCCAGCCGCAGGAAGTCGGCGATCTCCGCCCAATCGTCCGTCACCAGGGCGCACGTGAGCCCCGCCTCGCGCAGCATCGCTTCGCCCTCCCCGCGCGGGCGCACCAGGATGCCCTGCGCGCCGAGGTTGGCGGCCAGCCGGATATCCGTAACGCGGTCGCCGATCACGTACGAAGCCGCCAGGTCGTAGTCGCCCGTGAGGTAGCGGCCGAACATGCCTGTGCGGGGTTTGCGGGTGGGTGCGTTCTCCCCGGGGAACGTGCGGTCGACCAGCACGTCGGCAAACCGCACCCCCTCGCCCTCCAGCGTGCGCATCATCAGTTCCTGCAACGGCCAGAAATCCTCCTTCGGAAAGGAGCCCGTGCCAAGGCCGTCCTGGTTCGTGGCCATCACCAGCTCGTAGTTTAGTCCCGCGATCCGCGACAAAGCGCCGATCACGCCCGGCACGAAACGGAATTTCGCCAGGCTGTCCACCTGGAAATCCGTGGCCGGTTCGGCGATCAGCGTGCCGTCGCGGTCGATAAACAATACTTTTTTCATCATCATGGAAAATGAATTTTATTTGGCAACTGCCTGCCGGTTTGCAATGCTTTGTTTTCCGGACCCCGGCGGCGCTTGGCGATGATATACGTTACACACGCGCCGACCTGTTTCCTGTCCCTTCCCCGAGCCGTTCTGCGGCTTCCGGTGGGGCTGCGGGCCGCATGGCGGCCCGGGAAAATAGGTCGTGTGCAGATCGTATATAATTGCGGCGGCGCTTTGCGCCAGGGGGGGCAGGGGTTGCGGGTCGCCCGGCAACCCGGAAAACCGGCGGAGCGCAATAAGGCATATGGTAACTCCCTGTCCGCAGCCGACGGAAGGCTGCATTGCGCCGTCGGGCACCCCTTGCAACCCTTCGCCCGGGGCGCCTGTGGGCCGCGACTTTGCGCCGAAAGGCCGAACCGACCGATTCAGCGGATCTTTCATAGCCCGCTCCATGCTTCGATCAGTCTTAAGTTTTCTTCCGGAGTGCCCACCGTAATGCGCAGGCACCCCTCGCACCCCTTTACGCCCGACCGGTCGCGCACGACGATTCCCTGCCCGGCAAGTTTTTCATAGACCTCCCGCGCACCGTCCACCCGCACCAGCAGGAAATTGGCCTGCGAGGGGAACACCTCACGCACCCGCGGCGAACGCCGCAGCCCGTCCGCCAGCCACGTCCGTTGCGCGCGGATCTCGTCGAGTTGGGGGGTGATGTCGCGCTCCAGCATCCGGAGCGCCAGCTGTTGGGTATGCGCACCGATATTATAAGGGTATCTGACCTTCGAGAACAGCGCGACGACCTCTTCCGACGCCAGCGCCAATCCCAGCCGCAGCCCCGCCATGCCCCATGCCTTCGACAGGGTTTGCAGGATAATGAGGTTCGGGTAGCGGTCCAGCGACGGCAGCAGGCTCCCCCCGTCCGAAAAATCGACATAGGCCTCGTCCAGCACCACCATCCCCCGGAAACGGGCGAGCAATTCTTCGATTTGCAGGCGTGGAATGAGGTTTCCGGTCGGGTTGTTGGGCGAGCAGAGCAACATTAGTTTCGTGCGTGCGTCCGCAGCCGCCAGCAGCGCTTCCGTATCCACCGAAAAATCGTCGCGCAGCATCACCGGGCGGAACGCCGTGTCGTTGACCGCCGCCGCCACCGGATACATCCCGTAGGTCGGGGCGATCGACACCGCATTATCCACCCGCGGTTCGCAAAAGATACGGTAGCACAGGTCTATCGCCTCGTCGCTGCCGTTGCCCACGAAGATCTGTCCCGGACGGCATCCTTTCAGTTCCGCCAGACGTTCTTTCAATGCACGCTGGCCGGGATCGGGATAACGGTTCACCCCGCTTTCATATGGGTTTTCGTTGGCGTCCAGGAAGATGCCCGTATTGCCGCCGTATTCGTCACGCGCGGTCGAATAGGGTTGCAATCCCGCGATCGCGGGGCGGACCAGGTTCTTTACTCTATTTTCCATGGTTCATTTAGCTTCTTAAGTTAATGTGAGTTCGACGAATTCGGCGAAATTGAAATATTTGTTTTACAAATATTTGCCTTCGGGCAAACAGCGCTCGTGCGGTTTGCATCGCCCTCTCCTGCGGTCAGGGGAGGGTTGGGTGAGGTGATTGGGCCTTGCAAATGCTACAGGCATTTGCTTAACGTGGGGCCGATGAGTTTAAACAAACGCATAAACGTTTAATATACAGTAACACGTTGTGCATTTAGACAGGACAGGTCAATCTAATGACAATAACATGATAATCAGATTTGCTTTGCAAATCTGTCGGCCCGCAGCCACCCGGCGCGGAGGGCCGGAAATGTCGCTGCGCTCCAATTCAATCCCTCCGCTGGCTGCGAACCGACGGAGCAATCAGATGCATCTGACTTACAGTCAGTATCTTGAATAAAAATAACGACAGTCATCCTAAATGCACAACGCGTTATACAGTAATATGTTCGGGGTTTAAATTTGTCAAACTCACGGTAGGTTAAATTCCCCGCGGCTCTGGTTACCCATGCTACACATGGGTTTCCTCCTCGCGGCTCGTCATAACTCGCAAGCGACCCCTGCCTTCACCCGCAGCGTCGGTTGCGGCGTTGTTAAATTCACATCCCGCGGCTGTGGGGGTGATGCGGAGCGTCGAGCCGCGGGATGTTGCGATTGTTTCGGTAATCGCAACCCTTGCGATACCCTGTAGTTTCAGTTACCCATGCATGGCATGGGTTGCCTCCCCGCGGCTCGTCATAACTCGCAAGCGACCCCTGCCTTCACCCGCAGCGTCGGTTGCGGCGATCCTGCCCAACATCTCTCGCGGGAGATGGCGATTGCCACATGCAATCGCGGCCTTTGCAATACCCCTGCAGTTTGCTGCGAGGTTCTTTATTCCGGGAAGATTCCTTTCGAACCCATCCTGCGGGCTTTGTTCCGGACAAAGTCCGGCAGAGCGCAGGCGCCTCCCGGCACTCGGGAGGTTGGCGACTTGAATCCCCTGCGGTTCAGGGTGCGTTCTCGCCTCCCCGGGGCGGGGGGCCGCCCATCTGCCTGGCGGCAGTGCGCATCGCTCCGCCGGCTGCGGGCGCGGGCAAGGCAGGCATGGGATGGAGCAATAATCTTTCATTTTTTCCCTAACCTTATCTCCACCCCCCGGGCGTGGGCTTCGAGGCCTTCGGCACGCGCCATCGCCATAACGGTATCGCCGAGCGTGCGCAACCCCCCGGGCGTGATCTCCTGGCAGCTCACACGGCGCATGAAACTTTCCGTGCCCAGTCCGCCGAACGCCCGCGCCCAGCCTGCCGTAGGCAGGGTGTGATTGGTGCCCGAGGCGTAGTCGCCCGCACTCTCCGGCGTGTAATTTCCTAAAAATATGCTCCCTGCGGTGAGGATGCGGCCGGCGACGGCCTGTGCATCCGCCGTCGAAACGATCAGGTGTTCCGGAGCGTAGGCATCGGCAAAAGCCGCCATGTCTTCCGGCCCGTCGAAAACCACGGCATAGCTGCCGGCCAGGGCTTTACGCGCTGTTTCCGCACGCGGCAGCCGCTCCAGCTGAACGGCAAGGCACCCGCACACCCTTTCCGCAACGGCCCGCGAAGAGGCCACCAGCACCGCCTGCGAATCGGCGCCGTGCTCGGCCTGCGACAACAGGTCGGCCGCTACGAACTCCGCCACCGCCGTGTCGTCCGCCAGCACCATCACCTCCGACGGCCCGGCAGGCATGTCGATCGCCACGTCCGTCAGCCCCAACTGTTGTTTGGCCGCCGTCACCCAGCGGTTGCCCGGCCCGAAAACCTTCACCACACGGGGCACAGACTCCGTACCGAGCGCCATCGCCGCAACGGCCTGTGCGCCGCCCACCTTATACACCTCGCCGATGCCGCACACCTGCGCAGCATAGAGGATCGCAGGGGCTATGCTGCCGTCTGCGGCGGGCGGGGTGCACAGCACGCGCCGGAGGCAACCCGCCGCGCGCGCCGGAATGCCCAGCATCAGCACCGTCGAAAACAGCGGCGCCGATCCGCCCGGCACGTACAGCCCTACGCTGCGCAGCGGCACCGCACGTTGCGAGCACCTCACGCCCGGCAGCACCTCCATGTCCACCGCCGCGGGCAGTTGCGCCGTGTGGAACGTTTCGATATTCCGCGCCGCCACGGCGATCGCTTCCTTCAATGCCGGGTCGACGGCCGCTTCCGCCCGGCGGAATTCCCCGTCCGTCACGCGCAGGGAGTCCGGACGCACACCGTCTATTTCTTCCGTCAGCCGCTTTAACGCCCGGTCGCCGCCCGCCCTGACCTGTGCGATAATCGAGGCTACACGGGCCTCCAGCACCGGGTCGGCCTCCGTACCCGCCCGCCGGCAGAGCGCATCCCACGCCCCGCGCGGCGGATTTTCCACGATCCGTATCATGGAATCATCTTGCCCATCGCCAGCACCAGGATATCCTCGGCGCCGGCATTTTTCAACTGTCCCAACCGCTCCCAGAGCTCCGACTCGCGCACCACCATGTGCATCGAGCACCACCCCTCCAACGCCAGCGGCAGCACCGTCGGCGACTTCATCCCCGGCACGATCGCCGTCGCGTCGGCCACCCGGTCGCACGGGATGTTCATCATCACGTATTTCATCCCCCGGCTGCGCTCGACGGCCTCCATGCGGAATATCAGTTGGTCCAGCAAAGCCCTTTTCTCTTCGCTCAACGAGGGAGTAGCCACCAGCACCGCCTCGGATTGCATCACCTGCTCGACCTCCTTCAGACCGTTGGAAACCAGCGTGCCGCCCGACGAAACGATGTCGAAGATCGCATCGGCCATGCCCACCGACGGCGCGATCTCGACCGATCCGGCGATCGTGCGGATGTCGGCGCGGATACCCATGCGGTCGAACCACGCGGACAATATCCGCGGATAGGACGTGGCCACGCGCCGTCCTCCGAACCACTCCGGCGAGCGGTAGTCCGTCCCCTCGGGTACGGCCAGCGACAAACGGCAGCGGCCCTTGCCCAGCCTGCGGACGATCCCGACCGCCTCGCCTTTCTCCTCGACCTCGTTCAGGCCCACGATCCCCAGGTCGGCCACGCCCGACGCCACGGCATGGGGAATGTCGTCGTCGCGCAGGTAGAGTACCTCCAAAGGGAAGTCCCCGCAATGGGCCCGCAGCCGGCGGTTGCCCTGTTCGACGGCGATGCCCGCCTCGGCCAGCAGCGCGAGGCTCTCTTCATTCAGGCGTCCCTTGGCCTGGATAGCGATTCTGATCATAACGTTTTCTTGGTTGGTTGAGGCCTGCATACGGAACGGGATGGTACGAAAAAAGCCCGCCCCTTCGGGCAGGCCATATATAATTTTCACTGAAATACAATTACATACTCATCCTACTGCCCGTTACGGAACGGTTACATGATGATGTATGTGATTGAAACGTATCATTCCGGTTTTGTCGTTGCTTCTGCGGCAAAGATAGGTATTGTTTTTAATCCGCCAAATTTCGGGTCGTTTTTTTATTTTTCAAGTCCGCGGCTACGGAAGGCATCGAAGGTGCCGGGCTGCGGACCTGGCATTGCTTCGCGGTGCATCAGGCAAACGAGCTGCCAATGATATCCAGCAGTTCGGACGTGATGTTTTGCTGGCGCAATTTGTTATAGGACAGCTGCAGGTCGTCCAGCAGGTCGTTCGCATTCTCCGTGGCGGCCTGCATGGCGATCATGCGCTGGGCGTGCTCCGAGGCGCGGGTCGAAATGTAAGCGGCATAAAACCGCGCCTCCACCGCCATCCGCAGCAATTCCGCCCCGAATTCCCCCGCCGTGGGCTCGACGATAAACTCATCGGACTGCGGTCCGCCGCCGGGGGCAGCAACGGGCAAAAGCAACTCACGCACAATATCCTGCGAAGCCGTGTTGCGGAAATTCCAGTACAGTACCTCCGTCTGCGACAACCCTCCCGCGGCGAAACGGGCCTGCAACGCCGCCCATGCGGCCTGCACCCCGGCGAACGTCGATTTGGGGGCCAGCGTATCGAAATCGCCCGCGACCGTCAGCCCCGCACGCCCCGCCGCATCGCGCATCTTCTTGCCCACCGGGTAGAAAACGCCGCCCGGCCTCTCACGGGCCAGTTGTAGCATTTCCCTCTCCATGCGTGTGTTGAACGATCCGCACATGCCCGCATCCGAAGCCATCACCACGACCGCCGCGGGGCTTTCGCCGCCGGGTTGCGCCGTCTGCGGCCCGAGGCGTTCCACCAGCGCGTCCAGCCCGTCACGGTAGGCGCGGGCAGCTTCGAGCGCCGCCTGCGCACGGTGCAACTGCGCCGACGAAACCATCTGCCGCGCCTGGGTGATCTTGCGCGTGGTCTGTACCGACCCTATGCGATTCTTTACCTCTTTTAACGATGCCATTTTTTCCTTAATCTCTGCAGGTTAAATTCCCCGCAGTTTACCGTGTTTTGCATATCCATCCCGCGGCTGCGGGGGGCGCGCCGGAGGCGCGGGCCGCGGGATGTAAACTTGCCTTGCCGGCTTTTCCTGCTTCGCGCCCCGGCCATTCAAACAAGTTTGATGGCGCCGGGCTTGGCGTCGGTCGGCAGTTGCCTATGGCAGCTGCGTCCTTGAATATCCCGCCGCTTGCGGGGGTCGAAATCGGAGATTCCGAGCCGCGGGAGATGGTGATTGTCCCAGGCAATCGCAGTCTTTACAATACCCCGTAGCTTCAGTTACCCATGCTGCCCATGGGTTTCCTGCTCGCGGCCCGGCATCTTTCATGCGTCCCGCAGCCGCCGATATGAAAAATCAATAAATGTCCGCAGTGGCGACCTCTCATTTCAACATCCGCACGACCGAGTCGGCCGCCTCGCGGATCGTCTTTTCCACCGTTTCGTCGATCACACCTTTTTCGAGCGGCGCAAGCACCGTATCGGCATGGCGCGTGCGCATCTGCTCCAAAAGCATCCGCTCGAAATCGTCCACCTTAGCCAGCGGCACGTCCCGCAGCAGGCCGTTCACCCCGCAATACAGCACGGCGATCTGTTCGCCCACGGGCATCGGCTGGTATTGCGGCTGCACCAGCAGGCGGCTGTTCTTGCGCCCGCGGTCGATCGTGGCCGCCGCCACCGCATCCATCTCGCCCCCAAGGCGTGTAAAAGCCTCCAATTCGCGGTACTGCGCCAGGTCGATCTTCATCGTGCCGGCCACTTTTTTCATCGACCTGACCTGGGCGTTGCCCCCCACGCGCGACACCGAGATGCCGATGTTGATCGCCGGACGGTTGCCCTGGTTAAAAAGGTCGGTATCGAGGAAGATCTGTCCGTCGGTGATCGAGATGACGTTCGTCGGGATGTAGGCCGACACGTCGCCCGCCTGGGTCTCGACCATCGGCAGCGCCGTGAGCGATCCGCCGCCCCTGACCCGTCCTTTCAGGCTTTCCGGCAGGTCGTTCATGCGCGCGGCGATATCGTCGCGTTCGATGATCTTCGCCGCACGTTCCAGCAGGCGCGAATGCAGGTAGAAAATATCGCCCGGATAAGCCTCCCTGCCCGACGGGCGGCGCAGGATCAGCGACACCTCGCGGTAGGCCACCGCCTGTTTCGACAGGTCGTCGTACACCACCAGCGCATGGCGGCCCGTATCGCGGAAATACTCGCCCAGAGCCGCCCCGGCGAACGGCGCGAAATACTGCATCGCTGCGGGATCGGACGACGAAGCCACGATGAAGGTCGTGTAGTCCATCGCCCCCTTCCGGCGCAGCGTATCAACCATCGCCGCCACCGTCGAGGCTTTTTGCCCGATCGCCACATAGATGCAATAGAGCGGGTCGCCGGCTTCGAAATTGCGGCGTTGGTTGATGATCGTGTCGATGGCGATCGACGTTTTGCCCGTCTGGCGGTCGCCGATGATCAGTTCGCGCTGGCCGCGGCCGATCGGGATCATCGCGTCGATCGCCTTGATCCCGGTCTGCATCGGCTGGCCCACCGGCTGGCGGAAGATCACCCCCGGCGCCTTGCGCTCCAGCGGCATCTCGATGCGCTCGCCCTTGATCTCGCCCAGGCCGTCGCTCGGTTCGCCCAGCGTGTTCACCACGCGGCCCACCATTCCTTCGCCCACCATGATCGAGGCGATCCGGCCCGTAAGTTTCACCGTGTCGTTCTCGCGTACCGAGTCGGTCGGACCCAGCAGCACCGCACCCACGTTATCCTCTTCGAGGTTCATCACCACGGCCTTCTCGCCGTTGTCGAACTCCAGCAGCTCGTTCGAACGGGCGTTGTTCAGCCCGTAGATACGCGCCACGCCGTCGCTCACCTGGATCACCGTGCCCACCTCTTCGAGCGTGCGCGCGGGATCCATGCCGTCCAGCATCTGCGAGATGATGTCCGGTATCTCGCTTACCTTTATCTGGTCTGCCATTGCATTGATTTTTCACCCTCCCGGCCGTTCAGCCGAAATTACTCTTGATCTTCCGCCCGATATCGTCCAGCATCCCTTTCACGCTGCGGTCGAGGCGGTAGGTATCCCAGCGCAGCACGTAGCCGCCGACCAGCGCCGGATCGACCGCCGTGTTCAGCCGCACATGCTTGCCGGTCATGGCCTGCAGCCGCCGTTCGAAATGTTCCAGCGTGGGCAGGTCGGGCTTCACGGCCGTGGTGATCCACACGTCCAGCAGGTTGTTGGCCCGGCGCACCAGCTCGCGGTAGTCCATGCAGATCGTCGAGAGGAATTCCTCGCGTCCCGCCGCTACCACATGCTCCAGGAAACGACGGAATTCGGCGCTGCACTTCTCCCCGCCGCTGCACGCCGCCAGCAACTCCACTTTGCGGGCGGGATCGGCGATGCGGTTCGACAGTACGCGCCGCAGCGACGGATAACGCGCATAACTGTCCGCCAACACCTCCGTATCGGCATACACGCGGTCCGTCACGCCATGCCTGCCCGCATAGGCGAGCAGCGCACGCGCGTAGCGCATCGATATCGTTCCGGCGTCCATCGTTTATCCCCGGCCGGCTTTTTCTTCGTCCAACAATTTGTCGATCAGCCGCATCTGGCCGGGCATATCGTCCAGTTCGTTGCCCACGACCTTGCCTGCGATCTTCACCGACAGTCCCGCGATCTGGCCCATCACCTCGTCCATCGCGCGGCGTTTCATCTCGCCGATCTCGGCCGAGGCCGCGGCCAGCTTGCGCCCGGCCTGTTCCGAAGCCTCGCGCCCGGCCTGCTCGATCGCCGCATCGCCCGCCTTGCGGGCCTGCTGCATCACGGCCAGGCTCTCCTTGTGGGCCGCATCGAGGATCTGCTGCGCCCGGGCATCGGCCTGGGCGAGTTTCTCCCCGGCCTGTCGGGCCGCTTCGAGCGAATCGGCGATGTGCCGGCGCCGCTTCTCCACCCCGCGCAGCACCGCCGGGAAAGCGTATCGCGCCAGCACGAACAGCACGATGCCGAACGACAGCGCCATCCAGAACAAAAGCCCCGTATCCGGTACCAGCAGCGACATAACCTATATTGCCATGAAGCATACGAACACCGCGAACAGCGAAACTCCCTCGATGAGGGCCGCGGCGATGATCAGGGTCATACGGATGTTGTTCGCAGCCTCGGGCTGGCGGGCGATGGCCTCCATCGACGAGGAGCCGATTTTACCGATGCCCAGCCCGGCGCCGATCGCCACGAGCCCGGCGCCGATCGTCGCGCCCAAAGTGCCGAGTGTCGCCAGGTCGATTCCCCCGGTGGCGGCCATGATTGATGTGAGTAGCATAATGTAGTTATTTTAAGGTTTCTATTTATGTTCGTGCCTGACCCGCGCCATCCCGATGAACACGGCCGACAGCAGGGTGAATACGTACGCCTGGATGAAGGCCACCAACAGTTCCAGGCAGAGCATGAACACGCTGAATGCGACCGAAACGACGGTCATCAGGCGATTGATCTGCTCGCCCATGGACACCGTGACGAAGATCACGCACACCAGGCCGATCAGCACCGCGTGCCCTGCGAGAATGTTCGCGAACAGACGGATCATCAGCGCGAAGGGTTTGGTGAACATGCCGAAGATCTCTATGACGGGCATGATCGGCGCCGGGACCTTCAGCCACACCGGCACTTCGGGCCAGAAAATTTCCTTCCAATACGCTTTCGTACCCGAAAAATTGACCACGAGGAACGTGCATACGGCCAGCGCCAGCGTCACCGCGATGTTGCCCGTCACGTTGGCCCCGCCCGGGAACACCGGGACCAGTCCCATCACGTTGTTGACCAGGATGAAAAAGAATACGGTCAGCAGGTAGGGCGCATAGCGGCGGTAATCCTCGCCCACACACGGCTTAATGATCTCGTCATGGACATATTCGACCAGCATTTCGACCGCTCCGCGCAGGCCGCCCGGGGCGTCCATCCGCCCGCGCCGGTACCACCGCGCCAACGGCACCACGACCAGCAACAACACTCCGCTGTTGATCAGCAGCGCCAGCGCATTCCTGGTCAGCGACAGGTCGGTCGGACGGCGGCCGTCCTCCACGACCTTTCCCGCGTATTCGCCCTCCCGGGCGATCGAAAACCCCTCGTGCGAGGCCCCGTGGCGCAGGCGTGCCGACGAAAACAGATGCCACCGTCCGTCCGCACCGCGCACCATCACCGGCAGCGGCAGCGACACGTGGCGTTCGCCCACGGTCACGATATGCCACTCGTAGCTGTCGCCCAGGTGGTCGAAAACGATCCCCTTGACATCCACCTGCCGCCCCAGTCCGGACAAGGGCAGCAGGACAAGCGCCAATAACGCCGGTATGCCACGCCTCAATCCCATTTCCCGGTCGTCACCCTCTTGTTATAGCGGTGGTAGATGTACAGCTCCAGTCCGGAATATATGAAATAGTTGCACATCAGCGAAATGACGAACGTCAGCCGGTGCAGCTCCAGCACCTTGACCCCCACCACCAACAGCACGATCGTCAGCAGGAACTTCACCCCGCGGCTGATCATAAAGACATTGAGCAGTTTGTCCGCGCTCTTATGACGCCGGCGGCTGCGGTCGAGGAAAAAAGTCATCCCCATGCCGCAAAGCCAATAGAACACGTCGATCACGGGGAAAACCCCGAAATAGCGCGTCGGGGTGAACAGGTAAAGCAGTCCCATGCTCACCAGGGCCACGCCGATATAGACCAGCGTCAGCAACAGGTACATCTTCAGGTGGAGTTTCAATCTCTTTTTCATAACTGTCCGGTATATAATGTGATGACGTTATTCTCCGCATGAACTATGCCACCCGCGACCGCGAAACCGTTTTCCGTCCCGCCGCTGCGCCAGACCACCCTCCCCGGCGCAAGCGTCGAAAGGATCGGGGCATGGCCCCGCAGCACGGTGAAACTGCCCCCGCCGCCCGGCAGGGTCACGCCCTCCACGTCCTTCTCCCGGAGCAGGGTTTTCTCCGGCGATATGATGCGCAATTCCATTATCAATGCTTTCGTCGATTCACCAAGGGTTCAATTCCCCGCCGCAAGCGGCGTTGCCGCTATTCGATCCTGCGGCTGCGGGAGTGACGCAAAGCGTCGGGCTGCGGGATGTCGCGATTCCATAGAAATCGCGGCTTCGGACAACTGTCCCGCCCCAAGCTGCGGGGTAATTTATTCAATCAGCCTGGCCGGGCGAGGCTGTCGGCCCTCCGCCGGCGGAGGGCGGTGCCGAAGCCACAGGCGAAAGGGTCCGGCCTTCCGCCGGAGGCGCGCAGGGAAGCTATTTGCCTGCCTGGGCGGTCAGTTTTTCGCCCTTGGCCACCACGTCGGCCAGCGTCCCTGCGTTCAGGAAGGCCTGTTCGGGGATGTGGTCCGTTTCGCCGTCCATGATCTTGCGGAAACCCCCGATCGTATCGGCGATATCCACCGCCACCCCTTTGATGCCTGTAAACTGCTCGGCCACCGTGAAGGGCTGCGACAGGAAACGCTGCACCTTGCGGGCGCGGCCCACCAGCACGCGGTCCTCATCCGAAAGTTCCTCGATGCCCAGGATCGAGATGATATCCTGCAACTCCTTGTTGCGTTGCAACATCTGGATCACCCGCTGCGCCGTTTCGTAATGCTCCGGCCCCACGACCAGCGGGTCGAGGATGCGCGAGGTCGATTCCAGCGGGTCCACGGCCGGATAAATCCCCAGTTCGGTGATCTTGCGGCTGAGCACCGTCGTGGCGTCCAGGTGCGAGAACGTGGTCGCCGGAGCGGGATCGGTCAAATCGTCCGCAGGCACGTACACCGCCTGTACCGAGGTGATCGAGCCGTGCTTCGTGGAGGTGATGCGCTCCTGCATCGCCCCCATCTCCGAAGCCAGCGTGGGCTGGTAGCCCACCGCCGAGGGCATGCGCCCCAGGCGCGCCGAAACTACGGCCCCGGCCTGCGTGAAACGGAACCTGTGGTCGATAAACAACAGTATGTCCTTCGGGGCGGCGTCCGACCCTACGTCGCGGAACGCCTCGGCGATCGTCAGCCCCGACAGCGCCACCGCCGAGCGGGCGCCCGGAGGCTCGTTCATCTGGCCGAACACGAGCGTGGCCTGGGATTTGGCCACCTCGTCGTAATCGATCTTCGAGAGGTCCCAATCGCCCTCCTCCATGCCCTTGCGGAACGCCCCGCCATACTTGACGACCCCGCTTTCGAGCATCTCGCGCAGCAGGTCGTTGCCCTCGCGCGTACGCTCGCCCACTCCCGCAAAGACCGAAAAGCCGTTATGTTTCTTGGCGATATTGTTGATCAGCTCCATGATGAGCACCGTCTTGCCTACGCCCGCGCCCCCGAAAAGGCCGATTTTGCCCCCTTTGGAATAGGGCGCCAGCAGGTCGATCACTTTGATCCCGGTGAAAAGCACCTCGCGGTGGGTGCTCAGCTCGTCGAAACGCGGCGGTTCGCGATGGATCGGATACTCTTCGGCGCCTTTCACCGGGCGCATACCGTCGATCATTTCGCCGATCACGTTCATCAGGCGGCCCTTGACCGCATCGCCGCCCGGTACGCGGATCGGCGCACCGGTCTGTGCGACCTCCATGCCGCGGCGCAGGCCGTCCGTGGAGTCCATCGCGATGGCGCGCACCGTATTCTCGCCGATGTGCTGCTGCACTTCGAGCACGATCACCCCGTCGCCCCATTCGCGCCCCACGTGCAGCGCATCGTGGATATTGGGCAACGCTCCGCGTCCGTCCGCCCCGCGCCCGAAACGTACGTCGACCACCGGGCCTATCACCTGCACTATCGTTCCGCTGTTCATTTTGTCGCTACGTATTTTTCCCACATCGTCAATGCCGGCCCTTTACCGGCGGCGGGCAGGACCGGAATCCCGCATAAAACGCCCGGTTTGCCGCATCTGGCCCCCGGAATGCAATCTCTACGCCAATATACAAATATACGGTTTATTAAATTAATTACCTACTTTTGGGAGATCAAATCCTGCATAAGGAAAGCTATGGCCTGCGTCCCGCAGCCGGCGCAGGCAAACGTCCGGCGGATTCCGGACGGCCCGGAATCCGAAGAACCCGACGGAAAGACACGATTACGAAACATGAATGCCATGGAAACAAAAATCGCCATCAACGACACCGCCTGTATCCGCTGCGGCCGCTGCGTAAGGGTATGTCCCTCGCGCATATTCACCGACCGGGCGGACGACCGGCCCGGTATCGTCAACCCCGGAATGTGCATCGTGTGCGGCCACTGCGCCGCCGCGTGCCCCACGGCGGCGGTCGAACATGCCGGGTTCCCCGCGGACAAGATCCATAGGATCGACCGTTCGGCCATGCCCGCGCCCGCGCAAGTGCTCGAACTGTGCCGTGCGCGACGCTCGAACCGCGCCTTCACCGCCGATCCCATACCCCCGGAAAGCCTGCGCATGATCCTCGAAGCCGCCCACCGCGCACCCACCGCCAGCAATCTCCAGCAGGTGGCCTTCACCGTGGTGACCGACCCGGCCCGGCTGCGCGAAATGTCGGGATTCACCGTCGATGTGTTCAGCCGGGTGATGCGGTTGCTTAGGAACCCGCTGCTGCGGCCCGTCCTGAGCCGTATGATGCCCGACGCCTACCGGATGATCCCCGCCTTCGAACGCATACAACGCCTTTGGGCCTCGGGCGACGACCTGATCCTGCGCGGCGCCACGGCCGTGATCCTGATCCACACCCCGGCCGCGAGCCGCTTCGGGGTCGAGGACTCGAACCTGGCTTACCAGAACGCCTCGCTGATGGCCCAAAGCCTGGGCGTGAGCCAGTTTTATACGGGATTCGTACTCTCCGCCGTCAGGCAGGACAGGAAAGGAACGCTGGAACGCAGGCTGGGCATCGACGGCGTGATCCGCGCCGGGATCGCCCTGGGGATGCCCGAATTCAGCTATCCCAATTACGTCGATCGCAGAGAATTGATCGTAAGGTATCTATAAGCAGGCCGCGATCGCATGGAGCGGTCGCCACGCCGGCAGCCCATGCCGTCGCCCTTCTTTCCTCAACCGGCGAAGAGGCGTACTCTTCGCCCCCGGTGGCCTTGGGCCGGTGGACGCACATCGCACGGCCAATACGCCGTACATCTGGCGCCGCCCTGAAAGGGTTAAGCCCTCCGGGGCCTTTTCACAGTATTTTCAGTGCGATGGCCGCACAGGCCTCGGCGTCGGCCAGCGCATGGTGGTGGTGTTGCAGGTCGAACCCGACGTGGGCGGCCACGGTATGCAGCTGGTGGTTCGGAAGCAGGCGTCCGAACGCGCGGCGCGACGCCCGGCAGGTGCAGTGAAATTCATACCCGGGGTACGACATGCCGTAAAGTTCGTGCACGGCCTTCAGGCACCCCTCGTCGAAAGGACTGTTGTGCGCCACCAGCGGCAGTCCGGCGATCCTGGGCGCGATCTCGCTCCAGACCGTTGCAAAATCCGCCGCATCGTCGGTATCGGCGCGGGTCATGCCGTGAACCTGCGTGGTGAACCAACTGTAAAAGTTCGGCCGCGGACGGATCAGCCGGTAGACCGAATCCACCGCCACCCCGTCGCGCACCACCACCACGCCCACGCTGCATACGCTCGTGCGTGCGCCGTTGGCCGTTTCGAAATCTATCGCTGCAAAGTCTTTCATTTTATCTTCCTGTGCTGTTCGGCTTGCGTTGCAAACCGGCAGTCCGCCGCCCCACGCGGCGGGCTGCTTATTCACTCACGTTCATCGCACCCCTGCCGCCGGCGGCAGACCGCATTCCAAACAACGTGCAAAATATTATTTCTTCCGTCCCGGCGCAGGCCGCTGTGGCCCCCCGAAAAAGTATTCTTTCTGTTTCCGTTTATCCTCCTGGCGGCGGGCGACATAGAGCTTACTCCCGGTATAGGGATCGCGCCCCGTACGGTACATCACCGAGCTGAGGGTCATGGGCGTGGGAGTGAAATCCTGCACCTGCTCGGTCATCACGCGCATCGGGCGCGTCTGCGCGGCCAGCGACCGCATATCGGCCTCGGTGCAACCCGGATGGCTCGATATGAAATAAGGGATCAGCTGGAAATTCAGCCCCTCGCGGCGGCACACCTCGCCGAAATCGCGGT
Organism: Rikenellaceae bacterium; assembly: GCA_031551595.1. GTDB lineage: Bacteria > Bacteroidota > Bacteroidia > Bacteroidales > Rikenellaceae > JAVBOW01. The sequence goes on along the minus strand of JAVBNK010000201.1, from coordinate 1,581 downwards.
GCAGCGCCCCGAATCCGGTGAACGGAGGCTTGCGCATCAGGTCCAGGACATGGGGCTCGGTGTGCTCGGGGGCCACTTTCAGGCGGCCTCCGGTGTGGTTGACCACCACCTCGTGCAGGTAGTCGCTCCCGTCGAAGAGGTCGTAGCGGATGCCGCTGCCGATGAACGCCTTTTTGACGCCCTTCACCGCCCGCACCTTCTTATATAAGTCAAGTAACGGCCGATGGTCGTTATCCATGTTGCGGCACAGGCGCGGCCAGAGGCACGACGGACGCGTGCATTTGGCGCACAGCGCACGGTCGCGTCCCTCCATGCGGTACATGTTGGCCGACGGGCCGCCCAGGTCGGAGAGATAGCCCCGGAAATCGACCATCCGCGTCACTTTCTCCACCTCCGCAAGAACGGAACGCTCCGACCGCGAAGTGATGAACTTGCCCTGGTGGGCCGAAATGGTGCAGAAACTGCATCCGCCGAAGCATCCGCGGTGGATGCAGACCGAATGTTTGATCATTTCATACGCAGGGATTTCCCCCTTGCCGTCGTAGCGCGGGTGCGGCAGGCGCGTGTAAGGCAGGTCGTGCGTGGCATCCAGTGCGGCCCGGGTCATCGGCGCGCGCGGCGGGTTGACCACCACGAAACGATCCCCCGTCGGCTCGACCAGCACGGTATCCGTCGCCAGCCTGTTGGACAGCGTTTCCTCCGTGACGAAATTTTCTTCGAACGCCCGGTCGTCCTTCACGCAGCGCCCATAAGGATGCAGCATCGTGAGGTTTTCCTCCGGGATTGTTTTCACATACGCCTGATCGGCCGTGAAAGCCACCTGGCGCAATCGCCTCAACAAATTCGCATTAAACCCGTTATGCAGTGCGCGGGCCACCTCGCAGATCGCCTCGTCGCCCATGCCGTAGACCAGCAGGTCGGCCCCCGATTCCACCAGGACCGACGGCCGCACGCTGTCGCTCCAGTAATCGTAATGCGCCAAGCGCCTGAGCGAGGCCTCGATCCCCCCGATCACCACCGGGGTGTGCGGGAAAAAGCGTTTGAGCATCTGCGTGTAGACCGTCACCGTGCGGTCGGGGCGGAAACCGGCCTTGCCGCCGGGCGTGTAGGCGTCGTTGCTGCGCAGGCGCAGGTTGGCCGTATAGTGGTTGACCATCGAGTCCATCGCCCCCGCCGTCACGCCGAAGAACAGCCTCGGCGCCCCCAGTTTCGTGAAATCGCGGCCGTCGTCGCGCCAGTTGGGCTGCGGCACCACCGCCACCCGGTAGCCCGCCGCCTGCAACCGTCGTCCGATCACTGCCGCCCCGAAGGCCGGATGGTCGACGTAGGCGTCGCCCGTCAGCAGGATCACGTCGATCGCATCCCAGCCCAATGCACGCACCTCCTTCACCGTCGTGGGAAGGAATGCGCTCGCGGTATGTGGCTTATGGTCTGTCATATTTTTTTCTTATCGATTCCGGCGGGCAGGTATCGTTTATGTTTCTCGTTCGATAAATTCCGTCACTTTTTTTCGCCTGATGGCGAGTTACTTTTTGTCATCGCACAAAAAGTAACCAAAAAAGCTATGGCCCGTCGAATTCG
>JAVBNK010000084.1:0-4319 GCA_031551595.1 Rikenellaceae bacterium | reverse complement strand
ATCGTGGGCTTCGTCAAGGACGGCGACACCAAATTCCAGGTGAACAAGAAATAATTTTTCATAACGAAAGGGAGCGGAACACCATTCCGCTTCCTTTTTTAACCTCAATACCCAATGGTAAAGATCAAACCGTTTGCTGCGATACGTCCGCCGAAGGAGTATGCAGCCGAGGTGGCTTCGCGTCCCTATGACGTTCTCAATTCGAAAGAAGCCAAAGCAGAAGCCACCGAGCGCTCGCTTTTGCACATCATCAAACCCGAGATCGATTTCGATCCGATCGCCGACGAACACTCGCAGCCCGTTTACGACAAGGCGGTCGAGAACTTCAAAAAATGGCGTGAAAAAGGGTGGCTCAAACAGGACGACAAGGAGCACTACTATATCTATGCGCAGACGATGGACGGCCGCACCCAGTATGGTTTGGCCGCCTGCTGCCATTTCGACGACTACTTGACGGGCAAGATCAAGAAGCACGAACTGACCCGCGTCGAGAAGGAAGAAGACCGCATGATCCACGTGCGCAACCAGAAAGCCAACGTCGAACCGGTGTTCTTCTCCTACCCGGCGGTGAAGGAAATGGACGAGATCGTGAAAAAGGTTATTGCCAACAAGCCTGAATACGATTTCGTGGCTGCCGACGGCTTCGGCCACCAGCTGTGGGTGATCGGGGACGACGCCACCAACAAGCGCATTACCGAACTTTTCAAAAACGTTCCGGCCCTTTATGTCGCCGACGGGCACCACCGTACCGCCGCCGCCGCACGCGTGGGCCAGGAGTGCATGAAGAAGAACCCGAACCATACGGGCGAGGAGGAAGATTGTTATTTCCTGGCGGTGATCTTCCCGGACGACCCACTCCAGATCATCGACTACAACCGCGTGGTGACAGACCTCACTGGCCTGACCCCGGCGCAGATGATCGAGAAGCTGGGCCAGACCTTTACCGTGGAAGAAAAAGGCAGGGAGATCTACAAACCCAACGCGCTGCATAACTTCGGGATGTACCTCGACGGCAAATGGTACAGCCTGACGGCTAAGCCCGGCACGTACAACGACAACGACCCGATCGGGGTGCTGGACGTGACGGTGCTTTCGGACCTTGTGCTGGACAAGGTGCTCGGCATCAAAGACCTGCGTACGGACAACCGCATCGATTTCGTGGGCGGCATCCGCGGCCTGGGCGAATTGCAGAAGCGGGTCGACAGCGGCGAGATGAAGGTGGCTTTCGCCCTCTATCCCGTGTCGATGAAGCAGCTGATCGACATTGCCGACACCGGCAACATCATGCCCCCCAAGACCACCTGGTTCGAGCCGAAACTGCGTTCGGGCGTGGTGATCCACACGTTCGAATAATCTTTTCCGAAGCGAGCATAAGGTTCCCGTCACCGACGGGAACCTTTGTTGCGCTTCATGCCGTGTCGGCAGTTGCCGGAAGCGATACATTGCCGTCCGGTCCATTATAGCCACTTAACACCCTCTTGGTTTTGAGAAAAGTCAGCCTTTTTGCGGCGCTGCTGCTCATTGCAGCCGTTTCTTTCGCCGCCGCACCCAGGAAGAAGCCGTCCGTACCGACGGCCCCGAAACTGGAAGACCTGCCTCGTGTGCCGCTCGATACGTTATCCACGGCGGACAGCACTACGAAGATCATTATATATGCCAATAATACATGGAGTTACTATCGTCCGGGGGACAATCCGCTGGACGAATTGCCCGTGTACCGCAACAACTGGGACACGACCCAGGTGTTTGCTGACCGCACCATTGAATTATCCGACCTGCCGTCGCATGTCAACCTTCCGTTAGTCGTGTCACTCAATGAGTTCCACTACCCTCTCCGTGGCAAGGTATTCTCGCCTTACGGTCCCCGCGGGCGACGCAACCACAACGGCGTGGACTTGCCGCTGAAGGTGGGCGAGCCTGTCTATGCGACGTTCGAAGGCAAGGTGCGTTATGCCAAATATAATGGCGGGGGTTTCGGCTATCTGGTGATCCTGAGGCATAAGAACGGCCTGGAAACGTGGTACGCCCACCTGTCGAAGCTCAACGTCAGGCCCAACGACTATGTCAAGGCGGGCCAGGTGATCGGTTTCGGCGGTTCCACGGGGCGCAGCCGCGGCCCGCACCTCCACTTTGAGGTGCGTTACTGCGATCAGACGTTCGATCCGCAACGGTTGTTCGATTTCGAGGCCGGTTCGCTCAAGTACATGACCTTTGCCCTTGAAAAGGCCTATTTCAATATCCACTCGCGCGCTTCCGACCAATTGGAAGAGGACGACGACAGCGGTACCCTGACCCACCTACTGGCCGAGTCGGCCGATGGCGAGGATGTTTCGGGCGATATTCTCGAAAACATTGCCAAAGCGCAGCAACAAAAACCCGCGGCGGCAGTGCAGAGTTCGGCCGGTGCCGTGTACCACACGATCCGCCAGGGCGATATGCTCGGTTCGATCGCCCGCCGGTACGGCACGACCGTCGACCGGATATGCAAACTCAATCCCGGCCTGACAGGTAAGACGGTGCTTCGGCTCGGCCGCCGGATACGTGTGAAATGATAAAAAGCCCCGACTCTGCATCCGGGGCTTTTTGTATGGAGATCGTCATGTCAGGCAGGTATGTGGGCCGGTTCCTGGATTTCATCCAGGTAGGAGAGCACCGCTTCGGCCGACAGCGTGTCGGCAAGCCTCGAGAGCCCGTCGCCTTCAGCCCAAAAGCGCTTCAGTTCTCCTACGGTGACCTCGTTTTCGGCGGCCAGCGTCCCGATGTCGCGCTCGTCGATCCCGATGGATTCCTGCAGGGCGATCCGCTTGAGGATCATCATCAGTTTCATCCTTCCTGCGGCGGCCTGGCGGTCGTCTGCGGAATCTGCCCCCGCATACCGGAGCTCGTGTTCAACCTGCGCAGGATAAGGTTCCACCCCTGTACGTGTCAATAACCTGGCCGAGATTTCATCCAACCTGCCGAAATAATCCGTCGCTTCTATTTCAAGCGATTTATAATCGGATAATTCAAAGCGGGGCATTTCGATGAAAGAGGCTTTGAAGCGCATCGAATCCCATTGACGCAGGTCACAATCCGACACTTCGATCGCCCCCCCCCCGGCCTCGATCCCTTCCTTATCCAGCGCCATGCGGCACAGCCGCCTCGACGCGGCAGCCATCATGTCGTGGCGTATCTGGTCGCGGAAAAAAGCCTCGACCGCGCCGGCAGGGACTCTCCCCGGCCGGAATCCTTTCAGCGGCAGCCGCGAAAATCCTTCACGATAGCGTCGTAATCGCGCCCCACGGTTTCCCTGGGTACGGTCAGCCACATCTCTTTGCGCCCGTCCCCGGCGTCGTTCAGAATAATCTCCAGATAGTCAGTTTTTCGATTTTCGGCAGGTCGCGGGCTATTTCATAGCCGATGCGGCGGATCGACGTGGTTGACAGTCGTCATCCTTGATCGTCATGTGCATCCGTAGAACAGGACGGTCGCGTACATCCGGGTGACTGCGATTTTGATGGGTTTATCGGACTCGGTCGTTTAGGCCGGTTCGGTGCAAGACGGATGCCATGAATCCGGTGCCGCCACCATAAAAAACGCCACCCGTATGGGGTGGCGCTCGTCGTCAGAACCGTTTGATATAGCGGTGGCATTCCGGTTCGCCGCCGTGGCGTTCCAGGTATTTTTGGTGGTACTCCTCGGCACGATAGAACGTCCCGGCCGGGCTTACGTGCGTCACCACGTCGTAACCCCTGGCGCGTAACTGCCCGATCAGCCGGAAAGCGACCTCACGTTGCGCATCCGAAGTGTAGAATATCTCCGAGCGGTACTGCGGGCCGATGTCCACGCCCTGGCCGTCGGGTTGCGTGGGATCGTGGATCTCGAAAAAGAGTCTGGTGAGCGTTTCGTAGCTCACTTTCGCCGGATCGAATACCACGCGCACCGCCTCGGCATGACCGCTCGTACGGCTTTTCACCTGCTCATAAGTGGGATTGTCCACCTCGCCGCCGATGTAGCCCGACTCGACCGACACGACGCCCGGCTGGCGCAGCATGTAATACTCCATCCCCCAGAAGCACCCTCCTGCGTAAACGGCCGTTTCCATTATTTTGTGGTCGCCGGGCGTTTGAAACCGTCTGCTGTGGCGCGGTCAATCATCACCTTCGTGCGCGCCTTGATGTCGGGATGTGTCGAGAAAAGTTGTTGCAGTGCGGTGCTTTGCGCGGCGCCCGCCCGGGCTTCGAGCGAGGCCAGCTTCTCGAACGAAAGGGCCATTGCCCAGGGGTTGACTCCGTGCGACTTAAGGAACTCGTAACCGTAATTGTCGGCTGCGTATTCTT
>JAVBNK010000127.1:0-4582 GCA_031551595.1 Rikenellaceae bacterium | reverse complement strand
ATTAGGCGATACGGTGAAAGTCTATGCCGACTTCGGCGCCGAGGGCCAGCGCGAATACGCGGGGCGCATCGCGTGGATCAGCGACCGCTCGGAATTCACCCCCAAGACCATCCAGACGCGCGACGAACGCGCCGACCTGGTCTATGCGATGAAGGTGGCCGTGGAGAACGACGGCTACCTGAAGATCGGCATGTACGGGCAACTTAATTTCGAAAAATAGGACGTTGTCCGAATGTGATTGCCGCGTAGGATTATCGGGCCGTTCCGGGATAATTTTTCAGCGCCGCCCGGGGCGCACAGCGGTGCCCTGCGGAACGGGGACGACCCTAAACCCGACGCCCGAGCCGGGCCCGGCTGTCTGCCGGGCGGGTTCACGATCGCAAGCGGGTAACATGGCGTCGGGCAGAGGCCGTTCTGCGGACTATGCCATGCTAACAGATGGAAAACGGAGTTAAAAGGGCCCGAAAGGGCCGTAACAATATTGATGAATAAATTTCAAACGGAGTCAAAAATGCAACCCATCCGCGTCGAAGGCATCACCAAAAGCTACGGGCAGCATCAGGCCCTGCGCGGGGTCACGTTCGAGGCTTCGCGGGGCGAGATCGTCGGCATCATCGGCCCCGACGGCGCAGGCAAGACCACCCTTTTCCGCATCCTGGCCACGCTGCTCACGCCCGACGCGGGTACGGCCCTGGTCGACGGCTTCGATACGGTCAGGCAGTACCGCGATATCCGCCTGCGGGTAGGCTACATGCCGGGCCGTTTCTCGCTCTATCCCGACCTGACGGTCGAGGAAAACCTGAGGCTGTTCGCTTCGGTATTCGGCGCCACCATAGAAAAGAATTACGACCTGATCAAAGATATTTACGTCCAGCTGGAGCCCTTCCGCACGCGCCGTGCGGCAGCCCTTTCAGGCGGGATGAAACAGAAGCTGGCGTTGTGCTGCGCGCTGATCCACAAGCCATCGGTGCTGCTGCTGGACGAACCTACGACGGGCGTCGATCCCGTGTCGCGCAAGGAGTTCTGGGCCATGCTGGCGCGGCTGAAGGCCCAGGGCATCACAATCCTCGTTTCGACCCCCTACATGGACGAGGCGTCGCTGTGCGACCGCATCGCACTGATGCGGGACGGCCGCTTCCTGACCATCGACACGCCGGAAGCGATCCGGGCGTCGTTCGGGCGGGGGCTGTGGTCGGCCCGGGCGTCCGATATGCCGGCCCTGCTGCGCGACATCCGCGAGTGGGAGGGTACGGAGAGCTGTTTCGCTTTCGGCGACGTTCACCACCTGACCGTCGGCCCGGGCCGCGAAATACGGCAACTCGAAGCTTTCCTGCGCGCGAAAGGCCATGCCGACGTGAACATACGGGCGATAGACCCCTCGATAGAAGATTGTTACATGCAACTCGAAAAACGCCAGCGGCCATGAACGACGCAGTGATCGTAACGGAAAACCTGACGAAGCGTTTCGGGTCGTTCACGGCGGTCGATGCGATCTCGTTCCGTGTGGAACGCGGGGAGATCTTCGGCTTCCTGGGGGCGAACGGCGCCGGGAAAACCACGGCGATGCGCATGCTGTGCGGGTTGAGCAAGCCCACCTCGGGCAAGGGTTACGTGGCCGGTTACGACATCCGCACCGAGCCCGAAATGGTCAAAAGCAGCATCGGTTACATGAGCCAGCGCTTTTCGCTCTACCCCGACCTGCGGGTATGGGAAAACATACGCCTCTACGGCGGCATCTACGGCATGTCGTCCCGGCGCATCGCCGCCAAAACGGACGAATTGCTGGCCGCGCTCGATTTCGAGTCGGAGCGGAACACGCTGGTCAGCGAATTGCCGTTGGGGTGGAAGCAGAAGCTGGCCTTTTCGGTGGCGATTTTCCACGATCCGCGCATCGTGTTCCTGGACGAGCCCACGGGCGGGGTCGATCCGGCCACCCGCCGCCAGTTCTGGGAACTGATCTACGATGCGGCCGGGCGCGGGATCACGGTGTTCGTCACGACCCACTACATGGACGAGGCGGAATACTGCAACCGGGTGTCGATCATGGTCGACGGGCGCATCGAGGCGCTCGACACCCCCGCCGCCCTCAAAGCGCGGTTCGGCGCGGCCGGCATGGACGAGGTGTTCTACCTGTTGGCCCGCCAGGCGCAGAATAAAGAATAGGCACCTCCGGCGCATGGAAAACCTGCGACCTCGATCCGGTAAAGTTACAAACGTGTTTTCGCCCCGAAGGGCGGCCGGGTGAATCTTTTGCATTTTGTTTCGGCAAAACGCCATGCCTGCGGCCCTTATCTTTGATGCGACCTCCACATTTGCAGGCTTAAAATACTGACATGATAGCCGGCCTTGGCAAGGCCGTCAGCCCGCAGCCACTCCGGGCGGAGGGCCGGAAATTTCGCCTGCGGCCCCAATTCGCCCTCCGCCGGCTACGGGCAGTTGCTTCGCCCCTGTAAGGAGAAGGAAATACCTTCGGAATATTTCTTCCAGGTCCGCTATGCGGAATAGGGGTTAATCTAAAACTTTCGTATATTTGCAGCGGTCGTCAAACGAAATCCATAAAAGTTTGTACGATATCGGATGAGGCAAAGCCCCTCGGCTCCGGTACCGTGTAAACGTATTGGCGTGTGGTTTGACGACTTATACGAAAAAAGCCGGGGGGTTTTTTGACTGCCAAAGGTCCGGTCTGCCTGATAACTATAATTTTGCTATATTTGCAACGGTTACCAAACCGTTGCATTTTTTATGACTGTCTGCGCTGCAAACAGCCTGGGTCAATCCCCCGGTTCAGTTTGCTGGTGTACGACAGTGCATGCTTGCGGTTTGGTAACCCGTAGGGCAACCGGGGGCTTTTTTAAAAAGCTCCTACCCTTGAAATATTTTCTGCTTATCCTTTTCGCCATCATGGCGCTGGCATCCCCGGCGCAATCCCGCGTATCCATCGGCTTCTGGAACGTCGAAAACCTTTTCGATACCGTCCGCAACCCCTTTACCGACGACGCCGACTTCACGCCCGAAGGCCGTTACCACTGGAATACCGCGCGTTACAACACCAAGATCGCCCACCTGGCCCGGGTGCTCGACGCGATGGACCTCGACGTGGTGGGGTTGGCCGAGGTTGAGAACGAAACCGTCCTGCGCGACCTCGTCCGCACCTGCAAGACCGACTACGCCTACGTCCGCCTCACCGGAAACGACCGCCGCGGCATCGGGCAGGCCCTGCTCTACAAAGGCGATAAATTTTTTCCCGACCCGCGCGGCGCACGCCTCGCGCCCTCGTCCGCCGGACGCGGCTTCCTTCACGTAAAAGGCAAACTCGCAGGACAATCCGTCGACCTGGTCGTGGCGCACATGCCCTCGAACCTCAACGCGGCCGACATGCGCCGAAGGGCAATGGCCTCGCTGGCCCGGCTGGCCGATTCGCTCCTCGCGGCGGGCGGCTGCCCGGTCGTCATGGGCGACATGAACGCCGCGCCCCGCGACCGCATCGTCCGCACGGCTGTCGGCCCTCCCCGCTGGTTCAACCCCACGGCGCAAGCCGTCCGCCGGGGTATGGGAAGCTACGCATGGAACGACCGCTGGCTGATGTACGACCAGATCATCGCCTGTACCGCGCTCACCGGCGGCGGCAGGCTGCGCTACGACTCGTGCGGGGTGTTCGTGCGCGAGTGGATGCTCGACCCCTCCGGCCGCCGCGGATACCCCCTGCGCACCTTCTCGAACGGCATTTACACCGCCGGATACAGCGACCACCTGCCCGTGTACATGTACCTGAATTTCTGACCCGTCCCGCTTACAGGCAACATCAAGAGATTTTTGATGATCATATACTAACGCGTTGTGCATTTAGGATGGCTGTTGCTATTTTTATTCAAAAATATTGATTATAAGTCGGCTACATCCGATCGCGCTCCGTCGGTTCGCAGCCAGCGGAGGGAGTCAATTGGAGCGTAGCGACATTTCCGGCCCTCCGCGCCGGGTGGCTGCGGGCCGACAAATTTGCTTTGTAAATCTGAGTATCAGTCCATTGGCATTAAGACGACTTATCCTGTCTAAATGCACAACGCGTTATACTATTTTTTTACACGGATGGCGTTGGGGGTTGCTTTGCCTGCGTCGCACCCGGCCCCGCTATGCAAGGCCGCCGGCTGCGGGCTCGCCGGGACGAATGTTGCAGGCCCGTTTAGTATAGATATAGTATGTAATCATGAAAATTTATTACATTTGCACGCGTAAACTAACACGGAAATCGTATGCCGAACCAAAAAAGAGTCTACACTTTCGGGAACAAGCAGGCCGAAGGTAATGGCAAGATGAAAGAACTGCTTGGTGGCAAGGGCGCCAACCTTGCGGAAATGAACCTGATAGGCATTCCCGTACCCCCGGGCTTCACCATCACTACGGAAGTCTGCACGGAGTACTACAAAAGCGGCCAGCAGGCCGTCATAGAAATGATCCGCCCGGCCGTCGAAAAGGCCATGGAAGGCATGGAAAAAATCACCGGAACGCAATTCGGCAGCGACACCACCCCGCTGCTGATGTCCGTCCGCTCGGGCGCGCGCGCTTCGATGCCCGGCATGATGGA
>JAVBNK010000178.1:0-4990 GCA_031551595.1 Rikenellaceae bacterium | reverse complement strand
CGCAAAGCGGTCGCTCTTGCCGACGAAAATGGCAGGCCCCTCGGCCTGTGACAGGACGGCGAACCCCGCGCTCGATATTTCGCGCAGGTAGCGGGCGAGTTCCTGCGCTGCAAAACTTTCGGCCGGGGAGGCTTCCGGATCGATCACCACGGCGTAGCGGGCCATCCCGCCGTCGGCCAGTTGTAATGGGTTCGACGCACAGGATGTGCCTGCGACCGCCAGCAGGCAGACGAGGGTTTTCACGAAACGGGCAGTCAGTTTTTTCATCTTTAGACAAATTCTATATCGCGATGGGGGTTTTCAGGGTGTTGCGGTCGGTGACAACGAGCCAGTCGGGGTGCTGCTTGAGGTAGGTCACCGGGTAGTCGTCGCCCGGCGTGCCGAACAGGGCCAGGCGCAGGACGGTGTTCGCCCAGTCGATCTCCTCGGTGCCGTTGCGGCAGAAGATAACCATTTTTTCGGCCGCGAACAACTGTTTCATCCCCAGGGTGAGCGCGTGGCGCGGGAAACCCTCGAGATTGCCCCCGATCCCGGCGCGGATGGCGTTGATCGTCACCGTGAAGTCGTTCAGCCCGACCATGTACGGATCGCTTTCGCGTACCCCCGGCGCCGGTTCGTTGAAGGCGAGGTGCCCGTGGATCCCCACCCCGCCGTAAGTAACGTCGAGCGGCTGCGCGGCGATCCGGTCAGCCAGTTCCGGCAGGTTGTCGTGCGACGGAAAGACCACGTTCTCAACGTTTGGCAGCAGCCGTTTATCGATCTGCGCAAAGAGATCGTACAGCTTACTGCGGAAGCTCAGTGGATGCGCCTCCTCAACCTCCCGGCCGTCCGGGTCGCAATACTCGTCCATAAAATAGAAGGTCGTGCGGGCCAGCGAGATACCCTCCCGATTGACCCGCTCGATAAAAAGCGGGTATTGTCCCACCGGCCCGAAGGGAAAAACCCCTGCGGTTGCCTTTCCTTGTGCATTGTTGCGGGCGATCAGGTCGCACACATGGTCGGCGAACCAGCGGTGCAGTTCATCCAACCCCTCCAATACGAGCAGGTTTTCCCCGGCCCGTTCCTCTACTTCCTGCTCACTCAGTCGGTTCAATCCGCAGATCTCGTCAGCCCTTGCGGTTCTGTTCATGTTCATGATTCTTTCGTTCGTAATTTATATCCTTTGAGTCCAAAATAGAGAATGACGAGGTACGAAGGGATGCAGATCGCGTAGGCCCATTGCGCGGAGTGGATTGCATCGGTGGTCACGCCGTAGAGCAGCGGGATGATCCCGCCCCCGAGCCCGCCCGTGACGAGCAGGCCGGAGCCAAGTTTCGTGAATTTCCCCAGGTCGGCCAGCGACAGCGGCCAGATGGCCGGCAGGATCAGGGCGTTGGCCAGGCCCAGCAGCGCCAGAAAATAGATCGAAGCCGCCGCGGGCATCGCCAGGAGCAGGCAGCAGAACACCAGTCCCAGCACGGCCGAGATGCGAAGCGCCGTCACCTGGCTGATCACCCTGGGGATGAACGCCACCCCGAAGAGGTAGCCGAGCACCATGGCGCCCGAGGTGAACCAAACGTAGTTCTGCGGGTTGGCCAGCCCGAGTTCGCTGGCATAGTGGTTGATCGATCCGAGCGCCGTCACTTCCACACCCGTGTAGAAAAAGTAAGCCGCCACGCCCAGGATCAGGTGCGGGAATTGCAGGATGCTTCTTTTGCGATTGGCCGCGGCCACGCCCTGTGAAACGGGCGTGCGGTCGTTGCCGTCCTCCCCTTCCGCCTTCAGTTCGGGCAGCGGCGCGAAATACGACGCGATGCCCATCGCCAGCACGATCACGGCGATCACGCAGAACGGGATGACCGTGTCGCCGAGCTGCACGTCGTTCAGGTCGAGGAAGATCGCTAGGATCAGCGACGCGGCGGCGTACGAGATCTTGTTGCTGATCCCCATGATGCTGATCCGCCGGGCCGCGCTCTCCTGCGGGCCGAGGATCGTCACATAGGGGTTGACGGCCGCATTCAGCACCACGCGCCCCATGCCGTTGACAAAGAGCGCGCCGAGGAAGATGGCGTAGTTGAACGAGAGCGACGCGACGGCGATCAACAGAAAACTGAGTGCCAGCAGGGCGAAAGCGGTCACCATCCCGCCCCGGTATCCCGTCTTTTTGATCAGCAGGCCCGAGGGCACGCTAAAGAGCACAAACGAGGCGTAGGTCGCGGCGAAAACGAGGTAGGACATCGCGTTGGAGATCCCGAAGGCCTTCTTGACGAAGGGGATGAAGAACGCGTCGATCCCGACGGCGAATCCCAGCACCGAGAACATGCCGACCATGATCAGCATCGGCCCCACCAATGTTTTTTGCGTTTGGGTCATATCAGTGTGGTTTAAAATCCATTAATCATTGGGAAAACGGCCGACGGCCGTTTGCAAAGTCCTCCCCTAGGGGAGGGTTTGGATGGGGGTAGAGACGCGGCTTCAAAGAAGCCGTTAACGTGTATTTCGGATAGGGATTTATAGTATGTTGTTTCCATTTTCACGATATAATACATGAATCCCTATCCGAAATACACGTTAGGGTATGAGCATCACGACGCCCACCAAAAGCAGCATGCAAAATACGACTTTTTTGAACAGCATTTCATTCACGCGCCGGTGGGCCCACTCTCCCGCTACGATCCCCGCCGCCAGGAAAGGCAGCAGGAGCAGCAGGTCGGTACCAACCGCGCGGGTCAGCGCGCCATCCAACCCATACTGGACGATGAGGATCGTATTGAGGCTCGCCCACAATAAGCACATCGTGGCGCGGAACTGGGCCTTTCCACTCAGTTTTTTGGTCGAATAGAGCACGATCAGTGGACCGCCCGTGGCAAACGCGCCGTGCACCACGCCCCCTGCGAAGAGGTAACCGTAGTTCAGCGGGTGGAACCGCCCGGATACGGCACCCTTCTTCCCCCACAGCCTGTAGAGCTGGATGCCGGCCGTCAGTACAATAAAACCACCCAGGATGCGGGTCAGGATATTCGCGTCGAGCGACTTGAAGGCGTAGATCCCCAGGGGCATGCCGGCCGCAGCGAGCAGGACGATGATCCCAAACTGCCGCCAGTTGATCGACCGCCAATTGGTCAGCGCGATGTAAAGGGCCAGCAGCCAGGCCAGGACGCTGAGGATGATCTTGGCGAAGGCGATGTCGCCCGTAATGGCGATCACGAAGGGCATCGCCAGCACCGTGCAGCCGAAGCCGGTGACCGCCTCCAGGGCGTGGGTGATGAAGACCACCAGCCCGACCAACAATAGGATCGTCAGCGTCGACATTTTTGCACAATCAGGTTGTGAATACTCTCGCGCGTCATGGAGATAACGTTATTGTGCATCTTCGGGTCGTTCATCGCCTTGTCGAAGAGCGGGGCAAGCTTCTGCGCATCGCCCTCGATCCCCAGGTCGGCGAACGTGGACGGCAGACCGAATTTTCGCTTCAATTCCGTGATGTGCACGAGCAATTTCGGGATCAGTTCGTCGTCGCGGGCCTCGCCCAGCACTGCCCGCGCTACCCGGAGCAGTTTTTCACGGGTCGCCTCGTCGGCCAGGTTGAGCAGCAATACGTCCTCGAGCGTGAAAGCGCACGCCACGCCGTGCGGGACGTGCCACTCCTCGGAGAGGACGAACGAAAGGGCGTGGACGGCCGCCGTGCCGGTCATGTTGAATGCAATCCCGGCCATGCAGGCCCCTTCGAGCAGCTCGCGGCGCCCCTCCACGGGATGGTCATAGGCGTGCTCCATCCATTGAAGGATGTGGACGGCGCTCTCGATCGCGACCTGGTCCGAAATCGGCGTGGCGTTGCGGTTCCAGATCGTTTCGAGGGCATGCGAGAGCGCATCGAACGCCGTAGCCGCCGTCAACGGGGCCGGCAAATTGTAGGTGTACTCGTTCACGAGCACTGCCACGTCGGCCTGCAACAGCGGGTTGTTGAGCGTGTATTTCCGCCCGGTGCGGGCGGTGTAGACTCCGAATTTGGTCACCTCCGAGCCCGTACCTGCCGTGGTGGGGATCAGGATCAGCCGGATGTCGCGTTTTTCGATCCGGCGCTCCGGCGCCGGGCCCAGGTATTCCTCCAAGTCGCCGCCGTTGCTCAGCACAACCGCTGCCGCTTTGGCCGAATCGAGCGTGCTACCGCCGCCGATGCCGACGATCACATCGATCCGCCGGCCCTTGAGCACCTCCGCCATCTTCATGATGTCGGTCACCTTCGGGTCGGGGAACACACGGTTCAGCCGCACCAGCGGGCGCAGGCCGGCCAGCTCCTCGAGCATCCCGTCCCGCACGGGGAACGGGCGGTTGTCCTCGATCACGGCCACGCGCGCGCCAAGCCCGCCGCAGTAGAAAAGCAGCCGGTCGAGCTCCGAGGCCGTCAGGCGGTCGGTCTGTATGATCTTCGTCGAAGTGAGAGCCTGCTCCAGCATCATTTTGCGAATTGCTCCTCCTCGAACGCCTGAATTTCTTCATAGAACCCGCGGAGCGTGCGCTTCCACGCCTCGTCCACCCCGGTCCCGAATTCCGTTTCGAGCCAGGCGTCGACGATGCGGCAAGCGTGCTGCGGCGGGGTGAGCCACTCGCCGAAGACCAGCACGTTGCAGTCGTTCACCGCACGGGCCCGCTCGGCCATGAAGACGTCGGTCACATGGACGGGATAGACCCCTTTGAATTTGGCCGCCGTGATGACGCTGCCCGCTCCGGTGCCGCAGATGATGATCCCGCGGCGGTATTTCCTGCTCGAGATCGTTTCGGCCACGGCCATCGCCGCCCGGTGGTAGGGGACGAATTCCCCATCCTCGCGCATGCCCAGATCCTCCACGGCAAAGCCTTTTTGTTCAAGGTGTGCGATCAGTTCTTTTTTGAGCACCAGCCCGGCCCGGGTGCACCCGATAGGTATGATTTCCATGATGGTATTTTTTATTTTTTCAACATCTCTTTTGCCTGCCGCGCGATATCCGCGGCGGTGAGAGCGAAACGGTGC
>JAVBNK010000131.1:0-3387 GCA_031551595.1 Rikenellaceae bacterium | reverse complement strand
ATCGCCGGGCTGTTGGAGTGTGACGGTGCGCTGTATTACAGTACATTGGCCGAGCGTGTGGCCGGCGTTCTTCCCCGGCTTGCCGCCGCCGACTTATTAACATTGTAATGTTGATAACGTGTCAATGGCTGTGGATAACCCCCTACCATATAAATCGCCGGGCAGGCCTTAATTTTTTCCCCGTGTTGATGAGGAATTTGATGTCGAGGCTTATGCTGTGCGCATAGGTAAATCCTCCGTTGTGCCCGAGATTATAGAACGTGGGCCGGTAGACGGCGCCAATGCGTGTAATCCCCACTTTCCAGTAAGCGTTCAGGGTGCCTCCCAGTGCGTTGGTGGCATTGAACGCGCCTTCGGGCAATCCGTATTCGCTCTCGGCCACGGGGTCGCAAACGTGTGTTTCTTTTTCTTCGCCCCACAAACCGCAATCCCAGCTATATCTCCATATATACCGTGTCAGGCACGGCCCGGCCCCGAACGAGAAGCGGTCGAGATGGTAATTGAACGAAACCGACCCTCCTGCGGCATTATTCCATTCGCGTTCGCCGACGTAGTCTATCGGGCCGATCGGTGCGAAGACGGCAGCGAGCAGCCAGCCCTCCCCGGCCACCGACCACCGGCCGGTAAAATGGTATTCCATCCCGGCGCTGAGACCCACGAATCCGGTCTGTGCCACTGTCCGCCCGGGCGTTTCGGCGGCGAAACCGATCGTATTCACATAGGGCAGTCCCAGGCTGACATAAAATTTTCCTTCCTGTCGGGAATTCTTGTAAAATTCATTGTACGCGATTTTCTCTTCGGCGGTTTTTTTTGCCGTCCAGTTACGTGGTTCCCGGCTGTGCCTGGTGTCTATCGTGACGCATGCGCAGGCTGTGGCGCAGCCCGCTAAAACGAATGTCCGGATCAGGTAGTTCATGGCACGGCTTTTGAAATTTACGGGACCGAATACCTTATGTCTAACGGCAAATATAATCAATTATGTTACCAGTCCGCAGGGAAAGCATGTGGCTTCCCGACATTTTCGACGATTTTTTCGACAACCGCTGGATGGCGCGCACCAACGCCACGGCCCCGGCGATCAATGTGATCGAAACCGCTAAGGAATACCGCGTTGAGGTGGCTGCGCCGGGCATGACGCGCGACGATTTCAACGTGCGCATCAATGAGGCCAACCAGTTGGTGGTGACCATGGAGCGCCGCTCCGAAAGCGGCAGCGAAGCCCCCGACGCCGACAAGGCCAAGGCTACGAAAAAGGCACAGAAAGAGTGGGAGAAAGTCGATAAGGCCATCGAAAAGGGCAACGAGGGGCGTTACCTGCGCCGCGAGTTTTCGTACACCCATTTCCAGCAGGCGATGGTGCTGCCGGATAACATCAAGCCTGAAAAGATTTCGGCCAACATGGATAACGGCGTGCGACACATCACCATTCCCAAGACCGCTCCGCATCCCGAAGCCGCCAAAGAGCGCCTGGTCGAGATCAAATAGTGGCCTCGTATCGAAAAATGCCTGCCGTGCAGTAATGCGGCAGGCATTTTTCGGTTGATCATATACTTTACACACCCATAATAGTTTCGTCCCCGAGCCGTTCTGCGGCTTTTGGTGGGGCTGCGGGTCGCATGGCGGCCCGGGGGAAAAGAGGTTCGTATATAATTGCGTTTTTTATGTATGGCGTCACATCATTTTTCCGAATTTTTTCCGGCCGAGGACATACCGCAGCAGCACCGACCCCCGGTAGACGCCCTGCGGGCGGGCGAGGGCCTGGGCCTGTATTCCACGGCGGGCTTCGCGCAGCTGCGGCCGCCGCCGGCGGAAGTCGGCATGGGCCCGCCATACGGCCTTCAGGAAGGCGGGCCTGCCTTGCAGCAGGTACACCAGCGCCGAAAGGCCGTCCAACACCATGCGGACGAATAATGTGACGCCGAGGTGCCCGGGCGCGAGGTTTTTGTAGAGCATCGCCAGGTTGTTGCGGTAGTTGAGGTAGATTTTCCGCGGGTTGTCGTTGGGCAGGGTGCCTCCGCCGAGGTGATAAACCTTCGATAAAGGCGCCACGCCGATGCGCCAGCCCCGCAACTGCATCCGCCAGCAGAGGTCGATCTCCTCCATGTGGGCAAAAAACCATGGGTCGAAGCCGCCCAGGTCATGGAATACCTGCGCCCGTACCATCATACATGCGCCTGAGGCCCAGAATACCGTACGGGGAGCGTCGTATTGTCCGCGATCCTCTTCCACAGTTCCCAGAATGCGCCCGCGGCAGAACGGGTAGCCCAGCGCGTCGATGAACCCGCCACACGCACCGGCATATTCGAACCGCCCGCGGTCGGTGTAAGAAAGCAGTTTCGGAGCCGCTGCCGCCAGTTGCGGATCGGCCTCCATCGCATCCAGAAGAGGTGCGAACCATCCCGGCGCAGCCTCCACGTCGGAATTCATCAGCACGTAATAATCGGCTTCGATGCAATCCAGGGCACGGTCGTAGCCTTCGGCAAAGCCGTAATTGCGGTCCAGTTCCACGACGGCGACCGCCGGGAATTCGCGGCGAAGCATCTCCGCCGAGCCGTCCGTCGAGCCGTTGTCAGCCACCACGATATCCACTCCGGCGGGGGTGTTCGCCACCACCGACGGCAGGAACGTGCGCAGGTGGTGTGCGCCGTTCCAGTTGAGTATGACTACTTTGACAATAGGCATTATGCTTCGGGTAACGGGTGGACGACAGGGTTCGAACCGGGAGCGGGCAGGCGTTTCCACCGCTTGTGCGACCACGTCCAGTAGGGCGGGCACTCAAGGATGGCGCGCTGCAGGAGCGCGGCGTATCGCAGCGTGATCTGGTCCGGATCGACCCCGGCCGAACCGTCGTAAATGCGTTCGAAGCGTGCTTCGTAGCGTGCCGTGCCCACCCTGCGCATATGCAGGAAATAGACCGGCATACCGAACGTGACGGCCAGCCGTCCGACGCCTTCGAGGAATTGCGTGGGCTGGTGCAGGAAATCGACCCACGGTTGGTCGGCGGACGTTTTGGGGGCGTGGTCGGCGATCAGCCCCACGGCGATGGGGCGGCGTCCGGGACCTTCGTTGCGGCGGGCGATGATGTAGCGCATCAGCGACTTCATAGGCACTGTTTCCATGCCGAAACGTGTGCGCACACGCTTATAGAATTCGTCGAAGGCCGGGTCGGCCAGCGGGTGGTACACCCCGGCCACCCGTGCCTGCGTGAGCAGTTGGTAGGCGGAAAAGTATTCCCACGATCCGTAGTGGGACATGGCGGCGATCCAGTCGCATCCGGCCACTTCGGCCTCGTGCTGTGCAAGGTTGGTGCTCGTGATGCGCCGCAGGGCCTGCCGCGGGCTGATCGATGAAAAATCGACGGTATCGATGAACAGCTCGGCCAGGTGG
>JAVBNK010000077.1:0-5353 GCA_031551595.1 Rikenellaceae bacterium | reverse complement strand
CCAAAATCGAAAGCCGGGACTACCGGATCGATGTCCCTGAATCCGGGATTATAAATCCCGTCTACATCACAGCCGGTGGTGATCCTGCTATTCATCCACAGGAGGCCGGTTACATGTATATGAAAGGAGATACGCCCGTTTCATGCATGGGCTATGATTACATGGCGAACTTCGATCTGTTGGAACCCAACGATCTTTTTCAAAAAGGAAAACCGCTGCCGGCATTCAAACACAAAATCGCAAAATACGAAGTCAGGGAGGGCAAAAAAGGACGGTTGGAAGTATTCTTTGCCATCGATCAGTATATCCCGAGATTGGACAAATCCCTTCTCTTCGATTTTAAATTGACCGTCTACCCCGACGGGAAGGTTGAGATCAGTCAGGGAGAGGCTAAATCTCAGCCTAATAAATATAGCGGCACGTTGCAAATGTAATCCCGGCCTGTTTCCGTAAACCGGCCCAATGTGTCAGGGGGTAAAATCGATCCCCTGGATAATAACCCCCGAGTGCCAGACTACTCGGGGGTTTTATTGGCCCCATCGATGAAAGAAACTGTAAAAAGCTGTTTTTTATCAATTTTGCACTATATTTGTCAGAATATATTCAAGATCGATTATCGAAAATGGACGTAAAATTAAATCTGGCGGAAGGTGTCTTGCCCGTCGATATCGACGCTTCCGAAGCGAAGGAATATCTGGAGCACTTCCTGGCCATGTCGGCCGCATACAAGGCAGGCATTTGGGTGTACGATATAAAATCCAGGCGGACCACATTCCTGAACGACTATTTCAAAGTACTGGAACTTAGTAAAATAGGCGTGGTTTTCGGATCGCTCGAAGAGGCGGGGAAATTCACTCCTGAAGAAGATCGTAAAGCCCTTTCCGTGGCTTTCGGTTCGGCCTCCCCCGCGGCCAGCGTCCGGTTCCGGTTCATCGGCCGCAACGGCGAAACCCGCTGGATGAAAAGCCATGTCTACCGCTCGTTCGACCCCGACGGCTCACCGTCGAAACTGATGTGCCATACCGTCATCGACCGGATCGACGAAAGCCATGAGCAGCAGTATCGCAAAATGATCAATGCGATGCCCGACTTCATCATGGTGCTCGATGCCGACCTCAATATCCTCGACCTGATCATGGCCGAGGCGACACAACTGTTCCACACCCGCGAGGAACTGGTCGGTTCGAACATCCGGGCGATCTTCGTACCCGAGGTTTTCGAGATGTTCGAGTCGTACGTCCGGGAATGTTTCCGTACGGGGCAATACAAGGAAATCGAATACCGCCAGGATATGCTCGGTAAACGCTACTACTGGCAGGCACGGCTGGTCCCGGTCGGAGGCGGCAGGCTTTACGCCAAATTCAGGGATATCAGCGAACGGATACGCAGCATCGAGGAATTGCTTGAAGCCAGGCAGAAAGCCGAACAGGCCGACCGCATGAAATCGACGTTCCTGGCCAATATGAGCCATGAGATACGCACCCCGCTCAACGCCATCGTCGGTTTTACGGAAGTGATCGCCACGGAAACCGATCCCCGGGTCAGGGAGGAATATATGAGGATCGTGCGTGCGAACAGCGAATTGCTGATGCAGCTTTTCAACGACATCCTCGACTTGTCGCGTATCGAATCGGGCAAAAGCGGGATGAATTTCGCGGAAACCGACGTGACCTCGCTGGTCGATGAGGCCGCGAAAACCAACAGCATGAAGATCCATCCGGGCGTCGGACTGAGGGTCGAGTGCCCGGACCGCGAGATCAAGGCGCAGACCGACCGCAAACGCCTGATGCAGGTGTTGCTGAACCTGATCACGAACGCGGTGAAGAATACCACCGAGGGCCATATCACTATAAAATTGGAAGAGCAGGACGATATATTGCGTTTCGCGGTGGCGGACACCGGGTGCGGCATTCCAAAAAACAAATTGGGCAGGATATTCGACCGTTTCGAGAAACTGGACGATGCGGCCATAGGCAGCGGCCTGGGGTTGTCGATCAGCCAAAGCATCGTTGAGCGCCTCGGCGGCCGGATCGGCGTGGAGTCGGAAGAAGGTGCGGGAAGCACGTTCTGGTTCACGATTCCCTACCGCCACCAGCCGGAAGAACCGCTCCCGCCGTGCAAACCCTCCGGGGAGATCGATTCGCGTAAAAAGATCCTCGTGACGGACGAGTCGGACGAAGGATTCGCCCGGGCCGCCGAACTGTTGGGTACGCAATACGAACTGGTCCGTGCCCGCAACGGCAATGAGGCCGTCGGGATGTTCATCTTCGAAAACCCCGACCTGGTGATGATGAATATCCGTATGCAGGGGATGAACGGCATCGAGGCGACGCGCAGGATAAGGGCCATGTCTTCGTCGGTGCCGATCGTTGCGGTGACGGCCAACGAGTTTTTCGTCGAACAGCGCTGGGCGCTCGAAAGCGGATGCAACGACGTGATCTCGAAACCGTATCTTCCGCAAAGGCTGCGCGAAGCGATCGGGGCGTTCCTCTGAGGGCATGTTCCGAAAGTTACGGCGCACATACCCTGTGCGCCGTTTTATTTGCCTGGCCATGGCAGATTTAGATCCGGTCCGTGAAAACAGTTCGGTAAGGACAAAGGTTCGTTTTCCTCCGCCAGGTCTGGCCCTTGGAGAATCAGCGCCCGGGATTTTCATGCGGTGCGCCGTTAAGAAACGACGCTTGTCCAACGACTGTTAGGCGCCGCAGGCGACTAAAAAGGAGGCGTTCGTCGTTTTAGGCACACCGCATAAAAATCCAGCGGATTCGACGGGCCATAGCTTTTTTGGTTACTTTTTGTGCGATGACAAAAAGTAACTCGCCATCAGGCGAAAAAGAGACGGAATTAATCCAACCTATATTTTATCGTACAGCCCGCGGGGTAAGGCCTTGAGCAGCCATGCGACCATGCGCCAGCGGCGGGTGATGTAAACCGCGCTCCGGCGGCGGCGGATCGCACGCATGATCTGCCGTACGGCTTTGTCGACGGGTGCGACCCAGAAAAGCCCGTCGCCTTTGGCCATCGCCGTATCCACGAATCCCGGGCGGATGTCGGTGACGTGGACCGGCAGGCCGCTGTGGCGTGCACGTCCCCGCAACCCTTCGAGATAATTCGACTGGAAAGCTTTGGTGGCGCTGTAAGCCGGCGCGTGCCGATCGCCGCGCAGGGCGGCAACAGACGTGACGGCCGCCAGGTGGCCGTATCCCTGCCGCTCGAAGCGCGAGAATGCCCAACAGGCGGCTGCGGTAAATCCCGTGACGTTGGTGTCGATGGTATTTTGCTCGACGGCGGGGTCGAGCGAGGCGTTGATGTCGCCCGTGCCGGAACTTATAAACACGAGGCCTATACCGCCTAATTCAACGGCAAGGGCATCGAGCGCGGCGGCGGTCGCCGCTGGGTCGGAGATATCGAAATTGCGGGCTACGAATGCGTCCGGATCCGCCGCGGCCAATTCGCCGAGCAGGGCGGTGCGCCGCCCGGTGATGCCCACGCGATAACCTTCGGAGGCAAGCGAAAGGGCTACGGCGCGGCCTATGCCCGACGTAGCCCCTATGACGATCGCAGTGCGAGAGTTATTCTTCGGCGGCTTCATCCCCGTCGTCGAGTTTGAAGTCGGTCATGCCGTGCTCGACCAGCGCGTTGAACCACGAAACCACCTTTTTCATATCCGACACATGGAAGCGGTCGCGGTCGTAGTCGGGCAGCACCGCCGAAAAAAGCTTTTTCAACTCGGCCGGGTCGGATTTCGGGCTGATGGTCTGTTTGCCTTCGGTGTGGGCGTAGAGCGCTTCGAACACTTTGGCCAGAGGCACGTCTTCGGTGTCGGTGAAGATGGCGATCTCGCCCATCGAGCTGACCTTCGAACTGGCAGACGCGTTCATGCGGTGGCCGTCGACGAGCGATTCGACGATCACGCCGTTGTTGCCCTGTGCGACATATCGGTAGAGGCCCGGATAGCCCGAAATGGCGAGGATTTTACGAAGTTCCATGATTTTTTCAGTTGGTTTACGGAGGGCAAAGATAGGATTTTTTCGCCACACCGCCCTGCTCCGTTAGGAGATGCGTCGAAAAAAATATATTTTTGCAGATTCAACCATTTCAAACAATTTCTAACCCCATTTTATTAGCCATGAAAGTTCTGAAATTCGGAGGTACGAGCGTGGGTTGCGTCGAGGGAATGCTCAGCGTCAAACGTGTCGTGGAATCAAGCAGTGAGAATGTGATCGTTGTCGTATCGGCCCTGGGCGGTATGACCGACCACCTGCTGATGACCGCCCGAATGGCCGCGGCGGGTGAGGCCGTCTACCTGCCGGAACTTGAAAAGATCGTCACGCGCCACCGGGAGATGATCGACAGCGTGGTCGCAGCGCCGAAAAAGGACGATGTGACCGCCCACGTGGCGGCGATGCTGGACGAACTGACCAATATCTACCGCGGGGTATTCCTCATCAAAGACCTCTCGGCGCGTACGCTCGACACGATCGTCAGTTACGGCGAGCGCCTTTCGTCGGTGATCGTCAGCGGGGTGATCGAAGGGGCGGCGCTGTTCGATGCGCGGCAGTTCATCAAAACGAGGGCCTATTACAATAAGCATATCGTCGATTTCCAGACCACCAATCCGCTGGTGCGCGAAACGTTCGCGCAATTGCCGCGGGTGAGCGTGGTGCCGGGCTTCATCGCCACGGATAAAACTTCGGGCGACATCACCAACCTCGGCCGCGGCGGGTCGGACTATACAGCCGCGGTGATCGCCGCCGCGCTGGAAGCCTCGATCCTCGAAATCTGGACCGACGTGGACGGCTTCATGACCGCCGATCCGAGGGTGATCGGCAATGCCTATGTGATCGAGCGGCTGACGTTCGTCGAGGCGATGGAGTTGTGCAACTTCGGCGCGAAAGTGGTCTATCCGCCCACGATATTTCCTGTATATCACAAGGATATCCCGATTATCCTTCGGAATACGTTCAATCCCGCTTCCCCCGGCACGCTCATTTCGAAAGACCGCGTGCATGACGCCACCAAGCCGATCAAAGGCATCTCGTCGGTGAGCGACACGAGCCTCATCACCATCCGGGGCCTGGGCATGGTCGGCGTGATCGGGGTCAATTACCGTATTTTCAAGGCATTGTCCAAAGCGGGGATCAGCGTATTCCTCGTGTCGCAGGCCGCTTCGGAGAATACCACTTCGATCGGGGTGCGCAACACCGATGCCGAGCACGCCCGCGACGTGCTGACCGCCGAATTCAGGGAGGAGATCGCCCTCGGGGAGATCAACAACATCAAGATCAAGCACGACCTGGCCACAGTGGCCATCGTGGGAGAGAATATGAAGCATACTCCGGGCGTGTCGTGC
>JAVBNK010000061.1:0-29914 GCA_031551595.1 Rikenellaceae bacterium | reverse complement strand
ACCTCCCTGACGACCATCCTGGGGATGTTCCCCATGGCGCTGGGCATCGGAGAAGGTTCCGAGATCTGGCAACCGATGGGGATCGCCATCATCGGCGGCCTGACCTTCTCGCTGGTCCTCACGCTGGTCATCATCCCTGTGATCTACTCCTATTTCAGCGGCGGGCAGATACGCCGCGAACGCAAAAAACTGGCTAAAAACAACGTTTAGACATGAAAGCACTATTTATATCGTACAACCAGGCCCTGACCGACCGTATCCAGGAGATCCTCGACCGCCGGGGCATCCGCGGGTTCACCAAATGGGCGCTCACCGAAGGACGCGGATCGTTCACCGGCGAACCCCACTACGGCACCCACACCTGGCCGTCGATGAACTCGTCGGTGCTGGCCATCGTCGAGGACGACAAAGTCGGCCCGGCCCTCGAAGCGTTGCGTGCGCTCGACGCCGAACTGAGTATGCAGGGCTGCCGCGCCTTCGTCTGGAACGTCGAAGGGCAGTTGTAGGCTGCCACCCCTCCCCGAAAGCCCCCGGAGCGCATCCGGGGGCTTTTTATATGAGCCTATGAAATAAACCGCGCAGCAACCGACGCTGCGAGCGGGGGAAGAACCGAATGTACTTGAGTTATGCCGGGCCGCGGGGAGGAAACCCATGTGCAGCATGGGTAACTCAAGCCATGGGGTATCACAAGGGCGCAGTTGCCTGCGGCAACTGCCAACCGACGCCAAGCCGGGCGCCATCAAACTTGTTTGAATGGCCGGGGCGCGAAGGAAGGAAAGCCTGCAATGCAGACTTACATCCCGCAGCCTGCGCCTACGGCGTACCCCCGCAGCCGCGGGAGATTTTAGTATAATCGCCGCGAGCGGCGGGAAATTGAACCCTTAGAGAATAACGTGTGGTCGGGATAAGGAATTCATGATGCCTATATGTCACCGCATTGTATCTTATTTTTGATCCCGGCCACACGCTACCGGCTTTCCCGACGCCGATAACGTACCGAGAATACCCCCCTACCCTCCCTGTTACTTTCCTTCGTCCAGTGCCCTCGTCCGGCCTTCCGGCCGACCCCGGGTGCAGGGGGCGGGCTTGCCAACCGCCTTACAGGTCGTCGGCTCAATGGCGACTTCGCCCCCTAAGCAGAGTTCATGTTAAATTGCTACCTTTGCAGTATGCCGCACATAGAGGAAGCGTTAAAGAAATATTGGGGTTACGGGGGATTTCGTCCCGTGCAACGGCAGGTGATCGAGTCGGTGCTGGGGGGACGCGACACGCTGGTGCTGATGCCCACGGGCGGCGGCAAGTCGCTGCTGTACCAACTTCCGGGCGTGGTGCAGCCGGGGGTGTGCATCGTCGTCACGCCGCTGATCGCGCTGATGAAGGACCAGGTGGACAAGCTTCGCCGGCGGGGCATCCAGGCCCGGGCGGTGCACAGCGGCATGTCCCGGCGCCAGATCGACATCGCGCTGGACAACTGTGTGTACGGCGACGTGAAATTCCTCTACGTGTCGCCCGAGCGGCTCACTACGGAGTTGTTCCGGATGCGGGCGATGCGGATGAAGGTGTCGCTGGTGGCGGTGGACGAGGCGCACTGCATCTCGCAGTGGGGCTACGACTTCCGCCCGTCTTACCTGAAAATCGCCACCCTGCGCAAGGTCGTGCCGGACGCTCCGGTGCTGGCGCTCCCGGCATCGGCGACCGAGGCCGTGGTGCAGGACATCATGGAGCGGCTGGAATTCCGCGACGGGACGGTGATGCGCTCGCCGTTCGCACGGCCCAACCTGTCCTATTCGGTACGGGCGACGGAAGACAAAGACACACAGCTGTTACGCATCATCCGTAACGTGCCGGGGCAGGGAATCGTCTATGTGCGCACGCGCGAAGGCACGGCCCGGATCGCACAAAAACTCAACGACAACGGCATTCCGGCCGAGTTCTACCACGGCGGCCTCGGGGCTGCGGAGCGGGCGCTGCGACAAGACCTGTGGATGAGCGGGCGCAGCCGTATCATGGTGGCCACTAACGCTTTCGGAATGGGGATCGACAAGCCCGACGTACGCATGGTGGTGCATTACGACATTCCCGACTCGATCGAAGAATATTACCAGGAGGCGGGACGCGCCGGACGCGACGGACAACGGTCATACGCCGTTCTGCTCACAGGGACGGACGACCGGGGACGGGCGATGCGCCGTTTCTCGCTGGAATTTCCGTCCCCGGAGTTGATCCGGGAGTGCTACGAGGCGGTGTTCAACTACCTGCAGATCGGCATCGGCGACGGCAAATACGCCAGTTTCGAGTTCAACCTTTTCGAATTCGCATCGCGGCAGAAGATCTTCCCGGCCGCGGCCATGAACGCCATCAAGATCCTGGAACAGAACGGCTACATGCAGCTTACTGAGCCTGCCGACCTGCCCGCCCGCATCATGTTCACGGTCAGCCGCGACGACCTTTACAAAATACGCATCGAGCGCACGGAGCTCGACCATATCCTGCGGGTGATCCTGCGCCTTTACAACGGCGTTTTCCACGGTTTCGTGGCTATCGACGAATCGGAAATCGCCGCCATCTCGGGCTACACGGCCGAGCGGGTGAAGGAGCTGCTCAGCCGGCTGTGGAACCTGCGGGTGATCCGCTATATCCCGGGGGGCAACTCGCCGCTGCTCATCCTCCTGGAGGAACGGCTCCCGGCGGCCGACCTCTACATCTCGCCGATGAGTTACGGCCAGCGCAAGGAAGCCGCGTCGAAACGCCTCGAAACCATGTTCGCCTATGCAGACAACCTGACGGAGTGCCGCAGCGCGGTGATGCAGAGCTATTTCGGCGAACAGGACCCGGCGCCGTGCGGGGTGTGCGACAACTGCCTGGCCCGCCGCAAGGCCACGGCGGGCAGCGATATTCCCGGCCGTATCCTGGCCCACCTGGCCGCCGGGCCGTTGGACGCCAAAGCGTTGGTCGGACGTTTCAGGGTCGATCCGGCGCGGGTGGTGGCTGCCCTCGACCGGCTGCTGGCCGAGGGGGCGGTTTCCGTGGGGGAGGATGGAAGGTTGGCAGTAAATAATAAGAGGATGTGACCTTTCCTGGCTTCGGGCTTTGGCCCAGCCAAAGTCCGGCAGCCTGCCGCCGCCCCACGCGGCGGGCGGTTATTGCTGCGCCTATGGCCCGGCACGTATCCGCCGCCGGCAATCCGCAATGCATGGCCCGCCATCTTTGATGCCGCCTGCAGGTGCGGGATGTGAATAAATTGCAGGATACCCAACCACCAATGGTTAAAAATAGGTACCTTTGCGTGGCCGATGGAACAAAAACCACTCATAAAAATAGACAGCGAAACCCTCGAAAGGCTGCCCGTCTGCCAATTCGGGGGGCAGATCGTGGTGATCGACAGCGATGCGGGGCTGCACGAAGCGTGCGACTACCTGCTCTCGCAGCGCGTCATCGGCTTCGACACCGAAACCCGCCCGTCGTTCACCGCAGGAGTGATCCACAAGGTGGCGTTGCTGCAACTCTCCGCCGCGGACCGCTGCTACCTGATGCGCCTGTGCTCGATGCGCATGGACAAGGCGATCATCAAGGTGCTGGAATCGCCGGGCGTGCTCAAGGTCGGGGCCGACATCCGCAACGACCTGAGGGCGTTGCAGGCCCTGCGCCATTTCCGCCCGGGAGGTTTCCTCGACCTGCAAAGCGTGATCCGCAAACACGGCATCGACGAGTTAAGCCTGCGCAAGATGGCGGCTGCGGTGCTGGGGATGAAGGTTTCGAAAGCCCAGCGGCTGAGCAATTGGCAGGCCGCCTCGCTCACCCCCGCCCAGCAACTCTATGCCGCCACGGACGCCTGGGCGGCACTCGAAATCTATAAAAAACTGTACGATGAATGATTTCCGGGGCCTATTCGGAAGATTAGCCGCATGGGATTGCCGCGGGACCGGATTCCTATTCGTCCTGCTGGTCCTGTCTTTCCATGCTCCCGGGCAGAATCCCTGTGCGACGACCGACGATGCCGTCAAAAAAAAGATCGTCGACAGCGTAAGGCAGACGATCTGCCGGGATATGGCCAGGTTCGATCAAAAGGACCTTGTTTATACACCGTCCGGCTGGAAGAACAGGAATTCCTATTCGATGCTTTATGTCGTCAATGGCGCTTACTTGTACAAACTCGACCTCATACCTGCGGACAAGGTGGCCGGGTTCATCGATGAAATCCTCGATGTGGGGAAAATCGAAAATATCGTCATCCTATCGAAAGATGACGTGGCGTCGTCCATGCTCCATGGGAGCCTTGTAGAAAACGGGATCGCGGTGATTACAATGAAAAAGAAAGCGAAGTTCAATCCTGAAGTCGCAGGATTAAAGAAGTGTAAGAAAAGCGGCGATAATTTCCACTATCACCAATGCAATGAATTGCTGACAAGTAATTTATCGACGCTTGCATACAACCCGAAAACACTACAATCGAATGAATAAAGTCATCCTGCGCCGCGGCAAGGAAGAGTCGCTCAAACGTTTTCACCCGTGGGTGTTCTCGGGTGCGATCGAACGCATCGAAGGCTCGCCCACCGAGGGCGAAGTGGTCGATGTGGCGGACTGCAAAGGCGCGTTTATCGCCCGGGGGCATTACCAGGTCGGGTCGATCGCGGTGCGTGTGCTCACGTTCCGCGACGAGGCCGTCGACCGCACGTGGTGGACCGGAAGGTTGCGGGAGGCCTATGCCCTGCGCCGGGCCGAAGGGCTTACGGACAACGCGACCACGACCTGCTACCGCCTTGCGCACGGCGAGGGCGACTGGATGCCCGGCCTGGTGGTGGACATCTACGGCACGACGGCCGTCATGCAGGCCCACTCGGTAGGCATCTACCTGATCCGGGAGCAGATCGCCGGAATATTGCGTGAGATGTATGCCGACGGCCTGACGGCGGTCTACGACAAGAGCAGCCAGACCGTGCCGTTCATGGCCGGGCTGAATGCCGTGGACGGCTACCTGTGGCACACGGGGGAGCCTGCAGGTGAAGATACCGTCCTGGAGGGCGGCCATCGCTTCGCCGTCAACTGGCAGAGCGGCCAGAAGAGCGGCTTTTTCATCGACCAGCGCGACAACCGCGCCCTGGTGCGGCATTATGCCGCCGGGCGCGACGTGCTCAACACGTTCTGCTATACGGGCGGCTTCTCGGTCTATGCCCTGGCGGGAGGTGCGCGCAGGGTCGACTCGGTGGACTCGTCGCGCATCGCCGTCGAGTTGGCGCAACGCAACGTGGAGGTCAATTTCGGGCCGGACGCGTCCCACCGCGCCATCGCCGCCGACGCCATGGAGTTCGTACGCGCTTCGAAACCCGGCGAGTACGATATGATCATCCTCGACCCCCCGGCATTCGCCAAGCACCGCAAAGCCCTCGCCGCCGCCACACAAGCCTACCGCCGTCTGAATGCCGACGCGCTGGCGAAAATCCGGGCGGGCGGGGTGCTGTTCACGTTCAGCTGTTCGCAGGCCGTGCCGCGCGAGCTTTTCCGCACCACCGTCTTCTCGGCGGCAGCCATCGCGGGACGGCGCGTACGCATCCTGCACCAACTGACCCAACCGGCCGACCACCCGGTGAGTATCTACCACCCGGAAGGCGAATACCTGAAAGGACTGGCGCTTTTCGTGGAATAAATGACCCCGCAGCAACCGACGCTGCGAGCGAGGACAGAACCAGGTTTACTTGAGTTATGCCGGGCCGCGAGCAGGAAACCCATGTGTAGCATGGGTAACTGAAACTGCGGGATATTGGACAGGGCCGCGGGTCCATAGGAATCGCCAACCGACGCCAAGCCGGGGGCCATCAAACTTGTTTGAATGGCCGGGGCGAGAAGCAGGAAAAGCCTGCCATGCAGGCTTACATCCTGCAGCGGTCCGAAACCCCACCCCCGCAGCCACAGGAAACGGCAGGGAGTATGGCCCTAAAGGGATACTGAGCCCCTGGCGAATAAATCGGTCCCGGATGCATCGCAGGGGACATTTTTTGCATCTTTATTGCATAGTAACGGATATGAAAAAGTTTATTTTATCGATCGCCATCCTCGCCACGGCAGCCGTCGCGGGATGCAACACACAGAAAAACAGTGGAATTGTAACGGATCCCCTCTCGGTCATGGGAGGCAGCAAGGACGCCCGGGCAGCTGACGCCATAGGCGGCGAGCGCGACGAGCACGGTTGCCTCACTTCGGCGGGCTACATCTGGAGCGTGGTCAGGAACGACTGCGTGCGCCCCTGGGAAGCAGGCGTCAAACTGGCTTCGGCCACCGATCCCAACGTCACCCAGGCGACCTACGTGATTTTCAGCGATGATTCGGCGCGTGCCGAGGTGTTCGTTTCCGGCCGGAAGGGCGTGGTACTCACCCAAAGCGGGAAATCGCAGGTGTGGTCCGACGGCAAACTGACCCTGGTTCGCGATGCCAAAGGCTCGCTGTCCCTGATCGAAGAAGACAGAACCATCTTCAAATCTTAGCATTACCGGATACGCCTTCATGCCTGACACTTTCCCGAAAAAAGGTATAAGACATGAAGGTATTTTGTTTAAAACACTTCGCGCAGGATGTCGATTGAGCGGACGGAGTGGATCATGTCGAGGTGGTAGCCGAAATAGTTGAGCACCGCGGCCAGGAATTCGCTACGCTGCGACCGGGAAAGCCCGACTGCAGAGAGTGCATCCAGGCCGGTGTCCATCATCAGGGAGAGGATACGGGCGTTGTCCTGCGACAGGGCGAGGCGGTGGGGCGGCATGGCGGGGGTGAATACGCCCTCGCGGATGTCGAACCACGCCCCGGGCGTATATTCGTTGCCGGGATAAAAACCCAGGAAACAACTCAGCCGCACCAAAAACCACAGATGCACGTTGGCCACCCCTTCGTCCAGGGCGTCCAGGGCGGCGACCGTACCCAACAAGAATTCGAACAAAGGGCTGTTGACCTCCGCCTCGCGCACCAGTTTGTAAACCACCTCGGCCATGAACAGGGCGATGGTGCTTTTGCGCACGTCGAACGGCACGCTCGACAGCGGCATCAGGTTGCGCACCTCGCGGATACGGTGCATCTGCGCGTTGGCCAACTCCATCCCCTCCAGTTCGACGATGAACATGGGTTGGAACAGGGCGGCCTTGTTGCCGTGGCCGCGGCGGCTGCGCACCCCCTGCACCATGTAGTTCTGGCGCCCCATCGTGTCGGTGAGCATGTAGACCACCATCGACGAATCGCCGTATTTCACGGTGTGCAGGACGATGCCGCGGGCCTTGTAGGGCTTCATCGGGGCTACAGGAATATAGGGACGTGCGGTTCGCCGCCGGCAGTCCTTTTCAGGTATTCCGCGAGTCGTTGTACGGCCATGGCCCGGTGGCTCAGCGTGTTTTTAAGTGCCGGGGCCATCTGCGCGAAGGTTTCCGTGTGGCCCGACGGCACGAAAACGGGGTCGTAACCGAATCCGCCGTGACCGTGGGGTTCCATGGTGATCTTGCCGCGCACCTCGCCCTGGAAGAGATACTCCGCATCGTCGACGACCAGGGCGATCACCGTGCGGAACCGCGCGCGGCGGTCGGTCTGCCCCTGCATATTGGCCAGCAGCAGGCGCATGTTGGCCTGCGAATCCTTAGCCTCGCCCGCATAGCGTGCCGACCATACGCCCGGAGCGCCATCCAGGGCTTCGACTTCCAGCCCCGTGTCGTCGGCAAAGCACGCCAGGCCCGTACGGTCGTAGACGTAGCGCGCCTTTTGCAGCGCGTTGCCTTCGAGCGTGGGCCGGTCCTCGGGAATATCTTCGGTGATACCCAGCGCGGCGGGGGTGACCAGTTCGAAACCCGGGCCGAGGATGTCGTTGACCTCGGCGACCTTATGGGCGTTGTTCGTAGCGAATACTATTTTCATCGGTCGTTGTGTTAATCGGTGGTTTATTTTCATCGCTTTTGCGGAAGGCGGATGGACCCTTTGGGAAATCGTCGCCCGGAAAGCCGGACAGAGAAGGCGTAAAGAAACGGCGTTCGTTCAACGACCGTTAGGCGGCCGCAGGACGACTAAAAGGGAGGCGCTCGCCGTTTTAGCCTTCGTCGGAGGGCTTTCAGACGATTTCCCGGGTCCGGGCCTTTTTGCTTACTTTTTCTGCCAGGAGAAAAAGTAAGTCGCCTTCAGGCGAAAAAAGGCGACGAAATAAAACCACCCTATTTATATTTCGTGGTCAGGCGGTCGAGGCGGTCGTCGGCTTCGATTTTGTCGATGATCGTGCGCACCAGGCGGTCGATCGCCTGCCCCTCGGAGTAGTCCGCCGGGCAGACGTAGCTCACCCGGTTATCGCGGATCAGCGTATGCACCGCCCGGTGTTCCTCGGCGGACTGAGGATCGTACACGGCGATCGAATGGCCGCCCTGCTCCTTAACCAGCTTCATGCATGGGATGTCGGTGGTCCCGTCGCCGAAGTAGATCATCCGCCGGAAAGGCATCGGGCGCTGCACCTCGGGGATATATTCGTTGACCTTCACGCTGTCGTAGACCGAATCCACCCCCTTGTTGATCTTGAAGATGAACTGCGTCTTGTTCGTGTAGTTGACGGCCACGGCAGGCCAGTAGGCCACCCCGTCCACATCGTAGAGGAACGAGCAGGCGTAGATCTTGCGGAATTCGTCGGCGATGGCCGTGCCTTCGATCATCTCCTTGAGGCCCGACGAGTTGAGGTAATGGTGGAGCGTGATCCCGCGCGAGGCGGCATACCCGTTGATGCGGGCGAACCAGTCCGATACCCCCGGATAGAGCGTGATCTTGGCGCCCGACTCGCGAAAGGCCTCGCGTTTGAGCGAGATTCCCGCCGCGCGCGCCTCGTGGATCATCTTATACATGTAGGCCAGCACCTGGTCGGCATCCTGCTCATGGGCGATGCGGTTGCTTTCGTCCCAGAACTCGCGGTTTTCCTTGCCCACGGCGGGGATGAAATCGTATTCCTGCATGTTCCCGGCCGACAGCGTGCCGTCGAAGTCGTAGATCAGGGCGATGGTGAGGTTTGTCGACATAAATATTGGATGATTGAGCGAACAAGGTACGAATTTTGTCTAAATTTGTAGGATAAATACAATATTCCGGGATGGAATTCGGCAAAGCTAAATACGATTGGCCAAAATACCTTGCGGTTTTCGAGGTGCTGGCGGGCGCTATTCTGCTGGCGTTCGAAATCAGGGATTATATCACGTTGCCTACGGCAGCAGAATTCGACATATTGCATCCTGACCTCAACCTCCTTCAATATAAGGAAGGGACTTATCCCTTGCTGTTTATATGGTCAGTTCTTTTATTCGCCGGCCTCAGCTATTGGGTCAACAAACGGCTGCATTGGATTTGCAACCAAGTTCTGTTGGTTTCCTTATTTGGGAGCACTGTGACCCTTCTCTTGCTTGTTTTGATTTTGTCCCTGAATCCTTCCTTAATAACTGTGTTCGCCGTTATTGCCATTATTATCATCCTTTCGGCTGTGTTTATCCGCCTCGAAATGGGGTTATTCAGCAAAAAATGCCAGCACAAAAACAATATAGATCACCGGACTATTTGGATCACTGCAGTGTTATTTATCTTGTTTTGTGCGATTTGCGTGTTTTTAGACAATATAAACCATTTTCTTTCAGAACCATGGATTTCATAGAGATGCTACAAAAACGGCGCAGTTGCCGCCGGTTCGAACCGCGCGCCGTGGAACGTGCGAAGATCGACGCGATCCTGCGCGCCGCGCTCACCGCGCCTTCCTCGAAAAACACCCGCAGCACACGCTTCGCCGTGGTCGAGGACCGCGCGACGCTCGAGAAGATATCCGCCATGCGCACCAACGGGTCGGCGTTCCTGAAGGATGCCCCGATGGCCGTAGCGGTCATGGCGGACGCTTCATTGACGGACCTGTGGGTCGACAACTGCGCCATTTCGGCCACCACGCTCCAGTATGCCGCCGCCTCGGAAGGCCTCGGGTCGTGCTGGGTGCACGTCCACAACCGGCCGCACAACGACCATAACCCCGAAG
This sequence comes from Rikenellaceae bacterium, assembly GCA_031551595.1. Lineage (GTDB taxonomy): Bacteria > Bacteroidota > Bacteroidia > Bacteroidales > Rikenellaceae > JAVBOW01. Next base: position 19,902 of record JAVBNK010000061.1, on the reverse strand, counting down.
ACGGCACGGCCGAGGAGTATCTCCACACCTTCCTGCCCGTCCCGCACAACTTCCGCATCCTGTGCATCGTCGCCCTCGGATACCCCGCCGATGCCCCGCGCCCGCGCCCCGAACACGACGACGCCGACAAAGTGTTTTTCATCTGACGGTATTCGATGGTCCATCCATCCAGCGATTTTCGTCCCTTTTTGCAAAACCACGGAATAAACAGCGAATATGAATACCCAGGAATGCGGACATGCGGGTGAGCAGGCGGCGGCGGAGTGGCTGCACGGGCAGGGATTCGAATTGCTGCACCGCAACTGGCGTGCGGGCCGCTACGAGCTCGACATTGTAGCGGTGAAAGGCGCCACGCTGCATATCGTGGAGGTGAAGACGCGGCGGGCGGGATCGCTCACCTCGCCCGAAGAGGCGATGACGGCCTCCAAGCGGTCGGCACTGGTGAAGGCTGCGGCGGCATACATCGCGGAGAACGGGATCGACCTGGAAGTGCAGTTCGACCTGGTGGCCGTGGAGCGCTCGCCGGGGGGTCTGCGGGTGGACTATATTCCCCATGCGGTGACATTGTCGTGGTAGGGTGCCTGCGGGCACACCGCCAATCTGCGACCTGCACCGTGTACGAATCGGTAAGTGGTTTCTTCCCAAAAGGCGACTCCTGCCGCAGGAGAATTTGCGGCCCCGATCCCGCAGGGCCCGGTCAACGGCTTCGCCTGTAACCGGATTGCGGACCGGTTCTAAAATGAATTACCCTGTTGAAAAATGGCGCGGAATCCGTACCTTTGTGTATAAATCCTACAATTTATGGTATTACAGGTATTGCTGATCATATCGATCGCCCTGCAACTGGTAGCCGCCGTGACGGCCATCGGACTGATGCGGATGACCAAGTATAACGTGTCGTGGATCCTGTTCTCGGTGGCCTTCACGGCGATGACCGTGCTCCGGCTGGGCGAATACGCCCAGGTCGTCCTGGACCGCGAATGGCGCCTGCCGCCCGACTTTTTCGTATGGATCGGCGTGCTCACCTCGCTCTGTTTCGCCGTCGGGGTGTTCTACGTGCGCAAAATCTTCAACCTGATCAACCGCCTCGATTTCCAGCGCCGCCTGACCGAGAAGCGCATCCTCAACACCGTCCTGCGCACCGAGGAGAAGGAGCGTATGCGCTTTTCGAAAGAGTTGCACGACGGGCTGGGGCCGCTGCTCTCGTCGGCCAAGATGTCGCTCTCGGCCCTGAGCGCCGCCGGCCGCAGCGAACAGGAGCGGGAGATCCTCGGCAACGTCAGCTACGTGATCGAAGAGGCGATACGTTCGCTGCGCGAGATATCGAACAACCTCAGCCCCCACATCCTGAAGGATTTCGGACTGGCGCGCGGGGTGTCCAATTTTATCAGCAAACTGTCCGGGTTCAATAATGTCCGGATCGGTTTCACGACCAACCTGCGCTCGGAGCGCTTCGACACGGATGTCGAGGTGATCCTCTACCGGGTGATCTGCGAGCTGATCAACAACAGCGTGCGCCATTCGGGCGGCGACCGCATCGACCTTGCGCTGAACTGTGCGGGAGATACCCTCTCGATCGACTACCGCGACAACGGCCGCGGGTTCAATCCCCATGCGGTGATGGACATCGGGATGGGCCTCTCGAACATCGCCTCGCGCATCAACTCCCTGAAGGGCACCTCCGAGATCACTTCGCAGCCCGGCCAGGGTATGCAGGCCCTGATCCATGTAGACCTCAAAAAGACCGAAGCGTGGAAACGCCCGCGAAAATAGCGATCGCAGACGACCATGCGCTGTTCCGCAACGGCCTGAAAGGGCTGCTGTGCATGGACGGATCGTGCGAGGTGGCGGGCGAGGCGTCGGACGGCGAGGAACTGATGGCGCTGCTGGCGTCGGGGATGCGTCCGGACGTGGTGCTGCTGGACATCGACCTGCCGCGCATGGACGGTTTCGCCACCGCCGGGAGGATTGCCGATGAATACCCTGATATAAAGATAATTACCCTCTCGATGCACGGCGACGAGGAGTACTATTTCCGGATGTTGTCGCTGGGGGCGAAAGGGTTTCTGCTCAAAAATTCCGATATCGACGAAGTGCGGGCGGCGATACGTGCCGTGATGCGCGGGGGGACCTATTTTTCGCAGGAGTTGCTCACGATGCTGGTCGGCACACTCCATACGCCGGCCGCCGCCCCTGCCGCGGAAGCGCTCTCCGAGCGCGAACTTGAGATCCTGCGGCTGGTGTGCCACGGACTGTCGAATCAGGAAATCGCCGACCGGCTGTTCATTTCGAAACGCACCGTAGACAAGCACCGTGCGAATATCCTCGAAAAAACCTGCACTAAAAATACCGCCAACCTGGTCATCTGGGCCGTCCGAAACTCCTTGGTCGAAGTCTGACGACAATCGTTATGCCCCCGTCATGCGGCCTCTCACAAAAAGCCGCATAATAAGGAATTACAACTAATTTTATTGAAAAATGTGGTCAAGGATTTTGTCCGTGGCCCCTTTGTTCCGGGAAACGTAACATTCGGCCAGTTCGCAGCTTTTCTCGTAGGAGGGACGGTTAGCCTCCATTGCGGTGAGCCATTGGTCCAGTTCGTCGGCATCCTCGATGCTGGTGGCGGCGCCTTCGGCGATCAGGTCGCACGCCTCGCGGAAACGGTGGTAGTTAGGGCCGAAAGCGACCGGAAGGCCGAACGTGGCCGCTTCGAGCGTGTTGTGTATTCCCACGCCGAACCCTCCGCCGACGTAGCCGTAGGAGCCGTATTGATAGACCGAAGAGAGTATTCCGATCACGTCGACGATCATCACGTCGTACTTCGAGGGGTCTTCGCCGCGGTCGCACTCCGTGTAGCGTACCGCAGGGCGCGGGCAGCGGGTGATCATCTGCATGATGCGTTCTTCGACGATCTCGTGGGGCACGATCACGAATTTAAGTTCCGGGTGGCGGCGGATATTCTCCATCAGGATATGTTCGTCGGGCGGCCAGGTGCTCCCGGCGACCACGACCCGCGCATCGCGCGCGAAGGTTTCGACGGAGGCGATCCGGCGTGCCGATGCGGCCACAGCGGCCACGCGGTCGAAACGCGTATCGCCCGTAGCGGTGGCATGGTGGATGCCGATGGTGTCGAGCAGCAGCCGCGACTCCATGTTCTGCACGAAAAGCCACTCGAACAGTTTCAGCCCCCGGCGGAACATCCCCCCGTACCATTTGAAGAAGATCTGGTCCCTGCGGAACAGCGCCGACACGAGGAACGTGCGGCAGCCTTTGCGTGACAACTCGCGCAGGTAGTTGAGCCAGAACTCATATTTGATGAAGATGGCGATCTCGGGGCGGGCGATCTCTACGAAGCGGCGGGCGTTGCGGGCGGTGTCGGTCGGCAGGTAGAACACATAGTCCGCGCCCTGGTAATGTTTGCGGATCTCGTAGCCCGAGGGCGAGAAGAAGGTCAGGAGGATTTTGTATTCGGGATGCCGGCGCCGTATCTCCTCGACGACGGGGCGCCCCTGCTCGAATTCGCCGAGCGAGGCGGCGTGGACCCAGATCAACGGCTCGCGCCGGTCGCAGAGTGCTTCGCCCAGATGTTGGAAAATGTTTTTGAGGCCATCGCGGCGTTTGGCGGCTTTTTTATCGAATCGCGCGGCGATACGCATAATGCCGCCGAAGATCCATATACCTATATTATATATCAGCCTCACAAATTACCGGGTTTTCGCGTCGTGAAGATAAGCGTTTTCCGCGGAACCGCCAAATCCGTGCCAATCCAGGGCAAAGGTCATGGGTTCGCGGCGTCGAACTTCGCGGTCAGGGCGCGGATGCGGTCGCCCAACTCCCCATCGGAAAAATAGAGCCCCACCGACCAATTGTTCTCCCCTGCCTCGATGACCCTCTTTTTGACGGTATTGCAAATATCGACCAACTCGCCGACAGGGTCCGGATAGTCCTGCGACCAGGCATACCCGTGCGAATAAGGTCCCAGGATGCGCCTGGCGGTGCCGTTTACTGGTTGCCCCGCTTATAGCGCACAGCGTTCTGCTGTTTGCCGTTCTTGTTTTGCTGCTTGCCGTTGTTGCGGTTTTGCGGGTACTGGGCGTGGGCGCCGTTCTTTTTGCGTGCCGGGAGAAAATGTTTATATTCGCTACGAAGATTGCTGATGCTCTCTTCGTCGAGGCGGATACCGCCTTCGGACATCAATTTTATATCTTTTATGATCACGTCGTTGCTCGGGTGGTCCTGGTTGTACTCGAAGCTTTTGGCACGCATGTAACGGGCGATGTTGTTGACCGCTTCGTGGACGGCCGGCGAGTCGGGCTGGCGCTCCAGGTTGCGGATCATGCGCTGGACGTTCAGGCCGTAATGTTTGCGCTGGATGCGGTTGCGGGGATAGGCCAGCGGGGTCGGCATGGGAAAGAGCGCGGCGGCCGTGGGGATCGGGTAAGGTGAATCGACATCGAGGTTGAATTCGGACATGATGAAAAGGTGGTCCCACAGTTTGTGGGTGTATTCGGCCGTATCGCGCAGCACGGGATTCAGGTTGCCCATGACGGCTATCACCGACCGGGCCTGAGAGTTACGCTCTTCGCGGTCTTCGAGGGCACACAGGTAATCGACCATTTCGTGTATATGGCGCCCATACTCGGGCAAGAGCAATTTCTTGCGTTCGTAATTATAGTTCTTTCTCATAATATGGTTGTTACGGACTCTTTAGTATTCCGTTTAGACACCGGAGGGCGCTTGAAACAGACTTTTAGTGATAGTTCCGGGACGTTTTTTTATTCTGATTATCAGCACATAAGGCACGCTTTTTGCAGCCATTAGCGCAGTCCGGAATGAAAATACGGAGAGGTGTTATTGTTTAACTTTGAGGCAAAGTTATAGCGTTTTTTCGATTTATACAACATTAATTATCCTATACAGGCAAGAGGCTGACCCCATATGGTAAGAATTCTGGTCATAGACAATGAGCGCGGCACGCGCAATTCCCTCAAGGAGATGCTTGAGTATGAGGGTTATCGCGTAGATACAGTGATGGATTTCGGGGCAGGGATACTGCTCGCGCAGTCGGTGGCCTTCGACGTGGTCATCTGCGATTCGCTCTGCTTCTGCGCAAAGGATGCCGAAAGTCCGTTGGTGGACACGACCATTCCTTTGATCATCACCGCGAAAGACGCCTCGATCGAGTCGGCGGTCAATGCCGTGCGCAACATGGCCTTCGACTATATTCCCAAGCCGATCGACATGAACCGCCTGCTCGGTGCGATCCGCCGGGCCCTTACCGACGAAGGCAAGCAGATTGCGGCATCGAAACCCGCGGCGGCGAAACCTCGCCGCAAGAGCGTCAGCACGTTCGTCGAAGAGATCGTCGGCAACTCCGCACCGATACTGCATGTCAAGCGCCTGATCGACAAGGTCGCCCCGTCCGAAGCACGCGTGCTGGTGACCGGCGCCAACGGCACGGGCAAGGAACTTGTGGCGCGGTGGCTGCACGAGAAAAGCCCGCGCTGTACGGGGTCGTTCGTCGAGGTGAACTGCGCGGCAATCCCTTCCGAGCTGATCGAGAGCGAGCTGTTCGGCCACGAGAAAGGCGCGTTCACCTCGGCCATCAAGCAGCGCAGGGGTAAATTCGAACAAGCCGACGGCGGAACGCTTTTCATGGACGAGATCGGCGACATGAGCCTGGCGGCCCAGGCCAAAGTGTTGCGCGTGCTGCAGGAGCGCAAACTGAGCCGCGTGGGCAGCGACCACGACATCGAGGTGAATGTACGCGTGGTGGCCGCCACCAACAAGGACCTGCTCACCGAGGTCGAGAAAGGTAACTTTCGTGAGGACCTCTACCATCGCCTAAGCGTAATCATGATCCATGTACCGCCCCTTTCTCAACGCCTGGAGGACGTCCCTCAGCTGGCCGGGCACTTCATCAACTGCATCTGCGCCGAGTATTCGATCCCGGTCAAGAAGATCGAGAAAGAGGCTGTCATCGAGTTGCAGAAGATGGGCTGGAGGGGTAATATCCGCGAACTGCGCAACGTCATGGAACGCCTGATCATCCTGAGCGGCGACACCATCACCCTCGAAGACGTGCGCACCTACGCCTCAGGCGTGACCGCATAACAAATTGATTTCCACAATACTCATTTACGGTTTCCGGCAAGGAGCGGCAAAATGAGAATGTAGAAATAACGCCTCTCCCTACCGGTCGAGGGCGGCGGCGATACCGTCGGCCATGCGGTCGAGCCCTTCCTGGAGCTTGCCGCCCACCATCATCCGCAGCATCATGTTGAGCTCTATGTCGAGCGCCACGCTGAAAGAGGTTGCGTCGTCCGGCGCTTTGCCGAACAACGCGCTCAGCGTGAAGTGCACCGGAGTACCCTCCTGGGTCACTACGGTGATACGTTCATCTTCGATACGTTCGCCGATGCGCAGGCTGATCGGGAATCCCTGCACGCGGAAAGTGCAGGTGTCGGCCGTGGCGCTCCAACCTTCGATCTTGTCGGCCAGGTAGGGCGTCAGGGCATCGATATCGGTGAATTTCGAGTATATTTCGTGCACGGGGCGGCGGATCTCCACCGTTTTGCTTTGGTAACGTTCCATGTCGGGGTATTGAGTAGGGTAATTTTATGTTATCCCGCAGCCGGCGGGGATGACGAACCGGAACCGCAGGCGATGGATCTCAGCCCTCCGCCCGGGATGGCTGCCGGCCCTGCCTGGCAAGGCCGTATTTCCAAATGCAGCTCTTTTATTCTTGCCTCCAGTTCGAAGGATCGAGCCTCCATTCACGCAGGGCGGCCACGTCGCCTTCGCCCACATACTTCTGTTCCAGGGCCAGGGTAATGAGCGTGTCGTAATTGCTCAGGGTGTCGAGCGCCACTTTCGCCTGCTCGAAATTGCGCACCGCGGCGTCGAAACCGTAGGTGAAGATGGCGACCATGCCCAGCACTTCGCAGCCTGCATCGCGCAACGCCTCGACCGCACTCAGGCTGCTGCCGCCCGTGGAGATGAGGTCCTCGACCACCACCACTTTCGCACCGGGGGCGTACTCGCCCTCGATCTGGTTCGACAGGCCGTGGGCCTTGGGCGAGGAGCGCACATAGATGAACGGTTTACGCAACCGGTCGGCCGCCAGGACCCCGTGGGCGATCGCGCCCGTTGCCACCCCGGCGATCACGTCGGCCTGGGGATAGAGTTCAGCGATACGGTCGGCGAAAGCCTGCGCCACCCTGTCGCGCACGGCGGGGTGCGACAGGATGCGGCGGTTGTCGCAGTAGATCGGCGAGCGCCAGCCCGACGCCCAGGTGAACGGATTTGCAGGACTGAGTTTAATTGCCTTAATTTGCAGGAGGCTTTCGGCGACGGAAGCGGCTACGTTCGTTTTCATACGCAAAAACTGATGTTGAGTATATTTTTTGAGGATAAAGTTATTAATTTTACGGCTTGTAAACTGCAGGCGGGCTACGAGGAACTTGCCCCGTGCGATCTCACGATCGCAAAGGTCTTGCAAAAACTCGAAAATAGCAAACCCCTGGCGGTAATATCGCCCGATTACGTGGCTCTTTTCGAAAAGTTTTGTGCACAGTTCGCGCTCTCGGAGGCTGCGGGCGGCGTGGTCGAAAACCCGCGGGGCGACGTGCTGATGATCCACAAAGGACGCTGGGACCTGCCCAAAGGGCATCGTGAGCAGGGTGAAACCTGGGCCGGGTGCGCCGTGCGGGAGGTCGGGGAGGAGTGCGGGATCGAAGGGGTGCAGTGCGGCGGTTTTGTGGCGCGGACGTGGCATACGTACATTTTCGAAGGGGTATGGACGCTCAAGAAATGCCAGTGGTACGCGATGCGCTACGACGGACCGATGGCGTTGGAACCCCAGCTGGACGAACAGATCGACGATGCCCGCTGGGTTCCGCGCGAAGAACTGCCCGCCGTGGCCGAGGTAAGTTACCGGACGATACGGAATGTGCTGGGAAACTATAATTCGCTCCGCCGGGCGCAGGATACGGTAAACGCACATCCTCGGGTGGAATGTAAAACGACAAAAAACAACTAAACGATAACCCATGAAAACATTTTCACCGGCAGTGGCACTGGTCATGGCATCGGCCCTTCTGTTGGGCTCTTGCGGCCACATGAACAATAATCAGAACGCTATGATCGAAGTGGACTCGACCCTCACCGAAGAGGAGATCGCCGCGGGGATCCTTACCCCGGAGGTCATGTGGAAACTGGGCCGCGTAGGCTCGTCCGAGGTATCGCCCGACGGCCAGTATGTGATCTATACCGTCACCCGGTATAGCATGAAGGAGAACAAGGGCGTGACTCTCATCTACCTGACCGACCTGGCGGGTTCGCAGCCGGTGCAGCTCAACTCGGGCGCCTACCGCGACTCGGACATCGCGTGGAACCACGACGGCTCAGCGATCTACATGCTTTCCGACCGCAGCGGATCGTCCCAGGTGTGGAAACTCAGCGCCGACCCGGCCCAGGTGATCGCCACGGGGCAGGTCCCCGAACCGGTGCAGGTGACCGACATCGAAGACGGTATCGACGGCTACAGGGTGTCGCCCCGCGAGAACCACATCCTCTACACCCGGCGCGTGATGGTCGACAGCAAGCTCTCGAAAGACAAGTACCCCGATATGGACAAGTCCAAAGCCCGCATCTACGACGGGTTGATGGTGCGCCACTGGGACCGCTGGGAAGACGGCACCCATTCGCACATCTTCGTGGCCCCGTTAGGCGACGGCCAGGTGACCTCGGGGACCGACATCATGGAAGGCGAGGCGTGGGACGCCCCGACGGCCCCCTACTTCGACATGGGCGAGATCGACTGGAGCAACGCCGGCACCAGGATCGCCTACACGTGCAAGAAACTGGCCGGCACGCAGTATGCCGTCAGCACCGATTCGGACATCTATATCTACGACCTGGAGTCGAAGCAGACCGTCAACATCACCGAAGGCATGCCGGGCTATGACAAATACCCGCGCTTCTCGCCCGACGACCTGCATATCGCCTTCACGAGTATGCGCCGCCCGGGCAACGAAGCCGACAAGGCCCGCCTGTTCATCTATAACGTCACCAACGGCGAGAAAGAAGACGTCACCGCCGATTTCGATTACAGCGCCGATAACGTGGAGTGGGACGACAACTCGCACCTGCTGTTCATCGCCGCCATGAAAGGCACCAACCGGCTGTGCTACCTCGACATTGCGGCTGAGGAGAGCGATGTGATCGTGACCCTCTACGGCGAGTATGACATCAACCGTTTCACCAAGCGCGGCGGGCAGATGGTGGCCGAAATCACCACGCTCTCGATGCCTACCGAGCTGCATAAAGTGGACCCGTACAGCGGCCAGACCTCACAGTTCACCACCGTGAACGACAACATCCTGGGCAAGATCAAAATGGGCACCGTGCAGAAACGCATGGTGCGCACCACCGACGGCCAGGAAATGCTCACCTGGGTCGTATTGCCGCCCGATTTCGATCCCGCCAAGAAATACCCTACCCTGCTCTACTGCCAGGGCGGCCCGCAGAGCACCATCAGCCAGCTGTGGAGCTACCGCTGGAACTTCCAGCTGATGGCGGCGCAGGGCTACATCGTGGTGGCCCCGAACCGCCGCGGCTGCCCCTCGTTCGGGCAGGAGTGGCTCGACCAGATCTCGGGCGATTACAGCGGCCAGAACATCCGCGACTACCTCAGCGCGATCGACGACGTGGCTAAGGAACCGTGGTGCGACCGCGACCGCATGGGCTGCGTGGGCGCCAGCTACGGCGGCTACTCGGCCTTCTTCCTGGCCGGAAACCACCAGAAACGCTTCAAGGCCTTCATCGCCCACTGCGGCATGTTCAACCTCGAAAGCATGTACGGCTCGACCGAGGAGCTCTGGTTCCCGACCAACGACCTGGGCGGCCCTTACTGGAGCGACGACGCCACCGCCAAGCGGTCCTATGCCAACTCGCCCCACCGCTTCGTGAAGAACTGGGACTCGCCGATCTTGATCTTCGTCGGTGAGAACGACTTCCGCATCCCCTACGCCGAGAGCCTGCAGGCTTTCACCGCCGCGCAGATCGTAGGCGTGCCGTCGAGGCTGGTGGTATTCGAGAACGAGGCCCACCAGGTGTTCAAAGCCCAGAATTCGCTGGTGTGGAACCGCGAATTCTTCAACTGGCTCGACACCTACGTCAAAGGCTATCAAAAACCGGAATAATTATTGAGGTATGGCGAAGGGCGGGGCAACTCCCGCCCTTCGCCATACCCGGCCCGGACCGGCCTTCCGTGAGTGTCCGACCTGCGGCCGGCGGAGGGGGCGGGTCGGGACCGGCGGAAGGTACCGGCCTTCAGCACCGGTGGCGGCGGACCGACAGCCCTGCCCCGGCAGGACCGGCCAATATGAATTTCAAAATTTTCACCTCTATGTTCTACCTTATTCTCGCCACGGTTTGTTCCGCCTCGCTGGTCATCATGCTCAAGGTGATCCGGATGCGCGGCTACGACGCCACCGCCGCCATCGTGATGAACTACGTCGTGGGGGCCGCGATCACCTTTGCGCTCTCTCCGGTGAGGATCAGTGTGCAGCATATCGTGTCTGCACCGTGGATGGCGATGGCCCTCGTGACCGGAGTGTCGTACATGTTGTCGCTGGCCGTCTACGGCATCTCGGCGGAGCGGTCGGGCGTGGCAGTGACCACCATTTCGGGACGCGCCGCGATGGCCATTCCCGTCGTGTTCGCATTCATCGCCCTGGGCGAGCGGCCCACCGCGATGAAGATCGTATTGCTGGCGGCCATCCTTTTCGCCCTGTGGATGATCCTGCGCGGCAACGGTTCCCGGACGGCCAAAACGGCAGGTATCGCCGCGGTGGCGTTGCCCCTGCTGGTGTTTTTCCAGAACGGGCTGAACGATACGCTGGTACAATATGCCAAACGCGCCTACCTCACCGGCGGCGACGACATGATGTTCACCGGCACGTTGTTCCTTGTAGGGGCTGTGACCGGGATATTCTACTATTGGATTGAAAATAAGGGCCGGATGCCGCTGCCGTCATGGCAGTCGCTGCTGTGGGGCGTGGCGCTCGGCACAGCCAACGCCCTATGCCTGTTCGGGATCCTCTACGCCCTCGAAACGATGGACGGCTCGGTCTTTTACCCCCTCTATTACGCAGGTGCGGTGGTCATTACCACTTTGGCGGGCGTGCTGGCCTTCCGTGAAAAACTCTCCCCGCTCAATTACGCAGGAATCATTATTGCCCTGGCCGCCATTGTGTGGCTCGCGGCGCTTTAGATCACATTCCGCACCACGGTGTAGGCGGCCAGTATCCCAACGGCGATCCAGATGGCTGTCCGGCTCGTCAGTGCATTGTGCAACCCGGGATAGCGTTCTTTGCCGCCCAGGTATTGCAGCCACGCCAGCAGTCCCGCATAGGGAATCCCCAATACGATGACAGGATTGAACGCCACCGCCCGTGCGATGCGCAGGTGGAGCAGATGGTGCATCGCCCGCCCCGATCCGCAGCCCGGGCATTCCCAGCCCGTCAGCGCCCGGAATATACATTTGGGCGCCAGCGTGGAATTCTCAGGATTAAAAAGGTATAACAACACCAAGGCTGCGATGCAAAGCACCGCAGCCCCCGTATATAGTATTGTTTTCCTGGTCACCGGGAATTCATTTGAACCGGTCCATCCGGCATTTGTCCGCGTGTCGTCCGGAGGATAACTTCCCCTGCGGCCTTATAGCGACATTGCTCCCACGAATCCGCTCAGCATGCCCAGCGAGAGCAGGATGGCATACACGATACTCACCAGCAGGCCCGAACATGCGGCGACAATGGTCCATGTACGGGCGGTGCGAGCGGCCGCCTCGGCCTCGTCGTAACGCCCGTCATTCCACAGCGAGTCGACCTTCGATGCGTAGACGATGGCCGGGATGCCCAACAGGGGACAGCACATGATCGTCGCGATGATCGACCACGCCAGCCACGAATCCGGCTTATGCCGGTAAACGGGTTGGCGGGTTTCCGCAGCGGGACGGCCGGGTTGGGCGGCCTCCTGGCCGGGTTGTTGGCCGAAGGCCGCGTTGGCGGGGCTGACCGGCGGAGGGGTCGGGCCCACGGAGCCGCTGAACAGCGTTTCCAGTTCCTGCACATGGCCTGCCTGGGTCCAATCGGCCATCCCTTCGCTCCACACGGGAGTGGTCGGGGCGATTGCACCGCTGGCACGCAGGTCGTCCACCGTACAGGGACCGTGCTGGCTGCCGTTGCCGTCTATATAAAAATAGTGGGCCATTCCAAACGGGTTATTTAGAAGAATTTGATCCTCATATCGGTGACCTTGGCGGCATCCATGAGCGCCTGGCCGATCCTTTCGTTGAGGTAGGATTGCGACGTGGCTTCGATACGCACTTTTTCGCTCTCCGGGGTGGCATTATCAACCGTATTGACCGCCGTTACGCCGAATACATACACGCCGCTCATGCCCTCCACCGGTTTCGAGAGGGCGGCTCCGGCCTGTTTCGTGCCGCAGATGGCGCCGATCAGCCTCATCTCCACGCCTGCGCCGTCGATGTAGAACGAATTGTATTGTACGTCAGCGGCTTCGGCGACTGCGACGCCGTTGGTCGCGGCGATCTGGTCGAGCGATTCGCCCTTGAGTTTTTCACCCAGCATGCGGGCTTTCTCCTCGCGCACCAGGATCGGGCGGATGGCTTTGGCGGCCTCTCCGATCGTAGCGATGCCCTGGTGGCTTACGCCGGTCAGCGTGGCGACCACATAGTCGCCGCCCAGTTCCAGGATGGCCGACACTTCGCCTTTTTTATGGTTGTATGCCCAGTGGATCAGTTCGCGCGAGTCGCCCAGGCCGTTGATCGCACGGTCCGTATTGCGGATCGTGGCCACGCGGCGGGCCAGTTCGCTTTCCGTGAGGGCTGCGTTGAATTTCTCGGTCGACCCGGCGGCTTTCGAAAGGAAAGCGCTGGCCTGGGCGTAGATGGCCTGGTCGGTAGCCTGGCTCGGCTCCACGGCATAGATGAGCGTGGCGACCTTGACTTTCAGCACGGGGGCGGTTTTGTAGGTCAGCGTGGCTACGAAGAGGCCTTGCGGAGTATTTACGCTGAATACGTCGCCCTTGGAGGCTTTCATCAACGCCTCGCCCAGGCCTTCGGGCATCACCTCGGGAGGGAATATGCCGAAGTCGCCGTCCGGAGTGCTTTTGTCGAGCGAATATTGCATGGCTGCGGCAGCGAAATCGCCGCCCTTGCGCAAGGCGTTCACCAGGCTGTCGGCCAGTTTGGTATCGGTGGGTTGGAGCACGATCACTTTCGCGCCTACCGAGTCGGGCATCATGCGCGAATCGGCATAGCGAGCCATCGAGTACACGTCGCCGTCGCCCAGCACGGGACCGTAAACAGCTTTGCGGTCGCCGGCCATGACGGCTTCGCGCAGGGCCGGATCCAGGTGTTCAGGTTTTACATAGCGTGCGTTAGGGGCCTGCTGCGAGTTGGCCTGCGCATACTGCATCGGATCGGCCGCCGTTGCGAATTCGGCAGCGATACCGGCCACATGCTGTTCGGCCTGGGCGTAATCTTCGGCCGACGGGATGAGTTCAAACAGCACATACTCGATATCGCGCGATTCGCCCTGGCGGAACGACTCTTTATTCTTGTTGTAATACTCCCTGATGCGCGAATCGGCGACGTGGACCGTCGAGTCGGCGATCGTATGGTAAGGCAGGCTCACGTAGCGTGCAACATAGCTGTTGTTCGCATCGTGCACACCCTGCTCCACTTCGAGTTTATTGACCGTCATGCTCTGGGCCACCAGATTGACGAATTTGCCCATTACCCGCTGGTTGGCGGCCTGCTCCTTGAAGTATTGCCACAGCAGGGGCGCATTGCCCGAGGGATCTTCGTCGCGGTTAGCCACGAAATTGGCGAGGGCTTCCTTGTTCAGCACGCCGGTCGCGGGATCGGTGAAGATGCCTGCGATGACGGGCGAGATGTAGACGCCGGTCATCATGTCGATCTGCTCGGCCTCGCCCACGGCGATCCCCATCGCGTCAAACCCGGGCATGAGTGCATGTTGGCTGATCATCGATTCCCACGCCATATTGCGCGCCTGGTCGACCTCTTCGTTCGTAAGGCTCGACTTGTTGGCCAGAAGTTGCGCGATGCGGTTCATCTCTTCGGCCTTGCGCGAGTAGTCCATATAGTCCACCGCCGTGCCGCAGATCTCGCCCACGTTCATTTTATTGTTGCCCAGAATACCGCTGCGGGGCGAGGCCAGGTCGCCCAGAAGAAACGCCAGAAGCGCTAAGCCGATCACGATCGATACGATAATACCTCCCTTGGTCCTCAGTGTGTTAAGTGATGCCATATACGTTTAATTACATTTAAATTTCGCGTTAATCCCACAAAGATAATAATTTTCTCGTTTACACGCTGTTTTTACGTTCTTTCTTGCGGGAAAGAACAAAAACAACCCCGGATAGAATACCGGATTATTATTTAACGTGAGTTCGATGAATTCAAAAACTATGAACCACAGCGACATATATGATCCGGTGGGGTTAATCTCTACGGGTTAAATTCCCCCGCTGCTTACGGTGTTTTGCATATCCATCCCGCGGCTGCGGGAGCGCGCCAAAGGCGCGGGCCGCGGGATGTAAGCCTGCCTTGCAGGCTTTCCCTCCTTCGCGCCCCGGCCATTCAAACAAGTTTGATGGCGCCCGGCTTGGCGTCGGTTGGCAGTTGCTGCAGGCAACTGCACTTTAATACTCCGTAGCTTCAGTTACCCATGGGTTTCCTCCCCGCGGCCCGGCATAACTCAGGTAAACCTGGTTCTGCCTCCGCCCGCAGCGTCGGTTGCTGCGGGGTGGTTTATTTGAATTCGGGGAACATTCGTTAGCGGCTTGTACAAGCCGCCGATATGCCGACAACCCCACCCGAACCCGTCCTGTGCCGGGGAAGGGCTTGGCAAGCTTCGCTTGCCCAATGACAAGCGATTGCTTTACAATTGCTTGTCGTTCGATGGATTCATCGAACCCACGTTATTTACGGAGTGTGAATGAGAATGTGGAGCCCCGGGCAGGTTGGCTGCGGACGGAGATGTGCTCGCCGTGGGCTTCGACGATGTGCTTGGCGATCGAGAGGCCGAGTCCCGAGCCGCCCATCTCGCGCGAACGGCTGCGGTCCGTGCGGTAGAAACGCTCGAAAACCCTTTCGGTTTCTTCGGCGGACATGCCGACGCCGTTGTCAGACACCTCGACCATCACCTTGTCGAACAGGTCGATGAAGGAGATGCGCGTACACCCTCCCCCGCGGCCGTATTTCACCGAATTGACCATCAGGTTGGCCATTATCTGGCGGATATAGCGGCGGTCGGCCGTCACCCAAACCGGCGATTCGCTGTCCACCACCACTGTAATCCCTTGTTTTTCGGCCTCCATCGAGGCGTCCTCAGCCACGTCATGC
This sequence comes from Rikenellaceae bacterium, assembly GCA_031551595.1. Classification (GTDB taxonomy): domain Bacteria; phylum Bacteroidota; class Bacteroidia; order Bacteroidales; family Rikenellaceae; genus JAVBOW01. The sequence continues at coordinate 4,442 of JAVBNK010000061.1, read as the reverse complement.
GTCATCTCCACGATGTCGAAGCGTTCCGGGCGCAACTCCAGCGTACCCGATTCGAGCTGGGCGATCTCTTCGAGGTCGTTCACGATGTCGATCATGCGGTCGATGCTCTTTTCGGAACGTTCCAGGTAGCGGCGGTTGACCTGCGGGTCGTCCACCGCGCCGTCCAGCAGGGTAAGGATATATCCTTGGATATTGAAGATCGGAGTACGCATCTCGTGCGAGATGTCGCCCAGGAATTCGCGGCGGTAACGCTCGCGGTCCTTGAGGCGTTCCAACTCGCGGCTGCCGCTTTCGGCGCGTGCGGTCAACTCCGACCCGATACGGTCCACCATGTCGTGGCGTCCGGTGAGGTGGTGTTCGAGCTCCCGGGTCTTGACATCGCGCGAGAGGACGACCTGGTAGATGGGCTTGATCTTATAGACCACGAATTTGCGCATCGCCCAATAGGCTACGCCCGCCACGATGCCCGCACCGGCCAACCCCACGCCGGCATAGACCGCCGCGGCCGCCATACCCGTATGCCCGGCGATGCCGGGCCCCGGGGAGGCCACGAGCGCCGCAGCCGCTGCGATCGCACCCCCGGTGCATCCCGCCGTGGCCGCCGCAGCGCCTATGCTCCTCACTTTCACTTCATGTAGGTTTTCATCAGGCGGGCGATGTACTTGCCCACGATGTCGAATTCGAGGTTGACGCGCGTCCCCGGACGGAACGTATGGAAATTGGTGTGTTCGTAAGTATAAGGAATGATCGCCACCTGGAATTGCCCGTCCTGCGAATTGACCACCGTCAGGCTCACCCCGTTTACGGCCACCGACCCCTTCTCGACCGTCACGTTGTCGCCCGCCTGTTCATATTTAAAGGTATAGTACCAACTGCCGCCGGCCTCTTCGACCGCCGTGCAGGTGGCTGTCTGGTCGACGTGACCCTGCACGATGTGGCCGTCGAGCAGTGCGTCGGGCCTCATGCTGCGTTCGAGGTTGACCGGGTCGCCCTCGCGCAAATCGTCCAGGTTCGACTTGATGAGCGTTTCGCGGATGGCGGTCACGGTGTAGGCGTCGCCTTCGATCGCAGTCACCGTCAGGCAGACGCCGTTGTGCGACACGCTCTGGTCGATTTTCAGTTCGGGCGCGAACGGCGCACGCAGCGTGAAATGTTTATTCCCCTGATCCTGTTTCACGGCCACCACCGTGGCCATCGCTTCTACAATTCCTGAAAACATATGATGTCGTTTTTAATCTTTGGCAGGCTAATCCTCCCCGCTGCTGCGTTGCCGCTGCTCACATCCCTCGGCGTCGGGCCTCGGGATGTGGTAGTTGCCTGCGGTAACTGCGCCCTTGCAATACCTGCGGGGATTCTTTATTCCATTATCGTTTAAATCGGCCTTGCAACGCAAAGCCGCAGGCCCTCGGGCGGCGCAAAGATAATCATTCGCCGCGTCAATATGCCGGTCGGTTTTTATTTTACCACCAGATATCCCCTGACTTCATAAAGTCGCTGGAGGTCGGCGACATCGATGATCACATCGTCATACTCGTCCTTGTTGCGCGGCACGAGGCGCAGTTCGGAGCTTCCGGGCTCGCGGCGCACATAGCGGATGCCGCTGAACGCCGGACTGATCACCACATAAATGTTCCCGGGCATGATGGTTTGCGGTTCGGCTTTTTTGATAAAGATCACGGCGCCGTAGGGGATATCGGGTTTCATCGCATTCCCGGTGTTGAGCGCGGCCAGTTCGCAGCCATTGAAAAGGGGCACCGAAAAAAAACTCGACGGCGAGAAAAAGTCCTGCGACATCAGCAGCCGGATCACATCGACCCTATAATAAGGTATGCTGCTGGCAGGGGTGTGGCCTTCGTCGAGAAACATGTTGCCTGTCCCGGTCAGCAGCCACGATTTGCTGACGGTGGTGTATTTCGTGGTAATCATCTCGGCCAACTCCTTGCTGATGCCGTGGTTGCCTTTTTTGATCTGGTAAAGGTTTTCTGCACGCTTCAAGCCTATGCATCGGGCAAACGCATTCACGGACAAACCTGTCCAATTCACTACTTTTTCGATCCTCTGCCAGCTGTCGAGCATTTTTTTATCGGTCGGGAAGCGCTCCCTGCAGGGAAGACTTCCAAAATTATTCGTTTTTGTTTGCATTAGCGGATAAAAACCTGCATCTTTGCAGGGATTTTCGCTTCTGCGCAAGGTCACGCGGTCCCGTAGTTTAATGGATAAAATGAAGGATTCCGGCTCCTTTGATATGGGTTCGATTCCCGTCGGGACTACTAAACCACACAACCCCGGTCGTCGTCGGCCGGGTTTTTTTTATCCGCCATGTGATACCCACAAGTCCATACATCCCATAAAATCCACCCACAAACTTACGATATAATATCCGTATTTACAAACGCGGCAACCGCAGGGAAGCCCCAAAAACCCTTTCAAACGGGCATTTGGGACGGATCATGGCATCATTGCATCCGTATGGGACATCACGCCGTCTTCGGTGGCCACGGCATCCATCGCGACGTCATGGGGTTCGCACGTCATCGCATCCACCATCCGCACACCGTAACACACCCCCACCTTATACGCTCGGGTCGAGGCCAGGAAGCGGTCGTAGTAGCCCTTGCCGCGCCCGAGGCGCTGGCACGTACGGCTGAAAGCCATGCCCGGCACCACGACGAAATCTATCTCACCCGCAGACACCTCGTCGCCTTCCGAGGGTTCGCCGATGCCGAACGCCCCCTGGCGCATATTGCCCAAAGGGTGGTATTCCCGGAAGTGCATCTCGCCTCCGCCCGTCACCACCGGCAGCACGACGCGCTTCCCGGCGGCACTCCATTTGCGGATGGACACATCGGTGGCTACTTCGTCCGGAAGGGCGTTGTAGAGCGCCACGGTGCGGGCGGCGCAGAACTGCGGCATCCGTTCGATGCGGTCCATGATGCGGACCGACAATTCGCGGTTCAATGAAGGGTCGGACCGTCGCGCAAGCTCCCTTGCACGACTGCGCAACTCCTTTTTCGTGAGGCTCTCCATCGGGGTTGAAATTATTTCGGCGTTATGGTTGTTATTTCACAAACAATAAGGTACCTTTGCCGCAATTGTCCATTAAAAGGCACCCAAAAATAACTAAAAATATCTAACAATGAGTAACCTGTTCACTTCTTCCATCGGGCGCAAGCTGGTGATGAGCATCACGGGGGCCTTCCTGGTGCTGTTCATGCTGTTCCACGCCTCGATGAACGTCGTAGCGATCTTCTCGGCCGAGGGCTACAACATGATCTGCGAATTCCTGGGCGCGAACTGGTATGCGCTGGCCGCTTCGCTGGTGCTGGCGGCGGGCTTCGTGCTGCACATCGCCTACGCCACCTACCTCACGCTGCTCAACCGCCGTGCACGCGGCACGCAACGCTATGCGGTCAAGTCGGCACCGGAAAGCGTCACATGGTCGTCGCGCAATATGTATGTGCTGGGGCTGGTGATCCTGGGCGGATTGCTGCTGCACCTGGTCAATTTCTGGGCCAAGATGCAGCTCGTCGAGCTCACCATGACCCACGAGCAGATCGAGGCCGGCGTGGCCGCGGGCACGATGATCGGCCCGGTGGACGGCTACGGACAAATCGCCTACCTGTTCAGCAATCCGGTCTACTGCATCGTTTACCTGGTGTGGTTCGGGGCCATCTGGTTCCACCTTACGCACGGCATGTGGAGCATGATGCAGACCGTGGGTTGGGGCAACAAGACGTGGTATCCGCGCCTGAAATGCATCGCCAACATCCTTTCGACCCTCGTCATGCTGGCCTTCGCGCTGGTGGTCGTGGTGTTCTACCTGCGCAGCCTGGGATGCTGCTGCGTGTGCCTGTAACCTGTAAAAACGTGAGAAAATGAGCAATATAAAGATAGAAGCGAAATGCCCCGCCGGTCCGCTGGCCGAAAAATGGAGCAAGCATAAGGCCGAGATCAAGGTCGTCAGCCCCGCCAACAAACGCAAACTCGATATCATCGTCGTGGGCACCGGCCTGGGCGGCGCATCCGCAGCCGCGTCGCTGGGCGAACTGGGCTACAACGTCAAGATTTTCTGCATCTCGGACTCGCCGCGCCGCGCCCACTCGATCGCCGCGCAGGGAGGGATCAACGCCGCGAAGAACTACCAGAACGACAACGACTCGGTCTACCGCCTGTTCTACGACACGATCAAGGGCGGCGACTACCGTGCCCGCGAGGCCAACGTCTACCGCCTGGCCGAGGTGTCGAACCTTATTATCGATCAGTGTGTGGCCCAGGGCGTGCCCTTCGCCCGCGAGTACGGCGGCCTGCTGGACAACCGCAGCTTCGGCGGCGCGCAGGTGTCGCGTACGTTCTACGCCCGCGGCCAGACCGGACAGCAATTGCTGCTGGGCGCCTATGCCGCCCTGAACCGCGCCGTGTCGAAAGGCTCGGTGAAGAGTTTC
>JAVBNK010000138.1:0-3741 GCA_031551595.1 Rikenellaceae bacterium | reverse complement strand
ACCCCCGCGATGGATGTGACGGCGGCTTTGGAAGCGGCATAAAGCGTATAACCGATATGATTGACCTGCGTCATTACCGAGGAGATAAAGACGAATGACGCGCCGGGGTTGATACGCTTCCCGGCCAGTAACTCGCGGTTCAGGATCAGGACCGAACCGACGTTAGCGTCCATTGTTTCCCGTATATCCCCCGTATCGATCGAACGGGCCTGCATAAAATAGCACACCCCCGCCGAATGCACCACCCCGTCGAGCAGGGGCAGCCGGGCGACCATCTCCACGATCTGCCGCTCGTCGGTCAGATCGGCCGTATGCTGCATATGTCCCCCGCCTTCGAGGGCACGAAAGGTTTCACCGAGGCGCCCGGCGTCCCGGCCCGTAATGCACAGGCGCGCCCCCATACGGGAACACTCCACGGCCGTCGCACGGCCGATGCCCGACGAAGCCCCGGTCACAAGGACGGTTTTACCTTCGAGGGAAAAAGGATTGTATGTCATCGCAGCAATCTGAAAAACAACTTTATGAGTTTCCATGGCGTGTAACTCGACCGGCCTGCGTAACGCGGGCAATGCTCCACATCCACGATGGCTGTCCGTCCATCGCGGCGTCCGTAAAAGCCCTTGCGGTAAATGGCGAAGTTGGCGACGGCCGGATCGGTCCGGACACCTTTGTACAACGAATAAAACGTATGAAAGGCCACCGAGAACAAACGGCGCAACCTGCTCTGCCTGATGTTGCAGCGGCGGGCGTAAACCACGTCGTAACCTTCGAGGGCTTTCGCATACAGGCGCGGGATATCGTCGGGATTATCCTGCAGGTCGCAATCCAGCACCACGACCCAGTCGCCTCCGGCGAGCTCCACGCCGCGCCGTATGGTGGCGTGTTGGCCGATATTCCGCCCGTTGCGCAGCACCGTGATCCCGGCCTGGGCCCTGAGCCGCTCCCAGGAGTCGTCCGAAGAGCAATCGTCGATCAATACGATCTCATACTCCCCCAGAGGGGAGAGGGCGCGGGCGAGCCTTCGCACCAGTTCATCGACGATATTGCCGGCCATATATACCGGCGAAACCACAGAGATCACGCATTCAGAATTTTACAGCCACAATTACCCCTGCCACGACCAGCAACAATCCTACCAGCTTACCGACGGTGAACGTCTCGCCGAGCACAAAGATACCTAAAAAAAAGATACCGATGGGCACCGAGGCCGAAAAAGGGAGCACCGAAGTAAGGTCCATCTTGCTGACGGCCATATTCCAGCAGAAAGAGGCTGCCGTGGCCGCCGCCACGCAGGTCAGCATTACGGGATCGAAGAGCAGGCAGAGGTAGGACCACGCTTTGGCCCACACGCTCCCCCCGGCCAGGTGCCAATCCAAGGCGTCGATCCTCCATTTGCCAGTCACCTGGGCATAGGCGGAAAAAACGAAGATGCCTATAATGTAGACGTATCCCATTTTATGATCAATTCCGACACATAGTCGATCTGGTCGTCCGTAAGTTCATGGAACAGAGGCAAGCGCAGCAGGCACTCCGAAAAGCGTACCGCATTCGGCAATTCCCTCCCGTCGGCGAACCGTTGCCCGAAGGGGCTCAGGTGCAGGGGATGGTAGTGGAAAGGGGCATGGACGCCGCATTCCGACAAATATCCGATCAGGCTGTCCCTGCTCCGGCGGTCGCGGCATACGAGGTAGAAGATATGACTGCTGCCCTGGCCGGAAGGAAGTTCCGGGGAGATGCCCTGCAGATTATCAAAATAACGGGCCCACTGGTCGCGGCGCCTGGCAACGATGCTTTCGGCGGCCTTAAGCTGCCCCCACAGGAACGCCCCGCCCAACTCGGGGATGGCATAGGCGCCTCCCGTATCGGTCCATTCGTAGCGCGGGGTTTTCCCGCGTTCGAAATCGAGGCGGTCGGTTCCCTTCAGCCACAGGTTTTCGGCGCGGGCGACCATACCGGGGTTATTGACCCCCAGAAGCCCCCCTTCGCCGCAATGGATGTTCTTGGTTTCGTGGAACGAGTAGCAGGCCAGGTCGCCGTCGTGGCCCAATTCAGGGGAAGTTACGCCGTGCGCGGCGTCTTCCACCACATACCGGCCGTATCGCCGGGCGAGCGCGCAGATGCGCTCCATATCGCACCTCACGCCGTTGTAATGTACCGCCACGATGGCTTTCGTATCGGGAGTGATGAGCGCTTCGACCTGCGAAACGTCCATGTTGGGATGTCCGGCAAGCGAATCAGCGAAGCGCACCGTGGCGCCGAACTTGGCAAAAGCCAGCGCAGTCGACACGAAGGTATAGGAAGGTACGATCACCTCCCGGCCACACCGTACGCCGCACAGCATGGCGGCCATTTCCAGCGCCGAGGTGCAATTGGTGGTCGCGAGCGCCCGCTTAAAACCGAGGCGTTGCTCCAGATACTCGTTGCACAGGCGTGTGAAGTAACCGTCGGCGGAGAGTTTACCCAAATGCACCGCCTCAGTAATGAATTTGTATTCGAAACCGGATACGTATGGCTTATTGAACGGAATGGTCATTGTAACCGATTTTAAAGAGGGTGTAATTCTTGGTGGGCGAATCCGTCCGTTCCTCGATAACAAATCCCCTGCCGTCCAGCCAATGGCCGCCTGCCGGAAGGATAAGATATTTTATGCCGTGTTCACGGATGAACCGGTTTTGCGCCTGCCACAGCTCCTTCATGGATATCTTCTCCGACTCCACCCAGCGGTAGAACGATGAATTTTCGATCGAGGCCAACACGCCGTATTCGCGTATATCGGCGTTATTGTACACGATATCATAAACGTCGAGCCTGATGGGAAAATAGTCGTCGCGCAGGCGCCGGACATTAGGGAACGGCACCATATAATTCACATCCCGTGCATAGCCGTCGCCGGAGGCCGTCCAGTGGGGTATCTCCACCCAGCCCACCGGTCCTTCGGCCGCAGCCACCTTATCGTAAAAGCCCTTATCCAGCGCTTTGCCCCGGAACGGTCCGGCCATTTGCAGCGACAGCGCCACACCCGTCACGACGGTAACAGCAGCGGCGATCCGCCCCGCCGGGCGGCGGGAGGTAAGCAAAAGGGCCAGCACCAGGGTCTGGAATACGAAGCATAAGGGCAGGCTCATCTCGGTAGCAAGCTGCACTGCATCGCGCATAAACCAGAACAGGCAGGCGAAAATAAGGCCGGCAACGATACTGAACAGCAGCAGACCGTTCTGCCGGACCATACCGGCCAGCATACGACGGTCGTCCCCGGACATAAAGAACAACAATAACAGCAGGGGAATGACTTCGAAGGCGAAATTAAAGACGAAAAGCTGGGCGTATTGCAGCACCTCCATCCGCGAACCCGGCATGAATGCCCGTTTTATCTGCGCGAATTCCGAAAGATGGCTCGTAAACAGCGGGTTTTCCACGGCGGCAAACGTATAAAACGCCACCGCCCAGAGCACTCCGAAAGCCAGGGCCGCCGCCTGCATCCAATAATCGCGGCGCCGGTAGCCGGATGCGAATCCGAAAGCAAGCGCCATCGCCGCACCGGCGAACAGGGCGGGAGCGGCGGTGGAAACGGCCAGGCCGCCGATCATGGCGGCAAGCACCTTTTTCCCGGAAAGGATGATCCACGCCACGATCGCGACTACGGCATATGCCTTATAAGATACGATATCGTAGTAATCCACGGTCAGGAGGGAGAACCTGCCGCCGAACAGGTTGAATGAGAGCAGGGGCACCAGCATGACA
>JAVBNK010000007.1:0-4299 GCA_031551595.1 Rikenellaceae bacterium | reverse complement strand
GGAAAAAATGGCAGGGCGAAAGCAAAGGCATCGCACGCCTGGGGACCATCGAGCGCAAACAACGCGAGGAAGCCGCCTTCCAGGCCTGGGCTGACGCGCTGCCCGCGTCGAACCCCAACGCGGCCGACTACCGCCGCGTGCTGCCCGAACTGCAGCGGCTCTATAAAGAACTGTCGGACTATGCCTACGCCCGCGATTACTACAACGAGGCCATCATGGGGATCGAAATCTTCAAATTCGCCGATAACCTGTCCCGCGCCAAAAACGAGCAGCAGGCCCGCCGGATAGCCGCGGGATTCTTCAGGGATTATTCCCCGGAGATCGACGAGCAGGTCGCCTTCAAACTCCTGGGACAGTACGTCAAAAACGTGCCGCCCCAATTCGTCCCCAAAATCCTGACGGACATGGCGCGGACCTTCGGCCCCCAAGCGGCTATCGACCAACTCTTCCGTTCCGTCCTGACCGATTCGACGGCATTCAACGCCTATGCTTCGCAGTTGCTCAATCCCAAGGAAGGAAACAGCGACAGGGTCATGCTGACCTACCGCGAATTCCGCAAAATATACGACGAGAAGATCAACCCGCGCTACGTGGCCCTCAACGACAGCATTAACGTCCTGTACACCACCTATATGCGCGGCATGATGGAACGGCAGCCCAAACGTGATTTCTATCCCGACGCCAACTTCACCCTGCGCGTGTCGTACGGCCATGTGGCCGGCTACCGCCCCGAGGACGGCGTGATCCACCTTCCGCAGACCACCATCGACGGCATCATCGAGAAGGACGACCCGGCGGTCTACGACTACGACATCCCGGCACGCCTGCGCCACCTCTACGCCACGAAGGACTATGGCCGCTGGAGCTCGCACGGCACCGTCCCCGTGGCCTTCATCGCCACGAACCACACCTCGGGCGGGAATTCCGGAAGCCCCGTGCTCAACGGACAGGGCCAGCTCGTCGGGCTGAACTTCGACCGCACGTGGCTCAGCACGATGAGCGACGTGGAGTTCGACCCCGCGATGTGCCGCAACATCTCGGCCGACATCCGTTATGTGCTCTTCGTCATAGAGAAGGTCGGCGGCGCAGGCTATCTGATCCAGGAGATGAGCCTTTCGAAATAGTGCCTCCCGCGATTCCCGCCGCAGGTTTTCCTGCGGCGGGAATCGCGGCACATAGGGAATCGGCGGGCCGTACCCCCGCAAGATCCGGACGGCGATTTCGCCGCCGGATCCTGTCACACGGAAGGCCGGAGCAGAAAACAGTAATTCGTTCCATAAACAAAACCGACAACACATGAAAGTCACCGTCATCGGCGCAGGCAACATGGGCGGCGCCATCGCACGCGGAATGGTGGCGTGCGGCGTGGTCGCCCCGGGCGACATGACCGTTTCGGACCCCTCGCAGCAGGTACTCGACAGTTTCCGCACGCTCGATCCGGCCATCCGGCCGGCGACCGGCAACGCGGCCGCCGTACAAGGCGCGGACCTGGTCGTAGTCGCCGTCAAACCGTGGCTGATGGAGCAGGTGTGCAGGGAAATAGCTCCCGCGCTCGACCCGTCGCGCCAATCCGTAGCCTCGATCGTAGCCGGCGTGACGTTCGCCCAGATGGCCCCCTGGCTCGGCTATGGGCAGCACGGTGTGATGTGGCGCATCATCCCCAACACGGCCATCGCCCTGGGCCGAAGCGTCACCTTCATCGCCCCGCACCGCGCCTCGCCGCAGCAGCTTGCCGACATGCAGGCGTTGTTCGAACCTCTCGGGCGGGTGTTCACGGTCGGAGAGGAGCAGATGACCGCATGTACCGCCCTAGCTTCCTGCGGTATCGCATACGCCTTGCGCTACATCGACGCCGCGGCCCGGGGCGGCGATATGCTGGGGGTCCCCTACCCCGAGGCGCAGCAGATCGTGATGCAGACCCTGCGGGGTGCGCTCGCCCTGCTCGACGCCAACGAAAGCATCCCCCAGGCCGAGATCGACAAAGTGACCACCCCCGGCGGGATCACCCTGCGCGGCCTCGAAGAAATGGAACGTTCGGGGTTTTCCGAGGCTGTGATTAACGGACTGAAAGCGAGTAAATAAGAAATCTGCATTGTTAAAAAAATAGGAAAAAACCGCATAAATGTGGTTTTTTCCTATTTTTTTGCCGCTTTTTGCTTACTTTTATCCAATCACAATTATTAACTCATTCATGAATCAACACTCACAATTATGAAAAAAAGGTTATTTCTGACCGGATCGCTCCTGCTGGTATCCATGGCTCTTGCAGTAACATCGCCTGCACAGGAGATCAAACGCGCCAAAACCATCACCACGAAAGGGCTCATCGACAAAAAATCGACCTTCAACCCCGCGTCCCTGGACAGCCTGCTGAAATGCGACGACTACGTGATGCTCATCTCCTCGTTCGAAGGATGCAATCCCTGTGAATGGCTCCGGGTAAGCGACGTGTTCGAACGCTACCCGATCACCCCCTATTACACCGACATGGGCCTCAACGCCACGAACCTGACCGTACCGCGTACGTTCATAGTGAGCGGATTCCCGACCTGCATGTTCTTCGACCGCTCGGGCGAAATCGTGGCGGTTACCAAAGGAGTCGCCAACTATTATGCAAAACTCGACAGTATCGTCAACAAGAAACTACCGCTCTGCGAGCAGGAAATAGACGGCCTGGCCGCAGACCAGGTGCTGCCCTTCATGAATCTCATGCACAAGGCCAACATAGCGGACCTGAGGGGGGATATGGAGAGCGTTTATAAATATGCCTCCGAAGCGATGGAGATCCATCCAGGTTTCTATAACCGGTACCTGCTGTACAAATATTATATGTCGAAAGGCGATGCAGCCACGGCAGAGAAGTATAAACAACTTGCGCTCGACAACGAGGCCCCCATGGACCAGTATATCTACGAGGACCTGCTCAAAGAGTGGAAGGGGGAGAAATAGTTCATTCGATAAACTACCCCGCAGCAACCGACGCTGCGAGCGAGGGCAGGGGTCGGAAGCGACCCCTGCCGGGCCGCGAGGAGGAAACCCATGCGTAGCATGGGTAACCGAAGTTGCGGGGTATTGCAAGAACGCAGTTGCCTGCGGCAATCGCCAACCGACGCCAAGCCGGGGGCCATCAAACTTGAATAAACAACCCCGCAGCAAGCTACGGGTATTGTAAAGGCTGCGATTGCCTGGGGCAATCGCCATCTCCCGCGGCGCGAACTCTCCGATTTCGCCCCCCGCAGCCGCGGGATGTAAATAATGGCAACGCAGCAACCGACGCTGCGAGCGAGGGCAGAGTTCGCAAGCGACCTCTGCCGGGCCGCGGGGAGGAAACCCCTGTGCAGCATGGGTAACCGAACCGGCGGGGTATTCAACCCGTAGAGATTAACGTGGGTTTCGGATAAAGGTTCGTCTTACATTAATTCATCTTCAGTGCGTTAATGTGCGAACCATTATCCGAAATTCACGTAAAGGGCTTCTTTGGAAACCGGTTTGATGCCGATAGCACCACCGCCGCTTCGCAGCGGGCGAACCCGGCGAGGCGAAACCTTCTGTTGTTTCCTTTCGGCCAGTGCTTCCGCCCAGCCTTCCGGCCGGCCTCGGGTGATAAGAAAGGCTTGGTAAACGATATGTAAGGCCGTTTACCCGAAGGCATGTGAGTTTCTTGAACGAAACTCTTGTTACTTTATATGCGGGTTTTTATCTCACGTAAGCCCGGCTGGTCATTTTTTGCATCATTACCTTTTGTGGCATTGCCGCAAGTTCCCTTCCTTTCCTTAGGGCAGGTCGTCACGCCCCCGGTCCATATCCGGCACAGTCCGGATAAATTACCTTCCGGCGTTCTCCGTCGCGCCCCGGCCATTCAAACACATTTGACGACCCCCGGCTGATGGAGCCGATCCGGCTCCGCCCCCGCCACTCGGAACGTTCCCGCTTCCCGACCGGGAAAACAACGGCCGCATACCCGGTTACGGCTCGCAACCCACGGAAGAGGGCCGGACTGCGATGCAGTCCGGCCCTCTTTTAGCGGTTTACGTCCGGGACGGCCCCCGGCCTTGCCCGGGAAACGATTAGGAAAAGAAACGCTTGTAAAGGCCTTCGAACACCTGGCCGTGGCGTGCTTCGTCCTTGCACATTTCGTGCACCGTGTCGTGGATCGCATCCAGGTTGAGCTCCTTGGCACGGGTGGCGATACGTTTTTTGTCGGCGCAGGCGCCGCTCTCGGCCATCATGCGCTCGTAAAGGTTTTTCTTGGTGTCCCACACCACTTCACCCCGCAGTTCGGCGAATTTCGAGGCGTGC
>JAVBNK010000032.1:0-4231 GCA_031551595.1 Rikenellaceae bacterium | reverse complement strand
GTCATTGTCCAGCACGTCGGCCCACATGGAGCCGTAGTAACCGGACGAATAACCGCCGTCGAAAATGTGGCTGAAATAGGGATAGCGGTAGCGCGGGGCGATCTGCGGGATCAGGCCGCGTTTCGCGTTCAGGGCGTTACGTTCGAAAGCGTTCACGTCGATCCGTTCGCCCGTGGTGCGGGTATGGATATCCATGTCGATCAGCGCGGCGGCCAGGAATTCGGTGGTCACGAAGCCCTGGTTGAACAGCGCACTGTTGGATATCTTCTCGATCAGCGCATCGGGAATAACGGCCTTGGTGGCGTAGTGGGTGGCATACTGGCGCAATACCTGGGGGTCGAAGGCCCAGTTTTCGAGGATCTGCGAGGGCAACTCCACGAAATCGCGTTCCACGCCGTGCAGGCCGTTGTAGGGCACGTCGATGAACATGTGGTGCAGCGCGTGGCCGAATTCATGGAAGAACGTTTCGGTTTCGTCCAGCGTCAGCAGGGCGGGTTTGTCGCCCACGGGACGGGTGAAATTGCAGACGACGCTCGATACGGACTGTATCTTCCTGCCGTCCTTGTATTGCAGCGGGCGGAATTCATCGAACCACGCGCCGCCGCTCTTGGCGCCCGCACGCGGGAAGAAGTCGAAATAGATCACATTGAGGTGCGAGCCGTCCTTGTCCAGCACTTCGTACACCTCGCACTCCTTGTTATATACGGGCGCGTCGGCCAGCGGGCGGAACGTAATGCCATAGAGGCGGTTCGACAGCGAGAAGATACCGTTCTTGACGTTCTCCAGCGAGAAGTAGGGGCGCAGGGCCTCTTCGTCCAGGTCGTATTTCTGCTTGCGTACCTTTTCGGCGTAGTACCACCAGTCCCAGGACTGGAAATCTTTGGCGTCGAGGCCGTCGGCGGCCATCAGCGTTTGCATCTCGGCGAGTTCCTTCTTCGAGCTGTTCAGGGCCGGGGTCCAGAGCGCGTCGAGCAGCGAGTAGACGTTGGCCGGGTTCTTGGCCATATTCTCGTCGAGGACGAACGACGCCCAGTCGGCGAAGCCCAGCATTTTGGCCTTCTCGGTGCGCAGACGCGAAATATCGTTGATCACCTGTTTGTTGTCGGTCGAATCGTCGTGGTTGCAGCGGGTCAGGTAGCCCTCATAGAGCTTCCGGCGCAGGTCGCGGCGCTCGCTGTAGGTGATGAAGGGGATCAGGCTCGGCTTGGCCAGCGTGAAGGCCCATTGGCCTTCGTGGCCCTTTTCTTTGGCCGTTTCGGCCGCGGCGGCCACCACACCTTCAGGAAGTCCCGCGAGGTCCTCCTTGTTTTCGAGCAGCATCACGAAGCTGCCGTTGTCGGCCAAAAGGTTGTTGCCGTATTTGATCGTCAGGGTCGAAAGCTGCTCGTTGATCTTTTTGAGCTGCTCCTTCTGATCGGCGGGCAGCAGGGCGCCGCCGCGCACGAAACCCTTGTAGACCTTCTCCGTCAGGCGCTCCTTGAGGGGGTCGGCCAGGGCGGCACGGTCGTCGTAAACGGCTTTCACTCTGGCGAAAAGCGCATCGTTCAGGGCGATCCGGTCGCCGTGGGCGGCCAGGCGGGGCGAAATCTCCTCCTGGATCTTCTGCATTTCGTCGTTCTTGTCGGCCGAGCAGAGCATCATGAAGATGCGCGACACGTTGCCCAGCAGTTCGCCGCTGTTGTCATAGGCCAGGATCACGTTCTCGAACGTGGGGGCCCCGGGGTTGGCGACGATCGAATCGATCTCGGCCAACTGGCGCGCCATGCCCTCCTCGAAGGCAGGCAGGTAATGCTCCGTTTTGATCTGGTCGAAAGGCGGCACGCCGAACGGCGTGGTCCACTCGGTGAAGAACGGGTTTTCGCCCGTCGCGGCCTTCTCTTTACATGCGGTCATACAAAGCGCAAAAGGAATTGCGGTTAATAAAAACAGTTTTTTCATAGGTCAGGGTTATTTGCACATTGGCGCAAAGGTAACAATTTGTCTTCAAAAAGCGATGCCCTGCATAAACGGAATTTACTATCTTTGCACTGTTCATATTTTTTGTACGGATGCAACTGTTCTATACCCCCGATATCACGCTTCCCGTGTACACGCTGCCGGCCGAGGAATCGGCCCATGCGGTGCGCGTGCTGCGCCTGGCGGCGGGCGGCGAGCTGCACCTGACGGACGGGCGCGGGACGATGCACACGGCGCGGGTCGTGAAGCCCGACCCCCGCGGGTGCGTGGTCGAGGTGGTGCGGACCGCGGAGCGTTTCGAGCCCCTGCCCTACTCGCTCACCGTGGCCGTGGCGCCCACCAAGAATGCCGACCGCTTCGAGTGGTTCCTCGAAAAAGCCACCGAAGTCGGGACCGACCGCATCATCCCGGTGGAGTGTGCACGCTCGGAGCGCCGTGTGGTCAAGCACGAGCGCTCGCTCAAGGTGGTCACCGAAGCCATGAAGCAATCGCTGAAGGCTTTCCGGCCCCGGCTGGACGAAATGACGCTGTTTGCGGAAGCGGTGAAGATGCCTTTCGAAGGCGTGCGGCTGATCGCCCATTGCGGCCCGGCGCGGGCGGAAAAGAAATGGATCGGCGACTGCCTCGCCGCCGGGGTTCCGGTGCTGGTGATGATCGGCCCGGAGGGCGATTTCACCCCTGCCGAGGTCGATATGGCCGTGGCGGCCGGATTCCGCGAGGTAACGCTCGGGGGCTCGCGCCTGCGCACCGAAACGGCTGCCCTGGCCGCCGTGCTGGCCGTCCAAAATTTTAGTATGAAGTAAGTCGGCAAGCCGCAGCCGGCGGAGGATGAATACGACTGTTTCCAGCCCTCCGCGCCGGGTGGCTACGAGCCGACAGCCTTGCCGCACAAGGCTGGCCTAACGCATAACACAATGGCTTTCGAAGAAAAAATAGGGTTCCACCGCATCCGCGAACAGGTCGCGGCGATGTGTACGACCGCCTCGGGGCGTGAGAAACTCGCAGCGCAGGGGTTCACGACCTCCGCCGCGGAGATCGCATGCCGTCTGGAGTTGTGCGACGAGTTGCGCATGGCGTTGGTGATGGGTGGCGGATTTCCCGCGGGCGACTACGCCGACATCACCCTGCCGGTGCAGAAAGCGGCCGTCGAGGGCGCGTTCCTCGATGAAGGGGAATTGCTGCTGCTGCGCTCGGCGCTCGACACCGCCGCACAGGTCGCCGCATTCATCACCGGCCAGCCCGAAGGAGAATGCCCCCGCCTGAAAGCGCTCTGCAAGGAGCTGGAAACCTATCCCCACATCGTCGCCGGCATCGATGCGATCGTCGACCGTTTCGGCCAGGTGCGCGACGGGGCTTCCCCGGAATTGCGCGACATCCGCCGCTCGATCCGCGAGTCGGAGGGCGTGGCCGAGAAGCGCCTGCGGGCCGTGCTGGCCAAGGCGCAGGCCGACGGATGGGTCGATGCGGACGTGTCGCTGTCGGTGCGCGACGGACGCACCGTGATCCCCGTCCCGGCTTCCAACAAGCGCAAGGTCAACGGCTTCGTGCACGACGAGTCGGCCACCGGCAAAACCGTCTACATCGAGCCCGTGGAGGTGGTCGAGATCAACAACCGCCTGCGCGAACTGGAGTACGCCGAGCGGCGCGAAGTGGTGCGCATCCTGACGGAATTCACCGCCTCGCTCACCCCCGACCTGGACGGCATCGCCGCGGCGGGCGACTTCCTGACCACGATGGACATGCTGCGCGCCAAGGCCCGCCATGCCGCCGAAAACCGCTACGCCAAACCCATCATCTCCGAAGACGGCACGCTGGAGCTGCGCCAGGCGCGCCACCCGATCCTCGAACAGACCCTTGCCCGGGAAAAGAAAACCATCGTGCCCTTAGACCTGCGCCTGACGCGCGAAAAACGCATCCTGGTCATCTCGGGCCCCAATGCCGGCGGCAAATCGGTATGCCTCAAGACGGTAGGGATCGTGCAGTGGATGTTCCAGTGCGGGTTCCTCGTCCCGGCGCTGGAGAACAGCGAGCTTCCGGTATTCGGCGAGCTGTTCATCGACATCGGCGACGACCAGTCCATCGACAACGACCTGAGCACCTACTCGTCGCACCTGCTGAACATGAAACGCATGCTGGCCGGAGCCACCGCCCGGTCGCTGGTGCTGATCGACGAATTCGGCACGGGGACCGAGCCCGTCATCGGGGGCGCGATCGCCGAGTCGATCCTCGAACGCCTCGAAGCCCGCGGCTGCATGGGCGTGATCACCACCCACTA
>JAVBNK010000118.1:0-9075 GCA_031551595.1 Rikenellaceae bacterium | reverse complement strand
TCCTCGTCGCATCGATCGCCATCTGGTTCCTCAGCTATTTCCCCCGCGGCGAAGAGCCTGCGGTCGAAAACGCTACGACGGAGATCGCGGCCCGGAACAGCCATGACGGTCCGGAAACTTCCCGGCCACAGGCCGATGCCTTTGAAGCCGCTTCCGCGGTTTCGATCACCCCGGCCGAAAACGCAGGCGAAATCCTGCCGGCTGCCGGCGACCAGGCCGACCCCGCCCTCGCGTCCGAAGAAGCGACGGCAGACGAAGCCCTCGCCGAAGCCCTCGCGCAGATGCAACAGCAGCAAAACTCCTACCTGGGACGGCTCGGAGTGTTCTGCGAGCCGGTGATGGAGCCGCTGGGCTTCAACTGGAAGGTGTGCGTGTCGCTGCTCTCGGGTGCGGCCGCCAAGGAGCTTATCATCAGCACGCTCGGGGTGCTTTATGCCGAAACCGACGTGGAAAACAGCGCTACCCTGCCCCAGAAACTCTCCGCCCCCAATCCGCAGACCGGCGTGCCCGACTTCACCTCCTGCAACTCGCTTGCATTCCTGGTATTCATTTTGCTCTATTTCCCGTGCATCGCCGCCCTGGCGGCCATCGCACGCGAAACCGGGCACTGGAAGTGGTCCGTGTTCTCGCTGCTCTACAACACCGGGCTGGCCTGGGTGGCGGCATTCATCGTCTACCGGGTTTGCTTAATGGTGATGTAAACTCAGATTCAGGTCCGCGTCCCCACACCCCCGGCCGCGGGACGTAAAAAAGAAAACGGTATGCAGGAAATCATCGTCTATATCATCGGAGGAGCGCTGGCGTGCTACATCGCCTGGCGTACGTGGCGCGTGTTGTCGGGCCGCCATCCGGAAGACATGAACCCTTGCTCTGGATGCAAGGGATGCGCGGCGAAGGACGAATTCCTGCGCCAACGCGAAAAATGTGCCGGCGAAAGCGGGGGCGGCGGATGTCCCCACTGCGGACCGCGAAAATAGACGCCTGACGAAAAGCCCCGGAATCAAGAACGATTCCGGGGCTTTTCGTCGACGGATGGTCGCGGTCATCCGCGCAACCGCCCGAGCAACCAGGCCATATTCCGGCCCAGGTTCTCCATATTGCGCATACCCTCTGCGTCCTGCAATACCTCGCCAGGGGTCTTTCCATAACCCATATTCCAATAGGTCGAACCCACCACGAGCATCTCTTTGTTGAGCACGAAATGGTTCATCGTATCGACCGCCGTCAGCCCCCCGCCGCGCCGCACGGCCGCTACCCAACGCCCGGCTTATGCCGCAGCAGCCCGGGATTCGAGGCGACGACCACGCCTGCCCGCTCCAGCAACGCCTTCATCACCGACGACACATCGGCCAAATAGACCGGCGAACCCAACACCATGCCGTCCGCCGCAACCATCTTACCGAAACATTCGTTGAAAAAATCCCTGCCGCAGACACATACCCCCTTGCCTGTGCAGGCGAAGCAGCCCGTGTCACCCTCGATCCGCCGGCCGGCAAGCTGCACCATTTCAGTTTCGATCCCTGCCGCTTCCAGCTGGCGGAACACAGCCCCGATAAGCAAAGCCGTGTTACCGTCCCTGCGGGCGCTGCCGTTGATCCCGACCACTGTCAGCACATAATCTCTTTTAAAAGCCCCTCGCAGGCATCTTCCAACAGGTCGAGCACCTTCTCGAAGCCCTGCGCACCCTCGTAATAAGGATCGGGCACATGGTCGGCCCCGGGATGGCGGCGGCAAAACTCCGTCATGCGGTAAATTTTGGCCGCGGCCTCCGTGGTGGGCGCCAGGCGGTGGACACGTTCGTAATTCGAGTCGTCCATCACCAGGATGCGGTCGAAACGGTCGAAATCTTCCGTGCGGACCTGGCGCGAACGGTGCGTCAGGTGATAGCCCCGCTTCAAAGCCGCCGCACGCATCCGCGCATCGGGCAGATCGCCCGCATGGCCGCCGTAGGTACCCGCCGAATCGATCTCGAACCCCTCCAGGCCGCGTTTGGCCACCAGGTCGCGCATAATGCCCTCGGCCGCCGGAGAGCGGCAGATGTTGCCCAGGCAAACGAAAAGTATTTTATTGTCTTTCACGGCTACAGGCTTTTGAGCGATACGTTGAAGAACTCGACGATCCCTGTGACATGCCGGTCCGCGTCGGCCACCACCACCGAGTGGATCTTATACTGGCGCATCATATCCTCGGCCACCACGATGCGCTCGTCGGCCGAGATCGTTTTCGGAGAACGCGACATGATCTTCCCGGCCTCGATATTGAAAAAATCCTCCTTGTATTTCGCCATCGCGCGGCGTACGTCGCCGTCCGTGATCACACCCTGGATGCGACCCTCGCCGTCAACGATCACCGCGATGCCCAGCCGGGCGTCGCTGATGGCTATTATCACCTCGCCCAGGGTCATCGTGGCGGGCACAAGCGGCAGGCCCTCGCTGCGCATCACGTCGCGCACACGCGTGAGCAGGCGCCGTCCGATGGTGCCGCCGGGATGAAACATGGCGAAATCCTCGGCCTTGAAGCCCCGCAGGTTGATCAGCGCTACGGCCAGCGCGTCGCCCAGCACCAGCGTAGCCGTAGTGGACGACGTAGGCGCGAGGTTCATCGGGCACGCTTCGTACGGCACGAAGGTATTGATATGGAAACGGGAATGCCGCGCAAGGGCCGACTCGGGATTCCCCGTCATGGATATCAGCACGTTACCCTGATGCTCAAGGAACGGCACCAGGCGCAGCAGTTCGTCCGTCTGGCCCGAATAGGTGATCGCGAGCACCACGTCGTTCGGAGAGATCATCCCCAGGTCGCCGTGGTAGGCTTCGCCCGGGTGCAGGAAAAACGACGGCGTACCCGTACTGGCCAGCGTGGCGGCGATCTTCTTGCCGATCAGGCCCGACTTGCCCATGCCCGTGACGATCACCTTGCCGGTGCACGCCAGGATCGCACGCACCGCATCGTCGAAATCGTCCGTGAGCTGGTCCGCGAGGTGGGCCACCGCCTGGGCCTCTAACTTGATGGTATCTATGGCGTACTGTTTGATCCGGTCCATTCGCTGTCTTTTAATCCGATAGCAAATTTACAACTTTATTATTAACTTTGTAAGCAAAATCTGACAAACCATGATAAATTTAGCGATCATAGGCAGCGGCCCCGCGGGGTACGTGGCTGCCGAACGTGCAGGGGAAAAAGGCCTCAGCGTCACCGTATTCGAAAAACGCGAGCTGGGCGGCGTATGCCTGAACGAGGGCTGCATCCCCACTAAAACGCTGCTGTACAGCGCAAAAGTGTACGATACCGCACGCGCAGGCGAAAAATACGGCGTCACCATCACCGGTGCGGCGTTCGACTTCGCCAAGATCATGGACCGCAAAAACCGGGTCGTACGCCGGCTGGTGGGCGGCATCGGGGTTAAAATGCGCAACTCCAACGTCACCGTCGTCAAAGGCCAGGCCACGATCAAAGGCCGCACGGCCGCGGGTTTCGAGATCGAGTGTAATGGTGAGGTTTACCTCGCCGAAAACCTGCTGGTCTGCACCGGGTCCGAGGCTTTCGTCCCCCCCATCCCCGGGCTGGCCGAGGCGGGCGACGTGGTGATGACCAACCGCGAGATCCTCGCCCTCAAGGAGCAACCGGCACGCCTGGCCGTCATCGGCGGCGGCGTGATCGGCATGGAATTCGCCAGCCTCTACAATTCGCTCGGCTCGGAAGTGAGTGTCGTCGAGATGCTGCCCGAAATCCTCACCGGCATGGACGCCACGCAATCCGCCGCCCTGCGCGATATCTACGCCAAGCGCGGCGTGCAGTTCAACCTTTCCTGCAAAGTGACTGAAATTCAGGGCAACAAAGTTCTCTTCACCGACCCCGAAGGCAACACCCGGAACGTCGAAGCCGATAAGATCCTGGTAAGCGTCGGACGCCGTCCCGTCACCACGGGCTTCGGCCTGGAAACCCTCGGCGTGGAGCTGGTCAAAGGCGGCATCAAGGTCGACGAGCGGATGCGTACCAACGTGCCGGGGCTCTATGCCGCCGGCGACGTGACGGGCTTCTCCCTGCTGGCCCACACGGCCTCGCGCGAGGGCGAAGTAGTCGTCAATAACCTGACGGGCCGCGACGACGTGATGCGCTATAACGCAATTCCCGGCGTGGTCTACACCAACCCCGAGATCGCAGGCGTCGGCCTCACGGAAGAGGCCGCCAAAGCAAAAGGCGTCGAATACCGCGCAGCGACGCTGCCGATGTCGTTCTCGGGCCGTTTTATGGCCGAGAACGAAGGTTTCACCGGCGCATGTACCGTCCTGGTCGGCAAGGACGACAAAGTATTGGGCGTGCACATGCTCGGGACCCCTTCCAGCGAAATGATCCACGGCGCCTGCATCGCCATCGACCGCGGTATGACCATCGCCCAACTCGAAGAGGTCGTATTCCCCCACCCCACCGTGTCTGAGATTTTCAAGGACACACTGTTCGCCATCCACTGAGGCATACCCCGCCCTACGGGATTCAGGCTGAATCAATGAATACACGCATTCGGGCTGTCGGGAATCCACGTTATACCGATGCGCCATACATAAAACGGCATAATGGATAAAGAGGTCGCGGTATAAATTGCTAATAATTTGTTTTATCCCATTACCTTTTTCACCATCCCATTTGCGTATTAAGCCTCCAATTACAGCATTTTCCAAGCAGTCGGATGAAAATAATTTCATCCGACTGCTTTTTTATCAGAGAGAAATAGCTCCCGCCCCCAATGAGTAGCGCGCCCGAAATAGCCGTGAACGTTCCAGGCCTGCCTGGCCACTTTATGCGTGCAATTTTTTCGAGAAATGTTAAGAGCAAATTGAATTACATACTTCATTGCACTCCGTCGGTTTTCCGGATCGCCGTGCAGCCCGCGATCCCTGCGTGCATGGCGCAAACCGATGCCAAGCCGAGAGTGATTCGCCCGGACGGCCGAGGCACGCAGGAGAAAAGCCTGCGATGCAGGCGTATATTCCGCGGGGCGCGCCGAAGGCGCGGGCCGCGGAATGTAAATAGCAGTAACGCCGCAAGTGATGGGAAATTTAACCCGTAGAGAATAAACAATCCCGTAGCAACCAACGCTGCGGGCAAAGGCAGAACCAGGTTTACTTGAGTCATGCCGGGCCGCGGGGAGGAAACCCATGTGCAGCATGGGTAACTGAAACTACGGGGTATCACAAGGGCGCAGCTGCCATAGGCAACTGCCGACCGACGCCAAGCCGGGCGCCATCAAACTTGTTTGAATGGCCGGGGCGCGAAGCAGGAAAAGCCGGCAAGGCAGGCTTACATCCCGCGGCCCGCGCCTTCGGCGCGCCCCCGCAGCCGCGGGATGGAAATGCAAAACGCAGTAAACTGCAGGGGAATGAACCCTTAGAGATTAAACAACCCCGCCGCAACCGACACTGCGAGCGAGGGCAGAACCAAGTGTACTTGAGTTATGCCGGGCCGCGAGGAGGAAACCCATGCAATGCATGAGTAACCAAGCCGGCGGGGAATTGAACCCTTAGAGATTAAATTGACCCTTTACGACGGGTCGAATTACCCCCCCCTGATACACCACAATAAAGACCAACCTCTTTTAGCCACTTCTCCAACACAACCGACCGGCTATATAAAGTATAGCCCGGAGATGGGGGCGGCACGTTTTTCTGCACGGAACTTTTCATGCAAGGCAGGCTATACCTTCCGTGCCCCCCCTCCCGCAGCCTGCTTTGCGACAAAGCCGGGCCCCTCTTAGAGGGGCCCGGCTTTGTCGTGTGGTTATTCTTGTTTAGGGAATGTTCGGGTGCATATACCAATCGGTATGGAGGGTGCCGCGAGAGGAAGCCCACAGGCCGTAGAACGAATATACGGTCTCAATACGCTGTTTCTCAGGGGCAAGTACAAAGTTGTGCATCGGAATATCTATCGCAAACGGGTGGAAATCGTTCGTGATATAGAAAGACACGGGGGGACTCGATACATCGTCGGCCGTGCGGAACCATTTCATGGTCGCTTTATCGGTAGGCACGTAGTTCGCCAGGTGCAACTCGTGGTTACGCGCGTCGTCGCTCTCGCCGTGGTGGATCACGATGAACGGATTGTAGGGCGGCAAGGTCACTTCTTCCCGGGTGGGCAGATAGCCTTCGAATACCGTGGTCACCGTCCAGGTATAGGCCCCGCTGGCGATATTCGCACGGCGGATATCATCGAACAGCAGGATACAAGCCTTGCTTTGGCCGGTTTCATAGCCTTTGCCATCGACCGTCCAGGGAATTTCCCTGTGCGGAGCGTGCTCATAGGTCTTGGGGGCTCCAACCGGGGAATAGTTGTCGATCACGGTCACCGAAGTGGGCACCGACGGAGCGAAACCGTACTGGATGGCAAAACCGTTCTGGAGCGTTGCGCCACAGTTTACCGGACGGAATTTGTCGACGATCTTGATCACGCGGTTCTCGGTATTGAGGATCAGGTCCGAGGTATATTCCACCACAACGTCGTTGATGTCGTAGTCGCCCTGCCACGGCCAAAGGTCTTCAAAAATGAGGGTGCCGAAATACGAGTCCGTTACTGTGTCGGGATCTTCTACAGGATCCTCGGGCTCCGGATCCGTGGGAACGATTTGCATGGCGCCACCGTCCTGGCGGGGATTCGGATCGATGAAAAAGATCAGGTCCGAGAAGTCGTTATCGCCCGGATTGGTGCTTGCGACAGACCGGTCATGGTATTCGACGCCGCAGATGAACACGTTGTTACCCTGGTTGAAGAATGCGGCCAATTGCTGCATCCCGTTCGTATTGAATTCCTTATTGGAATAATAGCGTTCCAGGTCTTTGATATTGCCGGTGGCGGGGTCGAAACCGTCGGGAATCACCACGAAACCGATGCAGCAATCCCTCGGGAACTGGTTCGAATAGCCGCTCCCGTTCCAATACTGGAGTTGGATGCCTTCGCTGTAGGCGTATGCGCCTCCGTCGGTCTTAGACGATGCATTGGGCATGGCCAGGGTCAGGTGCACCTGGGAGAGCGACGTAGGCGCGCTGCCGTACTGATACGTATAAGAACCGATCGTGGGGGTTTTGGTGCCGTCGTTATGGGCGAAACGCATGATGACCGTGTGCGCGCCCTGGTTGTGGGGAAGCCTGAACACGGGAGTGGTCTTCAGCAGGCTCGAAAACTTGTCGTTCAGGTTGACGCCCTCCTTAAAGACCCCGTTGATCGTGCTGGAGATGTTATTATTCCATTTGCCGCCGAAGGTCACATTCGTCAGCACGCCCTTGTTGTTCCAATCGATGTTGGATTTCATCAAGTGCAGGTCCGAAGGATAGGTGTGCGACGCCCTCGTACCGCGTACTGCCGATACGCCGCTATGGTCGGCGGTCATATCCAGGCGGATGCTTTTGCCATCGGGCACATCCACGACCACCAGCGGGGAAACGCCGAGCGTTTTGGTATAGAACCACAGTTTTTTCGCTGCGATCGGCAGTTTCATCTGGCCCGAGAAGAAGCCATTCTCATCGGCGAACACACGAAGGACAGGTTTTATACCCTCTTTCATGGTATTGCGGTCCACGGAAGTGAACGGATTTTCGGCGTACACGTCGAAAGTCATGTAGTGACGCGGGACGTTGTTTCCGTCCAGGTCACGGCTTGCGGCCATGTCGGCAGAATAATCTACCGTCAGGTTGACGATCTTGTTCATCGCAAAATCGAACCCCGTCGGAGCAGAATCCGAGTTGTTCTTCAGGCAACTCCAGGCAAGCGTGCTTACCGCGAGCGCCATACAGATCAGGAGTCTTTGCTTTCTCATAATTATTTGTGTTTTTTTCACCGCAAGGAAACGGCCCGGCCCTAAGCCTGTCTGTCCCCTATTACGGCATCCGGTTAAATTTCTTTTGCATCCAACCCCTAAAAACGCCCTTAAACAACTCCCAATCAATCGCTTCCAAGCAAATATGCTCCGTTCAGGGTATTATTACACACCACAAAGGTAAATATATATCATTAAAAAACTATTTTTCCTTATCTTTTTTTTATCAACATTTTACAATTTTTTTGTCACCATCTAACAAAAAACGAGGGGAACCGCCCTTTTATTGCGGTTCCCCTGGCAGATTACAGTATCGTCCTAATTGATATGGACCACTTCGTACGAGTTTCCGGAAATAGGCTGGTAATACGTGCCCTCATAATAGACATACGCCTTCCCGTCCACCTGGCGGGTTTCGGCGCCCTCGGGCAACTTGTCCACCACGGCCCCGACAGGCGGCGTCACCACGATATACGAGTTGGCCGCCTGCTTCATATAGAACGCCCCGCTGTAGTAATAGTACTTCACCCCGCCTGCGACGACCTTCGTCGCTTCCGCCGGAAGCGTGTTCACCACAGCGCCCACAGGGGCGGGCACGACCTTGTATCCGCCGTCGGTCTGGACATAATATTCGCCGTGGTCATAATGATAAGCGTGGTCGGCCACCGTGACGATGATCGCAGTCGTAGCGATCGCTCCCACCACAACACCCACCGGATGCCAATACGGTCCCCAGGAATAGGGGACGAACGGATGGTAGAAATAGGGATTCACCGGCACCGGCACAGGTACGGGACGCGGTACGGGCATAGGAACCGGCACCGGCCGCGGCACGGGATACGGATAGGGGTAAGGCCGCGGCCGCGGCGGCACGGGATACGGCACCGGCCGCGGCGCAGGTACGGGACGGGGTTCCGGATGCGGAACGGGATGCGGCGGCGGTACCGGACGTGGCGCTACGCGTGGCCTGGCCGGCCGGCCCCGCTGAACATCGGCCTGCGCCGGCAATCCTGCATACAACAACGCAGCCATCACTATTGCGGCAACGCTCCTGAGTCTATCTTTCCTATACATATTCAACATGTTTTGGTATGTATGCCGAGCCTGCATACCACGTGCCAAAACGTGATCGCCACACCAGTAAGCCTGTCGCCGCGGGGCTTCCGGCAAAGAAAATTATATACTCCACCCGAGCCGTTCTGCGACTTCCGGAGGGATTGCGGGTCGCATGGCGGCGTGGGAAAGAGGTCAGGTGCAGACAGTATATAATT
>JAVBNK010000161.1:0-5683 GCA_031551595.1 Rikenellaceae bacterium | reverse complement strand
AGTCCACGGCCCCGGCGGCCAGGTCGCGGTGCAGCGCACGCGGTTTGCCGTGGCTGTCGGTGCGGCCCCAGTCGTCGATGCGGTAGGTGATGTCGGAAGCCTGCTGTACCTCGGCCACCATCACGCCCGCACCCAGCGCATGTACCGTCCCGGCGGGGATGAAAAAGGCATCGCCCGCCTTCACTCCGATCCGGCGCAGCAGCGAGGGCAGCGTACCTGCCTCCACCGCCGAGGCATACTCCCCGGGGGTCACGCGGCGCCGGAAACCGAGGTAGATCACCGCTCCCGGCTCGGCCGAAACCACATACCACAACTCGGTCTTTCCGTAGGAGTTATGCATACGTGCGGCCAGGGCGTCGCCAGGATGCACCTGCACCGAAAGCACCTCGCGGGCGTCTATCAGTTTGATCAGCAGAGGGAACAGTTCGCCGTAGCGTGCGAACACGCGCTCGCCCACCAGGTCGCCCATGTAGACCTCGGCCAGGTCGGCCAGGCTGTTGCCTTTCAGCGGCCCCCCGGCCACCACCGACACGTCGCCCGGCAGGCCGGACAGCTCCCAACTTTCGCCTATTCGTTTGCCTTCGTCCCTGCGG
Organism: Rikenellaceae bacterium; assembly: GCA_031551595.1. Classification (GTDB taxonomy): domain Bacteria; phylum Bacteroidota; class Bacteroidia; order Bacteroidales; family Rikenellaceae; genus JAVBOW01. Next base: position 5,090 of record JAVBNK010000161.1, on the reverse strand, counting down.
CCACCGCGCAGGCGGGCCAGCAGGTCGCCTCCCCAGAGGCGCTCCTTGAGGTGCGGACGGAATTTGAGCGGGTATAGCATGATCGTTGATTTTAAATGCAAATATACGAATTTTCGCCCGGATAAATACTACCTTTGTTGCACCTAATACCGGATGGAGATGAAAGCAAAGACGATCCTCGTGACGGGCGGGGCGGGCTACATAGGTTCACACACCGCCGTGGAACTCATCGGAGCGGGCTACGACGTGGTCATCGCCGACGACTTCTCGAACGCCGAACCCTCGGCCCTGGAGGGAATCAACGCCATCACCGGCCGCCGTGTGCCGTTCGTCGAGGCCGATTGCTGCGACCCGGATGTGATGAAGGGCCTTTTCGACGCCTTCCCGGTCGACGCCGTGATCCATTTCGCTGCATACAAAGCCGTGGGGGAATCGGTCGCCGAGCCGCTGAAATATTACCATAATAACGTTGCCTCGCTGGTGACGGTGCTTGAAGCGATGCGTGCGCACGGGGTCGGCCATATCGTTTTTTCCTCTTCGTGCACGGTCTACGGCCAGCCCGGCGTGCTCCCCGTGACCGAGCGGTCGCCCCGCCTTCCGGCCGCCTCGCCCTACGGCAACACCAAACAGGTCTGCGAGGATATCCTGCGCGACTCGATCGCCGCTTACCCCGGCCTGCAGGGCATATCGCTACGCTATTTCAATCCCATAGGCGCCCATCCGTCGGCGCTGATCGGCGAATTGCCCCGGGGCGTGCCGTCGAACCTGGTGCCTTTCATCACCCAGACCGCCGCGGGACTGCGCGCCGAGCTGAGCGTATTCGGCGACGACTACGACACCCGCGACGGGTCGTGCATCCGCGACTATATCGATGTGGTGGACCTGGCCCGCGCCCACGTCAGCGCCGTGGACCGTATGCTCGGCGGACGCAGCAGACAGCGTTACGAAATCTTCAACGTCGGGACGGGCAACGGGGTGTCGGTGCTGGAATTGGTGCACGCTTTCGAGCGTGCCAACGGGTTGAAGATCCCTTACCGCATCGTGGGCCGCCGCCCGGGCGATGTCGAAGCCGTCTGGGCCGACACCTCCCATGCGAACGCCGAACTGGGCTGGAAAGCCGTCCGCACCCTCGAAGAAACCCTCCGCGCAGCCTGGGCCTGGGAAAAACATATTCGCTCCGGGACATGACCGTTTGCGTCGACGCGCTTTAATCTCTACGGGTTCAATCTCTAAGGGTTCGATTCCCCGCCGGTTTGGTGACCCATGCGATGCATGGGTTTCCTCCCCGCGGCCCGGCATAGTTCGCAAGCGACCTCTGCTCTCGCTCGCAGCGTCGGTAGCGGCGATCTTCTTCCCATCTCCCGCGGCTGCGGGGGTCGAACTCGGAGATTTCGAGCCGCGGGAGATGGCGATTGCCCCAGGCAATCGCAGCCTTTACCATACCCCGTAGCTTGCTGCGGGGTTGTTTACTCTCTAAGGGTTCAATACCCCGCCGGTTTGGTTACCCATGCGATGCATGGGTTTCCTCCCCGCGGCCCGGCATGGTTCGCAGGCGACCTCTGCCCTCGCCCGCAGCGTCGGTTTGGTTACCCATGCGATGCATGGGTTTCCTCCTCGCGGCTCGGCATAGTTCGCAAGCAACCTCTGCTCTCGCTCGCAGCGTCGGTTGCGGCGATCCTCTCCCCATCTCCCGCGGCTGCGGGGGCGCGCCGAAGGCGCGGGCTGCGGGATGTAAGCCTGCCTTGCAGGCTTTTCCTGTTTCGCGCCTTGGCCATTCAAACCAGTTTGATGGCGCCCGGCTTGGCGCCGGTTGGCAGTTGCCGCAGGCAACTGCGCCCTTGCCATACCCCGTAGTTTCAGTTACCCATGCTGCACATGGGTTTCCTTCCCGCGGCCCGGCATAGTTCGCAGGCGATCTCTGCCCTCGCCCGCAGCGTCGGTTGCGACGGGGTTGTTTATTCCAGAGCCCTTTTGCAAGGACCGGCACCGGACGACGAAGTGGGGGCGGAGCTGAACCTGCCTGCGTTTTGTCGGGCAAGGGGGAGAAGGCCGGCCGAAGGGAAGGCGGCGCTAAAAATTGCAGAATCGATGCGGCATCGATAATACTATTTGGAGATGAGTTGGCCCTGATAGGCGTCGAGTTCCGCGAGGCGCTGTTCGAGCATGGCGAGGAGTTGCTCGTTGCGGATGTGTCCCCAGTGTCCGTGCAATTGGTAGCGCGGAGGAGCCTCGCCGGCGAAGCGCTCGACGACGATATCTGCTCGCAGGCGGCGCAGGATCCCGACGAACAGGTCGATGTAGTCGGGCAGCGTACGGAAACGGTACTTTTCGGGGTTGCGCTCAAAATCGGCAGCCATTTCGGTCCCTTTGAATATCTGCAACTGATGGAATTTCAGTGAATTGATTGGCAGTGAATTGATGAGTGCGGTTTGTTCGATGAGCATGTCGTCGGTTTCGCCCGGCAGCCCGAGGATGAAGTGCGCGCCCACGGGGATGCCTCGAGCGGCGGTGGCCTCGACCGCCCGGCGGGCGCAGGCGAAGTCATGGCCGCGGTTGATGGCGGCCAGCGTGGCGTCATGGCACGATTCGATGCCGTATTCGATGGTCACATAGTGCGTTTTGCGCAGCGAGGCGAAGTAGTCGAGTTTTTCTTCGTCGATGCAGTCCGGGCGGGTACCGACCACGATGCCTGCGATGGACGGATGGGCCAACGCCTGTCCATAGATTTCTTTCAGGTGCTCCAGAGGGGCGTAGGTGTTGGAAAACGACTGGAAATAGGCCAGGAAGCGTTCTGCGTGGCGGTAGCGGCGGCGGTGGAATTCGATACCTGCGTCGATCTGCTGCGTGACGGGACTGGCGGGGGTGCAGTAGGAAGGGGTGAAGGCTTCGTTGATGCAAAACGTGCAGCCGCCCGTACCCAGCGTGCCGTCGCGGTTGGGGCACGAGAAACCCGCGTTGACCGCCACCTTCTGGATGCGCCCGCCGAACAGCCGGCGGAAATGGCCCGAGTAGCTGTGGAAACGCCGCATATCGCCCCAGGGGTAGATGCGTTCGCCGGTAGCGTTTACGGGGGTGTCCGCCCCGCCGCTCATTGGCGGAGCGCTTCGATGAAGCCCGGGAACCCGGCCCACAGGTGCTCGGTTTCGAGCCACAACTCGCGGGCCAGCGATTCGCGCGAGGGCCGCTCGCGGTCGATATCGGCCAGGTAAGCCCCGGTAACAGGATGGTCGGAGGCGGTGAATTCGGCGTGATATACCGGGAAATTCTTGCGGAAATGCTGCAATTCGCCTTCGGGGATGCGCCCCGTGCGGCGGAACTCGGCCCACATCTTCAGCAGTTCTTTTTCAGGATACTTGTCGCTGATGTCGTTGATCACCTCATCGAAAAGTTCCCACTCTTCAAGGGCCACATAGCAATATGCCAGTCGTTTGGTGACTTCGAGATGGTCTTCGGGATCGAGTTCCAGGGCCAGTTCGAGCATCGCCGCACACATCTCGTAATCGCCCGCCAGGAAATGGTCGATGGCCGAGAAACTGATCACGTACAGCGCGCTCTGGCTGTCGCGGTCGTTCCAGTCGAGCACCGTTTCCTCGTCGTCCGGCACCAACCCGACGATGTGTTGGAAAGCGGCGTAACGGGTGTTGCAGGCGCCTTCGATATCGCCGTCGGCTTCCTGTTTCAGCGCCCGCTGGAGCGCCTGGGTATAGTCGGAGCCTTTCGATGCGGGATCGAACTCGATCCGGAAGGTGTCCTCGGCCGTAGGTTGCAGGGTGGCTTTTCTTATCATTGTTTAGTCATGTTCACTTCGGTCGAGGCCACCACCAGGAAGGCCTTCTCGATATGGTTCATCAGCGAATCGGGTTGGCCGAGGCCCATCAGCACGCTGTACTGGCGGCTCCAGCGGTGGTCGCCCACCTCCTCGAACGTACTGCCCGAGGCGATCGACCCGTTGGCCGTTTTATGGATATAGAGCGGGTCGGCGGCCCAGACGATCGTCCCTTCGGGATTACGTTCGCCGAACGCGATGCGGTATTGATACTGTTTGCCGCGCTCGCCGGTGTACCACACCGAATCCACACGGTAGTAAAAACCCTGGATGCCGCTGACGGGGTACTCCTGGCGCACGGTGACCGATACGTTGCGGTGGCATGCCTTGAGCAGCGCGCTGGCCTCGCACAGGCGTTCGAAATGCGCCAGGGTCTGTGCCTGCGCCTGCAGGGCGACCATATCCGCAGGGCCGTCCACCGCGTCCAGGGTGGCAGCGCGCAGGCCCGCCGCGCTTTCCTGCGCGGCCGCGCCCGGCTTGCGGGCCGCGCGCAACAGCCACAAGGGCACGGCCACGCAGGCCGTCAGCAAGGCCAGCGCGAACGCCAGCGCGGCTGCCGGCACCCATAGTCCCAGCACGGCGGTCAGGACCGCGCCCGCCAGGATGGCGGTCGCCAGCGGCGCCAGCACAAACAGGAAGACTGTATCGAGCGCGTCGACGTCGCCCGTCATGCGCGCAACCAGATCGCCGCTGCGATAGCGCGCGAGTTGGCGCGGCGTCAGCCGGATCAATGCCGCGAAAACCATGGCGCGCAGATCGGCCAGCAAGCGCAGGGTGGCGGAATGCCCGACCACCCGGTCGGCGTAGCGCGACACGATCCGCAAGAATGACAGCCCGCGCACCAGCGAGGAAGGCGCGAACAGATTGAAGACGCTGCCGGCCCCCGCCAGGGCCGCGCCGGTCAGAAACCAGCCTGACACGCCCAGCAGGCCCACGCCGGCCGCAACGGTAGCCAATGCGCAGAACAATGCGAGCAAAAGCCCGCCTTTACGGCGCACATACAGCGGCAGGAGCAACAACAGGTTCTTCATGCGTCTTCCACCTTGCCCCGCGCCACGCGCACTACACGGCCGAACCGCGCGGCAACCGCGGGCGCATGCGTCGCGAGCAGCAGGGTGCGGCCCTCGGAAAATTCCAGGATCTCGTCCAGCACCCGGGCCTGCGTGGCCTCGTCCAGGTGCGCCGTGGGCTCGTCCAGCAGGATCAGGCCCGGATCGCGCAGAAACAGCCGGGCCAGCGCCACGCGCTGCGCCTGCCCACCGGA
>JAVBNK010000059.1:0-6104 GCA_031551595.1 Rikenellaceae bacterium | reverse complement strand
TCTACATCTGGAGCACGTTCAAGGCGGTGCTGCGCTACTCGTCGACCGGCATCAAGATGTGGGTGGACGGTGCGCTGGTGGTCAACGACCTGGTTTATTCGTCGACGGTGGGCATCGGCCGTTACAACGGCGGGGGTATGCTGCAAATGCCCGAGGCGGTGGCCGACGACGGGCTGCTGGACATGACCGTCATCCGCAAGATCGGTAAGCTGGGGGTGTTGTCGCGTTTCCGGTCGCTCTATAACGGCAAAATCTACGACATCGACCAGGTGTCGCTGGTGCGCGGCCGGCACATCCGCATCGAATCGACCCCGGAGGTGGCGGTCGAGGTGGACGGCGAAGCGCTGGGCTACTCGCCTTTCGAGTTCCAGGTCATCGACAAGGCTGTCCGTGTGATCGTTTCCGAAAAATTCCTGCGCCAGATCAGGCGGTGAAAAATTCATAGATTCCCGGCGCCGTGCCTTTTTGTAAGAGCCTGCGCTGCGGAAGTAAAGGCCGGGGCCGCCCGCGGACTATGCCGGGACATGCGGAGGAAAACGGGCACATCTTTGCGTGTCCGTTGACACAGGCGCCCCAAAAACCGGCAAAGACAAGATGTGTAAAAAGTCATCAATTTTCCATACCTTTGGCGTCTGAAACCATACTGCCATGTCGCCTAAACGCATACAAATAGGAATATCGCTCGTGCTTATCATTATAGGCGCGCTGTTGGAGCGTGAGTACCAGGTGGCGGGGCTCATTGTGGCCGCTTCGGCGATGGGCTACTATATCGTGACCGGCGCACGGCAGGCCTGGCCGCGCCTGAAAGGCTTCAGGACCGGGAACTGGAACCAGCGGCTCAGGGCCGGGGTGTGGGTGTTCCTGGTGCTGGCGTTGGCCGGGTCGCTGATCCACGGACAGGTAAGCTATTTCCCCGTGCTGCTGCTTTTCTGCGCAGACCTGTTGCTGGGGGAAGGACGATGAGGCGGCTTTTCATCCTTTTATGTTCGGGTTGGGTGCTATGCGGCTGCCATACGGGCGGGAGGCCGCAGGCGGCGTATGCCGATACATTGTACATGCCCGCACATGCGCGCGGGTTTGCCATTTATGGCACGGAGGGCGGCTCGGTAATCGAGGTGACCAACCCGTGGCAGGGGGCGCAGGGTGTGAATCACCGTGTCTTTATACCCCGCGGGGACGGCAAGACCCCGGCGGGTTTCGAGGGGGTGGCGCTGCCTGCGCGGATCACGCGCGTGGCGTGCATGTCCTCGTCGCACATCGCTTTCATGGAGGCGTTGGGGGCTGCGGATGCCGTCAGGGCGGTTTCGGGAATACGTTACATTACCAACGATACGATCCGCGCCCGCGGCGCCCGCGGGGAGGTGCGCGACGTGGGCTACGAGGGCAATATCGATTATGAATTGCTGCTGACGCTGCGGCCCGACGTGGTGCTGATGTACAGCGTGGCGGGTGAGAAATTGCCTGCGATCGACAAGATGAAGGAGTTGGGCGTGCCTGTGGTGATGATCGGCGAGTATCTGGAGCCTACCCCGCTGGGCAAGGCCGAATGGGCGGTGGTTTTCGGCGAGATGTTCGGGTGCCGCGAACGGGGCGAAGCCATTTTCGAGGCGGTTCGCCGGGATTACGAGGCGGCGCAGGCGTTGGCGGCAGGCGTGACGGAACGCCCCGGGGTGATGCTCAACGCGCCGTGGAAGGATACGTGGTTCGTGCCGGGCGACCGCAGCTATATGGTGGCGCTGATCCGCGATGCGGGGGGGCGGTACGTGTGCGAGGGGGTCGATTCGGAACAGAGCCGTGCGATCGGCGCCGAACAGTCCTTTGTATACGCTTCGGGGGCCGATTTCTGGCTCAGTCCCAACGACGCGGGGTCGATGGCCGACCTGCTGAGGGCCAATCCGGGCCTGCGGACGATCCCGCCGGTGGTGAAGGGCCGGGTGTGGAACAACACGCTGCGCTCGACCCCCGGGGGAGGCAGCGACTTCTGGGAATCGGGCACGGTCTATCCCAACCTGGTGCTGCGGGACATGATCGCCATCCTGCATCCGGAACTTCTGCCGGGGCATCGGTTCACCTATTTCAGGCGGTTGGAATAATGGAGGGAATTAAATCGTATTTCAGTCTTGCGCGGCAAGACTGGCGGCCCGCAGCCATCGGCGGCGGAGGGTCGCGATCTGTCGTCTTCGACTCCGATTCCGTTTCTCCGCTGGCTGCGTCCCGGAAACATGATATAGTAATTTGAATGACGCGTAAAAAGCTATATTTCATATTGTTGGGCGTGGCGATCGCGGCGCTGTTCGTCGCCGACGTGGTGCTGGGCAAGACGATGATCCCGCTGGACGGCATCTGGGCGGCATTGGGCGGCGGCAGCGGCGACCCGGTGGCCGATTCGGTGATCCTGCGCATACGGCTGCCCAAGGCGGTGGTCGCCCTGCTGGCCGGGGCGGCGCTGTCGGCGTCGGGGTTGCAGATGCAGACTCTTGTCCGCAACCCGCTGGCCGGGCCCGACGTGCGGGGGATCAGCTCCGGGGCGAGCCTGGGCGTGGCGCTGTTCATGCTGGGGCTGCCGCTGCTGGGGGCGGGCGCGGCATCGGACGTGCTGCGCGACGTGGGTACGGTGGGTGCGGCGTGGGTCGGCGCGGCGCTCATCCTGGTGATGATCACGGCCGTGTCGGCGCGCATCAAGGATATCATGGCCGTGCTGATCCTGGGGATGATGTTCGGCAGCGCGGCGTCGGCCTTCGTCGAACTGCTGCAATATTTCAGTCCCGAAGGAGCGGTCAAATCCTATGTCGTGTGGACGATGGGCAACCTGGGCGGCGTTTCGGTGCAGCAACTATGGATCCTGCTGCCGGTGGTCCTGGCGGGTTTAGTGTTGTCGGTATATCTGATAAAGCCGTTGAATATCTTGCTGCTGGGCGAGAACTACGCCCGTACGATGGGGGTGAACGTGGGGGCGATGCGCACGCTGCTGTTCGTCAGCACGACGCTGCTGGCCGGCACCGTGACTGCCTTCTGCGGCCCGATCGGCTTCATCGGCATCGCCGTGCCCCACATGGCCCGGATGCTCTTCTCCGAGGCCGACCACCGGGTGCTGATGCCCGGGTCGATCATGCTGGGGGCGGCCGTGATGCTGCTGTGCGACATCGCCTCGCAGCTGCCCGGGGCGATGGATATGAAACTGCCGATCAATACGGTCACGGCGCTGCTGGGCATCCCGGTCGTGGTGATCGTGATCATGCGTAACCGGAGGTTTTTCTGATGGACGAGCGGAGGATATACACGATCGAGCTGCACGGCGTGGCATTGGGCTACGGCGGGCGGATGCTCTTCGAGGGGGCCGACATTGGCTTCGGGTGGGGCGAGTTCACGGCGCTCATCGGCCGCAATGGCACCGGGAAAAGCACGTTATTGCGCACCATCGCGGGTTTGGCGAAACCCATGCGGGGTGAGATTTCGATCGACGGGCGGCCTCTGGGCGAACTGCACCCGCGGCGCGTGGCCGAAATGATCAGCTTCGTTTCAACGGACGAGGTGCGCATCACCAACCTGCGGGTGGAAGATGTGGCGGGCCTCGGACGTGCGCCCTACACGAACTGGATCGGCCGTCTTACGGACGACGACCGCCGCCATGTCGAACGTGCGCTCGCGCTGGTGGGGATGGGCGATTTTGCGGCGGAAAGTATGGACACGCTCAGCGACGGCGAACGCCAGCGGGTGATGATCGCCCGTGCGCTGGCCCAGGACACGCCGATTATCCTGCTCGACGAGCCAACGGCCTTCCTCGACCTGCCGAACAAGTATGAAATATGCCTGCTGCTGCGTGAACTGGCGCATAAGCAGGGTAAAAGCATTATCTTCTCGACCCATGACCTGAGCATTGCGCTGGAGTTGTGCGACACGATCGCGATGATCGACGGCGGACGGTTCCATTACGGCACGGCGGCGCAGTTGGTTGAACGCGGTGAGATACAGCAACTTTTCGAAAGCACCTCGCTGCGCTTCGATGAGTCGGACTATGCGGTACGGCTGCGCGGGAAATTGCCGTAGGAAAAAAATGCGAAAAAAAACCGGTAAAAATTTGCAGGTAATCGGAATTTACTTACCTTTGCACCGCTGAAATAATCCCAGCGACACATTTTGGCCCATTCGTCTATCGGTTAGGACGCAAGATTTTCATTCTTGAAAGAGGAGTTCGATTCTCCTATGGGCTACAACAGGGGGGTGCGGAAAAGGCTGGGTCCTTTGAAGTGCCCTTAATTTACAAAATTAGAAAAATGGCAAACCACAAGTCGTCCGAGAAACGTATCCGCCAGACTGTCACTAAGAAGGCGCATAACAAATATTATCACAAGACCACCCGTAACGCCGTCAAGGCGCTGCGTGGCACTGCCGACAAGGGCGCTGCCGAAGCGTTGCTTCCGAAGGTGACCGCCATGCTGGATAAGCTTGCCAAGCGCAACATCATCCACAAGAACAAGGCGGGCAACCTCAAGAGCAGCCTGCAGTTGCATGTCAATGCGATGTAGTGCGCGGGGCCAGTGTATGCAAAGCTACCTGCCGGTAGCTTTTTTTGTTAGCGGTGTCCCGGTGCGTAAGCCGGGGAGGAGAGAAGGCCCTTCCGCAGCGTAGCCGGTATAAATGTCAGGGGCCTGCCGTATTTGGACGGAAGGGCGGGAGCGAGAGAGAGATTGCGGAAAGAGAGATGTTCGGCCGGAGTATAGTGGGTGATTCAGTGTGTGGCTCCGGACGAATGGGAGAGAGATTTGCAGGGAGGGATTTTTCCGCATTTACAGGGGTGCCGGCGGTTGGCCGGGGATATTCGGGATGTAGCGCAGTCCGGTTAGCGCACCTGCTTTGGGAGCAGGGGGTCCCAGGTTCGAATCCTGGTATCCCGACAACTAAAAAGAGGGCTTCAGGCTTATAGAAAAACGATTTGCAGAAATGCAAGTCGTTTTTTTGTGTCCTGAATTTTGGAGTGGTTTTATGGCTGTTTTTGGCTTAAAGTTAAACCGAGAGTTAAACCGGAAAACCACATGGCAACAGGCATTAACATCTTGTGTTACAAATCAAAAACTCTCGCAAATGGCGAGCATCCATTAATGATTCGCATATGCAAAGACGGGAAAAAGAAATACATCGGTCTTGGCATATCGGTTTTGCCCCAATTCTGGGACTTCAAAAAGAACAAGCCGAAACGAAATTGTCCGAACAAGGAGAAGCTTGAAAAACTAATCGCAAGCAAAGCTATTGAGTACAACGACCTTATTCTTGACCTTACAGCAGAACAAAAAGAATACACCCCGAAAACGCCCGTTTCCACTCTCGACCGCAAAACGCAATTCCAAAGTGTCGAATCGTCCTATTCATATCTGATCGCCAAACTGGAAAGCGAGGACAAGTCAGGCAATGCGGAGGTTTTAAATACTCCCTCGATTCCCTGCGGAATTTTACGTCTGGCCGCCTCGATATTCGGTTTCGGGAGATTGACCCACAATTTCTAAAGCGTTACGAGGACTGGCTTAAAAAGCGGAATTGCAGGGAAACCATGTTGAGCCAATTTGTGTATAAGCATGGTCGAGGGAAGATTATTGTCCCCGTATCCATGTGGAATTCAATCTCTATGGGTTCGATTCCCCGCCGGTTTGGTTACCCATGCGATGCATGGGTTTCCTCCTCGCGGCTCGGCATAGCTCGCAAGCGACCCCTGCCCTCGCTCGCAGCGTCGGTTGCGGCGATCCTGCCTCTATCTCCCGCGGCTGCGGGGGTCGGAATCGGAGATTTCGAGCCGCGGGAGATGGCGATTGTCCCAGGCAATCGCAGCCTTTACAATACCCCGTGGCTTGCTGCGGGGTTGTTTATTTACTGTCCGCCGAAATCCTTCAAGGAAGATTTAGCGGGTTATATCGATGCCGTTTTTTCGGCATAGGCGAGGATAAACGGGCTTTATAATGATTCGCTTACCCGGAACAGGGTGCTGGGGCAAGACCCGTCGCGGCCTGTGAATCGACGGGGTTTTTGGACGGGGAGTCAATAAAATTCGTATCTTTGCGGCCAAAACTCACCTATGGGCGCAGCGAACGAAGTAAGGGCAAAAAAACACCTCG
>JAVBNK010000092.1:0-8079 GCA_031551595.1 Rikenellaceae bacterium | reverse complement strand
TCCTCTTCCGGATCCTCGAAAAGATCGTTGGCTGTAAACGCAACGTTGGCGATCCGGTAGATCTTGCCGCGTTCGAACGCTGTGATCAGGACGCCGCCGCCCGTACGGAAAGTCTTCACGGTCAGGAATTGCGGATTCTGGAAGCCGGTGATGTCGTCGAGCCGGATAACGATATGCGGAACCAGGCCCGCGAAAACATTATACGACCACACATCGCCTGCCGTCGCCGGGGCGTAGACACTGCCGTTCAGCGTTCCTACGCCGGTGGCGTTGTAATCGAAATAGGTGCCGTTGTCCGCAGTCGGGTATCCGGCCGTGCCGGCCAGGTAAACGGCCGGGTCTGTGCCGTTGTCTTTAAACCCGGACGTGTTGCGCATGGCGTTCAGGTATTGCTGGCTGTCGTACTTATTGATGAATATGCCTGTGACGATCCAGGCGCCCGCAATGCCGGTGCCGCCTGTGAGGGCGCTTATCTCGATCCTCGATGCCAGCGGACGCACGTCGATATCCGCGGTGGCAACCGTTGCGGGAGCTACGGGCGGTATGATCGGGCTGCCCCCGTAGATCGTCGCGGCGGTTATGCCCCCGGCGCCGTCGTATTGGCTGTTCAGCGATATGACCGTCTGCTCCACAATGCCGTATGCGCCGGAAGTCGGCAGCGTCACGCCTGCCGGGATATTGCCGGGAAGGTAAACGGAAAGCGTATTGGCGGGAACCGTGACGATGACGCCGTCCTGGAGCGTTTGGATGCCCACGGAAGTGGCGGTCAACGCCGCATCGTCATCGGTTACTTCCAGGCGGCCGGTGATTTGTCCCGAACCGGACACAAAATAGAGGTAGCCGCTGTTGAAAACCAGCGTGGGGTCGGTCACCCCGGGGGAAACGGACCTGGCGGAAACTTTGTTGATCTTTACGAACACACCCCGGGTCCCGCTTTCGGAAGCCCCGTCGTTCGATTTGTTGCAGCCGGAGAATACCGTCGAGATAACCGGTAAAGCTGCGAACAGAAATGCTAATCTTCGTTTCATAATTATCAGTTCTAATTATACAAAAAATTATAAATATAAATGTACGTTATTGCGTCGGGTTCATTTCAAAATGTATGCCAATACCTCATAAAGCTGAATCCTATGATGATATAAGGGGATGGCCGGCAGGCCTCCTTGGGCATGTCTGCAAAACCGGCCGGTTGTTTTTGCATTACGCGGCGCCTGCCTGGGGAAGGCCATTTAGGGAAATATCCCTGCCGGTTTGCGTTATTTATATTTTTCCATGCGGGGAGCGGTTCGGGGTCGCGGGCGGATTCGGGCATTCCGGAGGCTTTCTCAAAAACAAGTCCGCGCCCGGGTGCAATCCCCCTCCCCCAGGCGGGTATATCATCCCCGGGGTTATTTTATACGCCGGGATGCGGGGCGCATGGCTCCGGGCGGCATGGCTGCCTCATCGGGGGCGGCGTGGCAGAGGGATGAATGCTTTCCGAATATATATCGCTACATTTGCGGATAACAAAACACATATTGATATGTCCGCAAAACAACACAACTGCGCCTCTTGCCCCATACGCGCCAGGCATGATAAAGCGCCCCGGTCGCCCGTCGGCAGGTTCTGGCGATGGCACATCGGGTTTTGTCCCGGCTGGAAGAAATATTTCGCCTCGCTCGGAGATGCGGAGCGAAACGAACTGAGGTTGAAATACCGCCTGAAGTGAACGCCGAAGAATTACGCGACTACTGCCTCTCGTTGCCCGGTACGCGCGAAGGGACGCCGTTTGCGGCCTTTTCGCCCTGGGCCGAGCGCATACTGGTGTTTTATGTGGCGGATAAGGTATTCTGTTACTTCGATATGGTCGCATTCGACCGGTGTACGGTCAAATGCACCCCGGAAAGGATCGCCGAACTCAAAGAGCGCTACCGGGCCGCCGGCGATCCGCTCAACGCGGACAGGAAATACTGGATCAGCGTCAGCTTGAACGATGATATGCCTGATACGATGATCAAAGCGCTGGTCAGGGATTCCTGCGGCCTGGTAGCGGCGGGACCCCCGAAACCCAAACGGAGCGGGCGATAAATGCGATGCGGAATGAAGTCATTCAGGGTGATTACTTCCCTGTCGATGGCGTTGACCTTCACGGCGGCCGCACTCGGTATGGCCAGTATGGCGGTCGCCGGTTTTTATCCGGGGATCGTTGTATTGTCGCTTCTGCCCCTGGTCCCGGTCGCGTCCCGGCTTTGGGCCGGAAGGAAGAACTTCCGCAAGAACCGTTATGCGGCGCTCGCGATTGTGAATTTGCTGTCGATCCTGGTCGTACTGTGGATGACGTTCGTGATCGTGCATGACCGTATTTTAGGGGACTGTTGTTTATTTTGTCCATGGCTGCTGACATAGGGTTGTCACCGGCCGTGGGTATCTTTGCGATGTAAACCTATAAAATCCCACGATGATGAAACTGACACCTTACCTCGTGTTCAACGGCCGGGCCGAAGAAGCGCTGAACTTTTACGCCGACGTGCTGGGCGGCCGTGTGGAGAACCTCTCTTTTTACGGGGAAATGCCCGATGTGCCGGAGGACTACCGCAAAAAGATACTGCACGCCTGCCTGCTCTTCGACGGCGGTTCGATGAGCGTGGCCGACACCATGCCGGGCGATCCGGCCGATTTCGGCCGTCTGGGGCACATGCTCACGCTCGACCTCGATTCCGTCGCAAAGGCCGAAGAGGTCTATGCCAAACTCACCGACGGGGCGCAGGAGATCCGCTGCCCGCTGGGCGAGGCGTTCTTCGCCAAACGCTACGCCGAGGTCTACGACCGCTTCGGGGTGCTCTGGGCGTTGTATGTGGCGTAAACAAAAGACTGCGGTTCCTGTGGAATCGCCGCATCCCGCGGCCCGGCGATAAAATCGCCGCCCCCGCAGCCGCGGGAGGTGTATAACGGGAGATTTAACATTGACCGAATGAACCGGATCGACCGCATATCGGCGCTTTTGGTGCAGTTGCAGTCGCGCCCCGTGGTGAAGGCCGCGCAGATGGCCGAACGCTTCGGGGTGAGCCTGCGCACGATCTACCGCGACGTGCGCACCCTTTCGGAGGCGGGCGTACCGGTGTGCGGCGACGCGGGCGTGGGCTATTCGCTCGTGGAAGGCTACCGGCTGCCGCCGCTGATGTTCACCAAAGAGGAGGCGACGGCGCTGCTGACGGCCGAAAAGTTCGTCGAACAACTCACCGACAGCCACAACAGCCGCCATTTCCGGCAGGGAATGGACAAGATCAGGGCCGTGATGCGGGGTGTGGACCGGGATTACCTGGCCGGGGTGGGGGAGTCGATCGCGGTCTACCGCTCACGTCGCACGCCTGCCGCGAAATTGCCCAACCTGCTGCAAACCCTGCTGGGCGGCGTGAACGACCGCGAGATCCTTGGGATCGACTACATCGACGCCGATGAAAACGTATCCCGCCGGGAAATCGAAGCGGTCGGCGTAACCTACTCGCATCCCTACTGGTACCTGACGGCCTGGTGCCACCTGCGCGGGGAGTACCGCACCTTCCGCCTGGATAGGATCGAGGCCGTCGCGCCGACCGGAAAACCGCATACCCGCGGGCATCCGCCCCTGGAGCGGCTCGCCGGGCAGGACGACGGCAGCTGCCTGACGGAGGTGGTGGTCCGCACGAGCCGCGAACTGGCCCGCCGCACGGCCGACGCCTGTTACTTCATGGGCCTGGTCGAAGAGCGGGAGTTGGACGGGGAACGCGTGGAGCAGGTCTATATGACCTACAGCGTCGGGTCGATGGCCCGCTGGGTGCTCTCGAATGCCGACACGACGACGGTAGTCAGCCCTCCGGAGGTGAATGAAAAGATCAGACAAATCCTGGAAAACATAGAACTATGAAAATTATCAGCATGGAGGTCGAACGACTCTCTCCCGTCAGCACCGTCGCCATTCCCCATACGGGCGCCTATTCCGGCATCGCCGCCGCCTTCGAAAAGCTGGGCGCGTGGGCGGGCCGGCATAACCTGTGGGCGCAAGGGCCGAGGATGGCCGGCGTCTACCACGACGACCCGATGACCACCCCCGAGGTGCAACTGCGCTCGCACGCCTGCCTGGAAGACCTGGGCGGCGCGGAGCCGGGCGAGGGTATGGAGCGCTATTCGATCAGCGGGGGCAAATATTTCGTCACCACGGTCGAGGTGCGCATGGCCGAATACGGACAGGCGTGGCAGGCCGCCGAAGCCGCCCTTGACGAAAGAAAATACAGCCGCGACAAGCGCGACTACTTCGAGTTGTACGTGAGTTGCGCAGACCATACCCAGGGCGCAGACGCCCCCTGGATCGTGAAAATCTGCCTGCCGGTGAAATAGCCCGGCAGGTCACTTCAGCGATTCGGCGTACTTCTTCAGGTTGTCGAGTATGGCCTGCCAGCCCTGGCGCTGTTGTTCGGGCGTGTACACGTCGTCTGCCTCGAACGTTTCGACGACCTTCGTGCCTCCGGCCTCGGGCGTGAGCGTCGTGGTCACTTTGCGTCCGTCGTCCAGCGTGTAGTCGAGATGCCTGTCCGGGACGATTCGGCTGAACGTTCCCGAGAAATCGAACCCGGCCTTTCCGTCGCGGGCTTCCATGCGGTAATTGAACCGCCCGCCGGGGCGCAGGTCGTTTTCGGCGCGGGGCGAGATCCAGTCGTCCGCGGCATGGTTCCATTGCGTGATATGTTCGGGCCGGGTGAGGCTTCGCCAGACCTGCGCGGGCGGGGCGGCGGCGAGCGCCTCGACGGTGATCGTATTCTTCATGGCAGTAAGTGTTTTATCGCCTGGATATCAATAAGCATTCCATAGAGGAGAAAATCCATAACAAGAAAGAAGATGAATGAAAACCCGTTGGTCGATAAAGACTACCTGCTCGAACGATCGCCCGGCAAGGGCGGTTGGACCTATACGGTCATCCCCGAGATCCTGCCCGACCCGCACGCCCCGTTCAGTTGGGTAAGGGTCAGGGGCAGCATCGACGGCCACCAGATCGGCAATTACCACCTGATGCCGTCGGGCAAGGGGACGTTATTCCTGTCCGTAAAATCCGAGATCCGGAAGAATATCAACAAAGAGGCGGGCGATTACGTGCGCATCGTCCTCTATTCCGTCAATGAGCCGCGGGAGGTCCCCGGGGAGTTGCTGCTCTGCCTGCGGGAAGACGCCGAGGCGCTCAGGTTCTTCGATTCGCTCAGCGAAAGCCAGCGGCACAATTACATCAAGTGGATCTACTCCGCCAAGACGGAGCAGGCGAAAGCGGAGCGGATCGCAAAAACCCTCGTGCGGCTCACCGCGCACAGGAAATTCACGGACAGGCAATAACGCGAAAGCCTTGCCGCAATGGCATTCGTTTTGCATGGGACCGGATCAAACCAACCGAACAGCAGTTATGAAACCGGAAAGTAAAGCGCTCGCCCACAAACTGGCGGAGTGCATCCACGCCTGCAACGATTGTCTGAACGCCTGCCTCGACGAAAAGCACGTGGCCATGATGGCCGAATGCATCCGTATCGACAAGGAATGCGTCGACATTTGCTCGGCCACCCTCTCGCTGGTGCATCGCGGGGGACATTTTATGGAAGATATCCTGCAGTTGTGCGCCAAGGCTTGTGGACGCTGCGCCGAAGAGTGCGCCCGGCACAGCGAAGGCCACTGCCAGGAGTGCGCCCGGGTGTGCCGCGAATGTGCGAAAGCCTGCGCCGATTTTCTTGCAGGTGTGAATTGATCCGTCCCGCGCCGGGAATTCCGAATGGCCGGGACTGTACCCGGCTTTCGTTATTTTAAAGACTGCAGGATGCGTCCGGGCATAGCTCGGGCGAAAATTCCATTGCCCCTGGCTCTGCGCCCGGTGTTCATGATATTTCCGGAAACCTGATTATCTTTGTGGCCTAACTGAAACTTCGGCATATGAAATTTTTTATCGACACCGCAAACCTCGACCAGATCCGGGAAGCCAACGAACTCGGGATCCTCGACGGCGTGACCACCAATCCCTCGCTGATGGCCAAAGAGGGCATCAAAGGCGCGGAAAACCAAAAGAACCACTACAAGGCCATCTGCGGGATCGTACACGGCGACGTGAGTGCCGAAGTGATCGCCACCGACCTCGACGGCATGATCCGCGAAGGCGGGGAACTGGCCGCACTGCATCCCAATATCGTGGTCAAAGTGCCCTGCACCGAAGCCGGCATCAAGGCGATCAGGCATTTCAGCGCCCAAGGCATACGCACCAACTGCACCCTCATATTCTCGCCCGGACAGGCCCTGCTGGCGGCCAAGGCCGGTGCGACCTACGTGTCGCCTTTCGTGGGACGCCTGGACGATATCGCCAGCGACGGCATCGCGCTGGTCGCCCAAATCGTGGAATTCTTCGAGCGCTACGGGTTCGCCACCCAGGTGCTGGCCGCCTCGATCCGCAGCACACAGCACATCATCCAGTGCATGGAAGCGGGCGCCGACGTGGCCACCTGCCCGCTGGCGCCGATCAAGGGACTGCTCAAACACCCCCTCACCGACAGCGGACTGGCCACATTCCTGGCCGACTACAACAAACTGAACGAATCGTAGGCATCCGACGGATTTATCCCGGGGAAAACCGAGCGATATGAAGACATTGAAGATCACGGATACGGTTATCCGGGATAACCGTATCGAAATTCATTTCCAGCCCTGCGGGAAGTTGTCGCGTTTCTTCCCCGAACGCGTATTCCGGTCGGAGTACACGGAAAGCATGGAAGGCGTTCCCCCCCCCCCGGCGTGGCGATTATTCCCTTTGTGTGCAACATCCTGCCGATCCTGTGGATCACTGACTCGACATTGGTCGTCGGGCAGATCGATGAGGATTTTTACCATTCGATCCCCCGGATACGCGAAGGGTATGCGAAGATGTACCCGAAAGTGGATTTCCGGGGAAACATAGAGGCTGCAGAAATCGTCCGGGAGCGATTCTCGCCGGGAGAGAGGCGTTCCCTGCTCTTTTTTTCGGGAGGGGTGGACGCCAACAGTTCGTTGATCGCCCATCGGGATGAGTCGCCCTGCCTGATGACGATCTGGGGCGCGGACATTACGCCCGACAATGAAACAGGATGGCAAAAAGTGCATGGCCACACCGTCCGGACCGCCACCGAGTTCGGTCTGCCGTACGTCGAGGTGAAAAGTAATTTCAGGACGTTTCTCGACCCCTCCAGGTTCGGGCGGGAAAAGGCGAAGTGGGATAATAGTTACTGGCACAGGCTTCAACACGGCATCGGGTTGATAGGGCATGCCGCACCGTATGCCTTCTTAAAGAAAATGGATACCGTCTATCTCGCATCCTCGTATTCGCCCTTAGCGAGACAATCATCCGGCTTCGCCTGCGCGAGCGACCCGACGATTGACGAATGCCTGGCGTTTTGCGGAGCGACAGTCCTACACGACCAAGCGGATTTATCGCGGCAGGATAAAGTGAATGCCATCGTCGCGTGGGCCCGGACGCATCACCGGAAACCGGCGTTGCGCGTTTGCTGGCAATCCGACGGCGGAGAGAATTGCTGCCTGTGCGAAAAATGCCACAGGACGATCCTTGCCCTCATCGTAGCGGGAGGAGATCCCAACGATTACGGATTCAGCGTCGATGCGGGGAAACTGAAAACTATCGGAAAAACGATCAGCCGCAAAAAGGACTGGCATCACAACATCATACTGCTCTGGGAAGAACTAAAGCAGGAGTATCGTAAAGGCAACATCCTGCCGCAATACGAGCCTTACCTCGATTGGCTGGGCAGCTTTAAAATGAAGCGCGCCCCCTGGCCCGTACTGAAAATCCATGGGGCAAAATACAGGCTCAGGAGGCTATGGTCGCGGTCCTGCGGATGGTGGAAACGGCAATCCCGGGCCGACCGCCGGAAGGTCGGAGGATAACATACGGCGATTGGCGGCTTTCGTGCCGCCGGTTCGTTTTTATAAAGCCGGGGCGAGGTCCATCGCCCCGGCTTTATGTTATGGACGATGGCCCCCCCCCCCCGGCGGGGGGCGCCCCCCGGGGGGGGGCCCCCGCAGGGGCGCGGCCGCCCCCGGAGTCACGGG
>JAVBNK010000122.1:0-3331 GCA_031551595.1 Rikenellaceae bacterium | reverse complement strand
GCCTCTTCGAGCACGAAGGAGAAATGGGAACTCTTCGTGCAGTAACAGTAGTTGTATGATCCCTTGTAATCGACTTTCGCCATCGCCACGTTGAACATACGCTTGGCGCGGTTGATCTGCGAGGAGATCTTGGGCAGGTAGGTGATCTTGAGCGGGGTGCCGTACTGTTTGATGATGTCCATCAGCGGCACGTCATGCCACGTCAACTCATCGTCCATCACATTGAACTCGTCCTGCGGAAATTCGAAAGTCTGGTCGATAAGGTCCCTGTACTTGTTTTTCATCCTGGATTGCGTGGTTTTAAATAATCCGTCTCGGTTAGTTTGGCTTGTTCCGGCCGAA
Source organism: Rikenellaceae bacterium (assembly GCA_031551595.1). Classification (GTDB taxonomy): domain Bacteria; phylum Bacteroidota; class Bacteroidia; order Bacteroidales; family Rikenellaceae; genus JAVBOW01. The sequence continues at coordinate 2,989 of JAVBNK010000122.1, read as the reverse complement.
GTAGCGCAGCTACATTGTCCCGGCTCATAAAAACGCCGCAAGGTATATATTAATTATGAAAAAATTATACGCCTTATAAAAAAATATCGGCCCCGGGCACGGAATTTGGGTTAAATTATCTAATTTTGAAACCAAAAGACGAATAACCATCATGGATATCATAAGCGAATCGATAGTCAACCTACTGAAAACCGCCAAAAGGCTGGTCGTCCCGTCCCTGGGAGCGTTCATCCGCAAGGACGGCGAAGAGCGTGTCGTGTTCGTCGAATTCCTGAAGAAAGACGACGGCGTATTGGCGGACTACCTGACTGGTAATTACGGGCTTTCATCACAGGAAGTGGAGGAAGCCGTGGCCGGATTTGCCGCGGACCTCCGGGCGAAAGCGACCCGCGAAGAGGGTTTCGTGATCGGCGGCCTGGGTGCGATCCGATTGAATGCCAACGGCATCTATGACCTCGATTACGATCCGTCGGCCGATGCCAAACCGTCGCGTCCCGCCCCGCAACCTGTGGCGGAAACCCCTAAACCGCTTGTGGTGGAGGTTCCCCGGCCGGCCGTGACGCAATCCGTACCGGTCCCGGAAGCCGCACATTTCCCCGCCCCGCCGAAGCCGGCCGTCGCTCCCGAAGAGCTTAAAGCCCGGCCGAAAGAGAACCCGATCAGCAGGTCGTACACTCCGGCCAAAGAGCCCGTGCTGCAATACCAAAAGCCGGTCAAAGGCAATCCCGACCATCGCAAAAAACGCGCGGACCTCATTATGATCACGGCCATCGCGGCGGCGGCCGTCGCCATCGGAGCGATGATTTATGGTGTGCTGAACGAAAAAAACAACGAACTGCAGATGCCGGAAGAAACCGAACAGGTGCAGGTCGTCGCCACGGATCAGGCCGAATAGCTTCCGTTATCCATAAAAAAAAGGCTTGCACTGATGTGCAAGCCTTTTTCAATGCCATCTATCCGGCTATTCCCAATTCAATATGCGTTTAAAATCGTAATCGGAGGGGTTGTCCAGGTAAGCTCCGGCAGCCTGGTAGTCGTCGGGCGTAATGTACGAGAGGATATGATCGACCACGGCCTTGAACTTATCGCTGCGGATATCGACCATGCGCGGCGGGATGGTCCCCGTACGGTGGTCCTGCAAATCCTTCAGGTAGAGGCATCCCACCTGCCCCGACGGATCGACGTGCACCATGCAGCCCGTCTTGCCTTCGCTGAACAGCTTGTACACGCCCGTCCCCAACAGCGAGCAATAGACGATATCGTAAGCCACGGGGGTCTGGCAGCGTATTTCGTAGCCCACCTCCACCGGACGCAACTTTTCCTTAATACCCAGTTGCGCCAGTTTATCCTCGATCACGCTATTGAACACGTGCGCTTTCGACACGCGGCCCAACTCCGGATGCCCATGATCGTCGTAGCTGAACAGGACGCCCGTTTTGGCGATTTCCTCGTCGTTCAGGAAATGAAAGACCCCTTCCGAGATGATCGCCGCGCCGTAATCCATGCCCATGATCTTGCGTTTGACGATCGACGAAACGACCAGGCTGGCGATCTTGTCGACGGTGATCTGCGTACGGTTGAACATCTCCGGGATGACGATCATCGGATAATGGCATGCCGTGCCGATACCGAACGCGAGGTGTCCCGCAGAACGCCCCATGGCCGACAGCACGAACCAGTTGCCGCTCGTACGCGCATCCACATAGACCGCACGCCCGATGGTCGCACCCTTGTCCTGCGCCGATTCGTAACCGAACGTAGGCACGCCGGCAGGCAACGGCAGGTCGTTGTCGATGGTTTTCGGGACGTGGATGTTGGCCACCGGATAGCGTTTCAGTTCCAGGAAGTGGGCCACGCGGTTGGCGGTCGAGGCGGTGTCGTCGCCCCCGATGGTCACCAGCAGCTTTACGTTGTACCGGGTGAAGAATTCCATGTTGAAATTCTCCGAGAAATGTCTGTACGACGGTTTGAAGCGGCTCATCTGCAGGTAGGATCCGCCCCGGTTGAAAATATCGTCGGCCAGTTTGTAGTCGATCTCCACCATGCGGGGATCTTTACGGAAAAGGCCTTTGTAACCCTCGTGCAGGCCGATCACATTGTAACCGTGCTGCAAGAAAGTCTTGGCCACGCTGCCGATCACGGCATTCATGCCCGGCGCCGGGCCGCCCCCGGTGAGTATGGCGATCGCTTCTTTCATTGTTTTGTATATTATATTTTTTGTAAAGTCAATTTCCCGACTGCCGGACGGCACCCAGCTTCGACATAAAACGTTCCACATCCACCACGGCACGCTTGTGCGTACCTTCGCCGATAGTGCCTTCATCGTCAGAAGCCACTACATGGAACGTAAGCGCGCGCCCGTCCACCTCCGTCAGCGTGGCGGTCGCGCGGACGGTCCTGCCGACCGGCGTGGCTTTCGTGTGGGTGATATCGAGCGCAGTGCCGACCGTGGTCGACCCTGCGAGCAGCGCATCCGCCACCGCATGGCGGGCGGCGTTCTCCATCAGCGCCACCATCGCCGGAGTGGCGAACACGTCGACGCTTCCCGACCCGTAGGCCGCCGCCGTATTCCGATCCGACACGACCGTTTCAGCCGTGTATGTCAATCCTTTTTCCAGCATAACCCGTTATTGCTTTTTCAGCTTCGCAGCCATCGCTTCGGCCAGGGCGTCGCAGGCCGCATATTTATCGGCCGTAGGCCTTCCGTGCATTTCCACAGCCCCTGCCACCTGCTCCCAACCGATCTCGTCGGCGAATTTTTGCAGGTTACGCACCCCGCCGCCGTTCCAGCTGTACGACCCGAAAAGTCCGAGCACCTTATTCTTCACACCCATGTGGACCATTTCGCGGCAAAGCGCTTCCATCGGCGGGAACATCTCGCTGTTGTAGGCGCACGATCCGAGCATCACGCCGCGGTATTTCCAGATATCGTTAATAAGGTATGAAATATGGGTTTTCGACACGTCGTGCACCACGATGTTGCGGATGC
>JAVBNK010000148.1:0-11581 GCA_031551595.1 Rikenellaceae bacterium | reverse complement strand
CGTCCATTATGTTTTCGAGTTGAACCTTCAGGGGGTTTCTCTCGTTTTTTTCGTCCGCCATCCGGTCGAATTCCGGCGGGGAAACTATCCTGAACCGTTTCAGCATATCGGGGTCGCACGCCGGGACGCCGTTCCTGTCCGTACCGTGGATCCTGGTCAGGGGCAGGCCGAGGCATATGCTCTCATAGACGTATTGGGCCACGTCCACCGTTTCGTCGCGGCTTGCGATCCAAAGCGTATCGCCGTCGTATTCGCCTGCGGCCTGGTCGCTCACGCGCACAGCCAACGTACCGTCGTACTCTACAGGCTGCATCATCGGTTCGAGGCAGCGGTCGCAGAGCACTTCGGCTTCTCCTTCGATCCGGAAATGCAGGTCGAGTCCCGACCCTGTTTCCCGGGCTTCCACTGCGACGGCGGCCCGGCCTTCCTGCACCGGCGAATCCTCGAAACGTTTGAAGAATTCCCCGTCCACATCGAATTTAAAGCTGTGGTTGCCAGCCTCTAATCCCTTTACGGGTATTTCGAATCCTCCCAAAGTTCCCATTTATTCTCGAAAAGAGTTTACAAAGGTAGATATTTATTGCCGGAATTGCAAAGTTTCGGTTATATTTGTCTGTGTAAAGTCAATTCTCCGGGTGCGGGCGGCATTTTGCATATTTTATGCACTGTATGGCTTTACATACTCCGGCACAAAGGTAAACAGGAAATATGATTTTTGAAATAGAATTACAGTGCGATTATCCCCAGTGGTGGCGATATAACCTCTATTTGTCGCTGGCGGGGTATGACGACTCCCGCCGCAGGGTTGATTTCGCCACGTTTACCGATACGGTTTACGATGTGACGGGGAGGGAGCATGCCGGGCCTCCCCCGGGGTGGTCGGCGGACCGGGGGGCGGCGGTACGCTGTACAGCCCCGGAGTACGCCGAGGCCTTCATTAACGTTGTTACCAATACATTGCCTGTCACGAACAGGGTGGGGGACTGCCCCGATTTCGGGGCGTTGCTGATTGGGCGTTGCGACGGCCGCGAGATCCTGCGCCGGACGATTCATGTGAATTGCTGGGGCGGTTTTTCGTTGTCGGGACTGGAATTGCGGCCGGATAAGGAGTGAGGTACGATCCCGGCCTCGCGTTACGAGGCTGACAGCCTAATGCATACTGGACAGGGAAGAACGCTAATGAAGAAAATGCTAATGAAAAGAACGCTTTTCATCTTATTGCTGTTGTCGCCGTTGGTTTCCGGGGCGCAGAACCTTGCAGGCTCGTGGAGCGGCGTGCTCGACGTGGGCGCTACGAAACTGCGCCTTATATTCCATTTGGCGGAGCAGGACGGCGCATGGTCGGCCACGATGGACAGTCCCGACCAGGGGGTTTACGGATTTCCCGGGGTCACAGTGACATTCGCCGGCCAGGAGTTGGCCATGGCGATGCCTGCCCTCAATGCCGTGTATAAGGGCCGGATTGCCGGTAAGGATTCGATCTGCGGGCGATTCGACCAGAGCGGAGGTTCCTGGCCGTTGGATCTTATCAGGGCGGTCATCCCGGCGCCGAAGCGCCCCCAGGAGCCCCAACCGCCCTATCCTTATCGTGAAGAAGAGGTAACGTTCCGCAACGAGGCGGCAGGGGCGACGTTCCACGGTACGCTGACCCTGCCCGGAGGCAAAGGGCCGTTTCCGGCGGTGGTGATGGTGACGGGCAGCGGCCTGCAGGACCGCAACGAGGAACTGTTCGGCCATAAGCCGTTCCTGGTGATCGCGGATTACCTGGCGCGGCGCGGGATCGCAGTGTTGCGCTACGACGACCGGGGTTATGGCGGATCGATCGAAGAGTGGACGGCGAAGCCCATCCCTACGACCGAAGATTATATGACCGATGCGATGAGCGCGTTCGGCTATCTGACCTCGCGCAAAGAGATAAATCCCATCAAAACGGGAATCATAGGCCACAGCGAGGGTGGTACGATCGCCATCATGGCCGGTGCACGCCATCCGGAGGTCGCCTTTATGGTGTCGCTGGCGGGCATGGCGCTGCGCGGCGACAGCCTGCTGCAGATGCAAAGCCGCAGCAACCTGTCGCATCAGGGTATTCCCGCAGAGTGGGTGGGTCCTTGTGGCGATGTGCTGAAAAAAATGCATGGCATTGTGTTGAACACCACCCTCGATCAATTCAACCGGAATTACCGGACGATTTGCGATACGCTTTTCAACGGCAGCGGGGCGATCCTGCCCGAAGCGTTGCGGAAGAATTGCATAAGCGGCTTGCAGTCAATGGCAGGCCATGCCTGGTGGCGCTATTTCCTTTCTTACGATCCCTCCGTGGACCTTGCGAAGTTGAACGGCCGCCCGTTGCTGGCGCTCAACGGCACGAAAGACTTTCAGGTCGATGCCGACGCCAACCTTGCGGTCATCTCCCGTTATATTACGCCTCCCTCGCTGGTGCGCAGATACGAAGGACTGAACCACCTGTTCCAGCACTGCACGACGGGCGCGTTGCCCGAATATGCGCAGATCGAGGAAACGTTTGCGCCGGAGGTACTCAAGGATATGGCGGACTGGATATTGGAGGTGACGGAATAGCTGCCTGTTCCCGCTATCCTGCGACGCCTGTGCCTATCGCAGCGGGCGCCCTCAATGGACGCCCGGGTCAGTGTATGCTTTGGCAACGATATACTGCATTGCGCCGGTTTATTTTTCCGCTCCCGCCCCTCCGGTGGCGCTTTGCGCGATGGGGGCAGGGGTCGCGGGTTTCCGGGCAACCCGGCGGAGTGCAACGAGGCATATCATTCCCTCTGTTGGTGGATAATATGGATGATTTTTTCGTTTTGGATGATGACCATGCCGTGCCGGTCGTCGGAGATCCCGGGGGTTAGGGTGTAGGGGTATGCGGGCCGTCCGTTTTGCATGACGGTGGGCATGTAGAGGAAGTTGAGGTTATTGGTTTCGGGATCCGGGGATGAGGTTTCGGGGCCTGCGAGGGTATGCCCCGCCCCGATGATGTGCGTGGAGATGACGTAGGAGCAGTTCCGGTGTGCGCCGAACGCGTCGGTGACGGCGACGGTGGCGTCGAAAGCGTCCTTGACGTTGGTGCCCTTGAACAGTTCGTCGAAGACCACCACCAGGTTTTTGCCCGAAGCGACCTGCTCGGCCACGTGCTTCACGCGCACCACCTCGGCGTAGAAGTGGCTGTATCCCAGGATGAGGTTGTCCGAAACGTTGATCGAGGTGTAGAGGCCGTCCTGGACGGTGAATTCCATCGCCTTCGCGGCCACCGGGAAGCCCATGTGGGCCAGGTAGACGGCGATCGAGAAGGACTTCATCAGGGTGGACTTGCCGGCCATGTTGGCTCCCGTGAGGAAGACCACGTTGCGCCGGCGGTCGATCCCGATGGTATTGGCGACGGCCCCGGGGATGCCGGGATGGCGGAAGCCTTCGATGCGGATGTGGCTGTCGGCGGGGTCGTAGTCCAAAGCCTTCGGGTAAGTAAACCCCCCTTCCGCGGCCAGCCCCGACACGGCCAGGTAGAGGTCCAGGGCGTAGACGGTGCGCATCATGGCTTGCACGGGTTCATGCAACAAGGTTCTCAGGACGTAGTCCCGCGCGGCCACGACGAACCACGGGGTGACGGCGCGGTCGGGGGCGAAGGCCCAGGCGAGCCTGCCGTCGGCAAGCACCGTGTCCAGTGTCGCGAGCAGCGACTGCACGGTCTGCGGGGCATCCCGTCGGTCGAGCCGTTCTGTAAACGCCTTCAGTTTGCGCAGGAAGTCCACGGTGGCCTGCAGCCCCTGGCACAGCACGCCGTACTCCTCGTCGCGCGAGACGACCTGCATGGCCTTGCGGCGTGCCATGGCGACGCAGGCCGCCAGGCGGTTGCCTTCGCCGCCCCCGCCGAGGTATTGCTCGACGGTGTCGAGTTGTTCGCGCGTGGCGGGGAACGCCGCGCCCTGGCGGCCGAACCATGCAAAGGTGGCCGTGCGCTCGTTGATCGCCGCAGCGTCGCTGAGCGGCTGGCGGAACATCTCTTCGAGGAGTTGTTTACCGCCCCGGGAGCAAGTACGGTTAAATATCGAAAAAATCGAGCCGGGGCGGAACTCGCCCAGCATATTGAGGTCCTCGAGGGTCTGCTTATCGACCACGAAGGGTTCCTGCGTGCGGTGATCGTCGCGGCGGCCGCCCTTCCGGATGATATCGACGACGTTCTCGTTGTTGATGATCATCATGCCGTGGCGGTCGCTCGTAATGCCCTCTGCAAGGGTATAGGGGTAGCGCGCCGTGCTGCCCTCCATGATCGTCGGCAGGTAGATAAAGCGCACGTTGTCGCATCGTTTTCGCAGTTCGCCGCCCGCCTCGATGATGTGGGTCGAGATCACGAACAGGCAGTCGCGCTTCGAGGCGAAAGCCTCGGTGATGGCTGTATAAAACTCATCAAGTTGCCCCCTTTCGACGCAGTAAATTGGCCCCGTCCTGGGGTTGTCGTTCAACGGATTAAACTGACCCCCTTCCGACGGGTCAAATTTACCCCCTGATACAGCGACTCGATCAACGACAGGAAAACGTCCTGTATGATGTCCTCGCTGGCATTGGGGTCGGGGATATAATGGCCGGCGAACACTGCCAGTGGTTTGAAGTAATGCCCGAACAACGATTCGATGAACGCATCGTCATTGGATATCCGTCTGTAATTCACCGGGTTGTTTTCCATGTAGCGAATCGGCCCCCTTTGTCCTTACCTGCCTGATTCCGGGGCGTCTGTGCAAATATATGCTATATTTTCAATAATTCGTATTCCGGTTCCGGTTTCAAAAAAATCCTTCCCTGCCCGGCGCGGACAAGGAAGGATGCATAGGAGGTTGTGGAGCCCGGTTTACCTTGCCCAGAGCTGCACCAGGTTGACAAGCGTCTGCACGGAACGCTCCATGGTGGTGAGCGAACAGTATTCGAACCGTCCGTGGAAATTCATCCCGCCGGTGAAGAGGTTGGGGCAGGGCAGGCCCATGTACGAGAGGCGCGAACCGTCCGTACCGCCGCGGATCGGCCGCACGACAGGCGCCACGCCGGCCATTTCCATCGCTTTTTTCGCCTTTTCGATCACCTCGGGATGGGGCTCGACCATTTCGCGCATGTTGTAATACTGGTCTTTGAGTTCCAGTTTCAGCACACCTTCGCCGTACCGGGCGTTGACCTGCGCGGCGCAGCGTTCCATCCAGGCTTTTTTAGCCTCGAATTTAGGTTTCGAGTGGTCGCGCACGATGTAGTCCATCGAAGCCTCCTCGACCGTACCTTTCAGGCCGACCAGGTGATAGAAACCGTCGTAGCCGTCCGTATGCTCGGGGCGTTGCCATGCGGGAAGCAGCGAGTTGAACTCGCAGGCCACCTGCAGGGCGTTGATCATCTTATCCTTGGCGTATCCGGGGTGGATGTTGCGCCCGGCGATGGTGATCTTCGCCCCTGCGGCGTTGAAATTTTCATACTCCAGTTCGCCCTCGAAACCGCCGTCCACCGTGTAGGCGTACTTGGCGCCGAAACGTTCCACATTGAAATAATCCACGCCGCGTCCGATCTCCTCGTCCGGCGTGAAACCGATGCGCACGGGGCCGTGGGACACTTCGGGATGCGCCAGCAGGTACTCGGCGGCGGTCATGATCTCGGCCACGCCCGCCTTGTCGTCCGCCCCCAGCAGCGTAGTGCCGTCGGTGGTGATGAGCGTATGGCCCTTGTAGAACGTCATTTCGGGGAACTCGGCCACGCGCAGGTAGTAATCCGACGCGCCGAGGCGGATGTCGCCGCCGTCATAGTTCTCCACGAAGCAGGGCTTCACGCCTGCGCCAGACATATCGGGCGCGGTGTCCACGTGGGCGATCAGGCCGATCACCGGGGCGTTTTCGCACCCTTTCGTCGCGGGGACCGTTCCCATTACGTAGCCGTGCTCGTCGATCTCGCAGTCCTGCAGGCCCATCCGGATCATCTCTTCGAGAAGCATGTTGAGCAGGGCGAACTGTTTGGCCGATGAGGGATAGGTTTCGCTCGCGGGGTCGCTTTGGGTGTCCACCGACACGTATTTCAGGAATCTGTCTTTGAGTGTCATTGGGTTTATTTGTTTGTGTAAAATGTTCTTTAAATTCTGTCAATCTTTTTCGCCTGAGGGCGACTTCCTTTTTCTCTTGGCAGAAAAAGGAAGCAAAAAGGCCAGGGCCCGGAAAATCGTCTGAAAGCCCTCCGACGAAGGCTAAAACGGCGAGCGCCTCCCTTTTAGTCGTCCTGCGGCCGCCTAACGGTCGTTGGACGAACGCCGTTTCTTTACGCCTTCATTGTCCGGCTTTCCGGGCGACGATTTTCCAAAGGGCCCGTTTCCGGACAAACAGATTGACAGAATTTAAAGAACGGATAAAATTACGCTTTTTTCTCTTTTTTCATCGCATCGAAGATGAAGTAGGCGATGATGCATACGTACATCACGATCGAGAGCACTTCCGCGCCCGAACCATGCGCCCAATCGGCCATATACCAGTCGATACCCGCATATTTGAGCACGGCGCTGATCACGCCCATCAGGGCACCGCCAGCGATGAAGCCCGAGGCGATCAGCGTACCGCGCTCGCGGCGGGCGTCGTTGACGGCCTTGTCCTTGCTGCGGGTCGAAACGTACCAGCTGATGATACCGCCGACCAGCAGGGGCGTGTTGAGTTCCAGCGGGATGAACATCCCGAGCGCGAAAGCCAGCGCCGGAATTCCGAGCATCGTAAGGATCAAGGCGAACACCGCGCCTGCGAAATAGAGCATCCAGGGGGTCGAGCCGCCTGACATGAGGGGCTGGATCACGGCGGCCATGGCGTTGGCCTGGGGAGCGACGAGCGCGCCTTCGCCCACGAAGCCGTAGGTCTTGTTCAGGACCATCATCACACCGGCCACGGTGGCCGCCGACACGACGGTGCCGAGGAATTTCCATGCCTCCTGTTTCCTGGGGGTGGTGCCGAGCCAGTAACCTATTTTGAGGTCGGTGATGAAACCCCCGGCCATCGACAGGGCGGTGCAGACCACCCCGCCGATGATCATCGCTGCGGTCATGCCGCTCGTGCCGCTCAGGCCTGCGCTGACGAGCACCAGCGACGTGAGGATCAGCGTCATCAGGGTCATGCCCGATACGGGGTTCGTGCCCACGATGGCGATGGCGTTAGCGGCCACGGTCGTGAAGAGGAAGGCGATGATGAAGACGATCACAAGCGCGATGACGGTGTGCGTCACGTTGTGTAGCACGCCCAGCTGGAAGAATGCGAAGATGGTGATCAGGGTGGCGATCAGCATCGTGAGGATGAATTTCATCGGCAGGTCGCGCTGGGTGCGCTCGGTGGTGTCGGCGCTGCCTTTTTTGCCGCCTAACTCCTTAACGGCCAGGCCGAGGGCGTCGCGGATGATTTTCGAACTGCGGATGATGCCGATGATACCGGCCATGGCGATGCCGCCGATGCCGATGTGGCGGGCGTAGTTGCGGAAGATCTCCTCGGGCGACATTTCAGCCAGCAGTTTGGTCACGCCGGCCCCGACGGCGATGGTCTGCCCGTCGGCGAAGTGGCTGATCATGGGGATCAGCACGAACCATACGGTGAACGAGCCTGCGCAGATGATGGCGGCGTATTTCAGGCCCACGATGTAGCCCAGACCCAGCACAGCCGCGCCGGTATTGATCTTGAAGACCACTTTCGTTTTCTCGGCCAGTTCGACGCCCCAGGCGGTGATGCGGGTCGAGATCTCCTCGGTCCACAGGCCGAACGTGCTGATGATGAAGTCGTACAGACCGCCCACCAGGCCGGCTACAGCCAGCAGTTTGGCCTGGTTGCCACCTTTTTCGCCCGACACGAGCACTTCGGTCGTAGCCGTAGCTTCCGGGAAGGGGTACTTGCCGTGCATGTCCTTGACGAAGTACTTGCGGAACGGGATCAGCAACAGGATCCCCAGCAGGCCGCCGAACAGCGAGGCGAGCATGATCTGGTAGAACTGTGCGTCCAGGCCCAGGATGTAGAGCGCCGGCAGCGTGAAGATGGCTCCGGCCACGATCACGCCCGAGCTTGCGCCGATGGACTGGATGATGACGTTCTGGCCGAGCATGTTCTTTTTGCCCAACGCGCCGCCTACGCCCACGGCGATGATGGCGATCGGGATGGCGGCTTCGAACACCTGGCCGATCTTCAGGCCGAGGTAGGCGGCTGCGGCCGAAAAGACGATGGCCATGATGATGCCGAAGATCACCGAGTAGGGGGTCACCTCCTTGGGTTTCGACCCTGCGGGCATGACCGGTTTGTACTCTTCGCCGGGCCCGAGTTCGCGGTAGGCGTTTTCGGGCAGTGAGGTCTGTTTGTTTTCGAGTTCTGTCATATTGTAATAGTTTGGTTGTTGTCTTTATTTACCGGCCTTGCTTGCCAGTCTGCCAGTCTGTAGCCACCCGACGCGAAGGGCTGAGCCGTCGCTGCAGGGAGGAAAACAGTGCAAAGCACTGTTGGCATGACTGACGCTGCGAGCGAGGGCAGATGCTGCTTGCAGGCTATGCCGGGCTGCAGGGAGGAAAACGATGTGCAGCATTGTTAAAAATCGACTGCGGCCCGGCCCGCCCTCCGTCGGCTGCGGCCTTTCTCATTTCCCGGTCAGTTTCAGGTCGGCCAGGGCGATAGCTACGGCCGCTTCGACCACCACGGCCGCCCGCATCACGATGCAGGTGTCGTGGCGGCCTTTGATGCGCAGCTCCTCCATCTCGCCGCTCATGGTATTGAGCGTAAGTTGGGACTTGCAGATGCTTGGCGTGGGTTTAAAGGCCACGCGCACCACGATGGGGTTGTTGTTGGTGATCCCGCCCACGATGCCGCCGTCGTTGTTCGACGAGGTGGTGCCGTCGGCCGACACGATGGCGTCGTTATTCTGCGATCCGCGCAGGCGCGCGGAGGCGAATCCCGCGCCGAATTCCACACCCTTGACTGCGGGCACCGAAAAGAGCATATGGCTGATCATGCTTTCGGCCGAATCGAAGAACGGTTCGCCCAAGCCTGCCGGGACGCCCTCGACGCGGCATTCCACCACGCCGCCCACCGAATCGCCGTCCTGCATGGCGGCCGTGATCACATCCCCGAAGCGTGCGGGATCGGTCTGCCCGCCGATCTCGACGATGTGCGAGGTGACCCGTGCACCCAGGATGCGTTTGGCGACCACGCCCGCCGCCACCAGCGGCAGGGTCATCCGTCCGGAGAAATGGCCGCTTCCGCGATGGTCGGCGAAACCTCCGTATTTCCACATCGTGACCCAGTCGGCATGCGACGGCCGCGGATGGGTGCGTGTGGTGTCGTAATCGCTGCTGCGCATATCCTTATTTTCAAAGACCAGGGCCATCGGGGCGCCCGTGGCGTATCCCTCGTAAAGCCCGGAAACGATCTGCGGCATGTCGAGTTCACGCCGCGAGCTGCTCCCTGGATAATTCCCGGGCCTGCGGCGTTCGAGATCCTCCGTGAAATCGCCTTCGACGATATGGAGGCCTGCGGGTACTCCGTCCAGCACTGCGCCGACGGCTTTGCCGTGCGACTCGCCAAAGATCGTGACCCTGAATTTGCGACCAAATGTATTCATATTGTACGGGTTAGTTTACAGTGATTCCAGATCGTCCCAGAATGCCGGGTAGGATTTGGCGACGGCTTCGGCGCCGTGCACGGTGACGGGGCCGTCGGCGGCGAGCCCGGCCACGGCTGCGGCCATGGCGATACGGTGGTCGCCGTGCGCCGACACCTCCGCGCTGTGCGGGATGCCGCCCGTAATGCGCATGACATCGGGCTGCGAGAGGTCCACGTCGATGCCCATGCGTCCGAACACGTCCTGCAAAGCCGCCGCACGGTCCGATTCCTTATGGACGAGGCGGTTGGTGCCCGTGATTTCGGACACCCCGCGGCAATGCGCGGCCAATGCGGCCAACGCGGGGAACAGGTCGGGACAATGGGTGGCGTCGAACGCGAAGGCGGCCAGTTCGGCCTGCTCGACGGTGATCGTGCCGGCCGAAGTGGTGATCTGTGCCCCGGCGCGGGACAGCGCTTCGATGACGGCCGCGTCGGCCTGCATCGAGAGCGGATTCAGGTTCTCCAGGGTCACCTTGCCCGCGACCGCACCGGCCACCAGCATACATGAGGCGGCGCTCCAGTCGCCTTCGATCTCATATTCGGGACAATGGTAGGGTTGTCCGGCGGGGATGAAAAATTCTTCGTAGTTGCGGTGCTCGATGCTCACGCCGAACGACCGCGCCAGGTCGATGGTCATATCGATGTAAGGCGTGCCCATCAGGCGCGACACATACAATACGGTATCCTGTGCCGCGAGGGGCAGGGCCATGAGCAGTCCGGTGAGGAATTGCGAACTGACCGAGCCGTCCACATGGGCTTCCCCGCCGGCGATGGGCCCCTGCACGGTGACGGGCAGGTACCCGTCGCGGTCTTCGGCCTGCACGCCCAGCCGCCTGAGCGGTCCGACCATCATATCCATCGGGCGGTGCATGATCGGGCCGTGCCCGGTGACGGTGACGGGGATGCCGCAGAGGGCCGCGATGGGGGTGAACATGCGTGCGGCGAGGCCCGACTGGCCGATGTCGATCGTATGCGCACGGGGTGCGAGGCCTCCGGTGACGGTGCAGGTTTCGTCTGCCTGCACGGTTCGTGCGCCGAGAAGCCCGGCTACGGCCAGCGCCGAGCGGGTATCGTCGCACGTGCCCAGGCCGCGGATCACGGTTTGCCCCTGCGAGAGGAGGGCGGCTGCGATCGCCCGTTGCGCATAGCTTTTCGAGGGCGGGGGAGTGAGCCTGCCGTCTACGCGTTTCGGGTCGATGGTTTTGTTCATATTATTAGGTTGTTACCTGTTTTTTATTTTCACTTTCCGCGGCTGCTGGGGCGCGCCGTCAGGCGCGGGCCGCGGGAATTGGCGATTGCCGTGCAATCGCATTTTCAGTTATTGTTTTGTTTCTCTGTCGTTTTCGGGTCCGCCGCTGCAGGAAGAGGGAATTTCCGGATGCGGAGGACTTATGGTTATCCCCTACTATATTTGTTTTCAAGCCGGCGGTTGGGGGGGCGACGCAAAGCGTCGGGCCGCCGGCTTGTGCATTTCTGCGAAATGCGGGGATTATGTATGCCTTACCCGTTTTTAGCGGTTCGACTTTGCCGGGCAATCTTTGGTCCGTGCCGGGCTGGAAATTGTTTTGTTTTGTGAATCACTTTCCGCGGCTGCTGGGGCGCGCCGCCAAGCGCGGGCCGCGGGAAGTGGCGCTTCCTACGGAATTGTTTTTGTCCGGCCGTCCTCGCAGCATCCTTTGTTATTTGTTTCCAAGACGCTGGCAGCGAGCCGACAGCCGGGCGGGAATTGGCAATCGCATTGTTAGTTATTATTTTGTTTCTTCGCCGTTTCCCGGTCCGCAGCCGTCGGAGGGCGGGCCGGGCCGTGGGAAGTGGCGCTTGCCGTGCAATCGCATTTTCAGTTATCGTTTTGTTTCTTCGCCGTCTTCCGGCCTGCAGCCATCGGAGGGTGGGCCGGGCCGTGGGAAGTGGCGCTTGCCGTGCAATCGCATTTTCAG
>JAVBNK010000098.1:0-6269 GCA_031551595.1 Rikenellaceae bacterium | reverse complement strand
TGCGGGGGGAGGGGCATCCTGGATGCCGGGCCGCGGCGCAGGCAACCTTGCCCTTGCCATACCACGTAGCCTGCCGCGGGGGTGTTTATTCATCACTGCGACCGTCAGACGACTTCCGCATCGGGTTTTCCATAGCGCAAGTTAATCATTATTCCGCAAACCCCTGCGTTTTGCCAGGAATAAGGTGGCATTATAAATCCGTCTGACAAAAACGGGGCCATGACCTGCATCCGCAGGCATAAAAAAGGCCACCCGGCGAGGGCGGCCTTTCCTATTGGAACGTCCTGATTAGAGGGCGCGGAATTCTGCGTTATCGAAGTATTTTACGAACTCGATATCGTTTTGAGCCTGCTGGCGGAGGGCAGGTTTCTTCGCGATGGCGCTCTTCAGGTTCGCGATCACGCCTGCGCTGTTGCCCTGGCGCGAAGCGATGACTGCACGCAGGTAGTCGCCTTCTGCGGAAGTGTCGCCGGTGAGGACTGCGCTTGCGGCGGCGAGGTTGCCATTGAGGACCTCAGCCAGGGCCAGGTCATAACCTTTGAGGGTTTTCTGAGCGGCGGCGTAGTTGCCTTCGGCCAGGTTCACCAGGCCCATGTTAGCCTGAGCTTCGGGAGTGTTGAGCGAGCTGAGGTATTTCTTGGCTTCGGCCACATTGCCTTGAGCCAAGGCAACGACACCGAGGTTGTTGTTGATCTCGGGGCTCGACTTGAGGGCGGCGGCTTTCTGCAGGTATTTCTTGGCATCGGCATACTGTCCCATGCGGGTCAGGCTGACGGCAAGGTTGTTGTAAGCGCGTGCGTCGTTGAATTTGTCGCCGGCGTAGGTGTAAATCTTGATCTTCTCGGCATCGTCCTGGGTGAGGGTGGCTGCGTAGAGCAGTTCTTCGATGGTCAGGGTGCTGATGTCGCTGCCTTTGGCGGCTTTGAGCAGGTCGGCATCGGAGAGGCCTTTGATGTCCACGGTAGCTTCGAGTTTCGAACGGCGGAGCTGCGGGAGGATATCTTTAGCCAGCACGTCGAATACTTCCGACATGTTTTTGATCTCCTGGTCCCTCTTCACCGGGTTGTCGTACATTTGGAGCACCTGGAGGATGAGGGCCTTGTCCTTGATGTTCGATTGCTCGACGAGGGCTTTGAAGCCGTCCCAGTCTTCGCCGTAAGCGGCCACGTCATAGTTGGCATTCACGCCTTTGAGGTTTTTGCTGACAGCGTCCTTAGCCGACTGGCCGCGCTCTTTCGAGAGCTTGTCGTTCAGGTCCACCGGGCCGTCGGGCGACGCGTAGCCTTTCGAGTAAACGGTCAGGCCGCTGTTCTCTTTCACGAAAGATTCGAACAGTTTCACCTGGTCTTTGGTGAGTTCGGCGGGGCGCACGTTCGAACGCGAAATTTCGTACATGATCTGCGCTTCCTTGGTGGTGGTGCGGATACGTTTGTAGTTGTCCGCCATCAGGGCCAGGTAATCGGTTTCGCGTGCGTTGTTCTGCAGGGTGCTGATACCGCGTGCCACGGCTACGTCGCCGCGCTCGGGATTGAGGGGCAGGTAGTCGTTGTATTTCTCATGGCAGTTGTCGTTGCATTTCGCCTCGATGCGCAGCACCAGGGTCGAGATTTTCGCACGTTCGTCGTAGGGGAAATTGAGGGTCTGGGTGTACGAACCCCCGTCTTTCCACGAAATCACGGTGAAGTTGTCTTTTACTTTCTCGCCTTGTACGAACTTGGGAGTACCGGTGATCTCACCGTTCTGGAATACCAGCACGGGGGTGATTTTCAGGACGGCCATGTCATCGAAATATTTCGGCGGGAACGTAACGGTCAAATCGGCGGTCACGTTGTTACCCTTCAGGTAGAGCACCTCGGGGTTGCATTTTGCCTGGATCTGGTCAGAGTTCTTCGACATTTTCTTGTAGCAACCGCAGCCGGAGAGCAGCGCTGCAACAGAAAGCACGAGGCTTAAGCTAAGCAATTTTTTCATAATCAGGGTATTAGAACATTAAATTAGTTTCAGTTTCAGGTATTTACAAGGCCTAATGGCTCAATATATCCACACAAAAATACATATTTTTTCAGAAAACTCAATCATTTTTCCTGATTTTTCATTTTGCGGGTCAAATATTGTGCCACTACTTTTTTTCGAGCAGGGCCTTGCGGGACAGTTTGAGTTTGTTGGTTTTCGGATCTACGCCGATGAGTTTCACCTCGATCACGTCACCCTCCTTAAGGCCGGTTTCGACCATGGTTTCGAAGCGTTTGTGGTCGATCTCAGAGATGTGCAGCAGGGCGTCCTTGCCCGGCAGTATCTCGACGAACGCGCCGAACGACACGATCGATTTGACCTTGCCGCTGTACACCTCGCCCACTTCGGGTACGGCTACAATACCTTTGATACGGGCCAGGGCGGCGTCGATCGAGGCTTTGTCGCTGCTGGCGATATCCACGAAACCTTTGTTGTCCTCTTCGGTGATGGTGATGGTGGTGCCGGTGGTTTTCTGGATCTCCTGGATGATCTTGCCGCCGGGGCCGATCACGGCGCCGATGAAGTCGCTCGGGATGACGATCTGCACGATGCGCGGCACGAACGGACGGAAGTCTTCACGGGGTTCGGGCAGCGTTTCCACGAGTTTTTCGAGGATGTGCAAACGTCCCACGCGGGCCTGTTCGAGCGCTTTGGCGAGCACTTCGTACGACAGGCCGTCCACTTTGATGTCCATCTGCGTGGCGGTGATGCCGTCGCGCGTGCCGGTCACTTTGAAGTCCATATCGCCCAGGTGGTCTTCGTCGCCGAGGATGTCGGAAAGGACTGCGAATTTGTCGCCCTCCTTGATCAGCCCCATAGCGATACCCGAAACGTGCTTTTTCATCTTCAGGCCCGAATCCATCAGCGCCAGCGTGCCGGCACAGACGGTGGCCATCGACGACGAACCGTTCGATTCGAGGATCTCGGACACCACCCTTACGGCGTAGGGGTTCTCCTCGCCGAGGGGAACCATCGGTTTGAGGGCCCTCCAGGCCAGGTTCCCGTGGCCGATCTCGCGGCGCGAGGTGCCGCGTACGGGGCGTGCCTCGCCGGTCGAGACGGGGGGGAAGTTATAGTGCAGCACGAACTGTTCGTCGCCCTGGCGGAGCACTTCGTCGATCATCTTCTGGTCCATTTTGGTGCCGAGCGTGACCGAGGTCAGCGACTGCGTTTCGCCGCGGGTGAAGATGGCCGAACCGTGGCAGGCGGGCAGGTAGCCCACTTCGCACCAGATCGGGCGGATGTCGGTGGTGGTACGGCCGTCCAGGCGGATGTTCTCGTCGAGGATCATGTTGCGCATGGCCGGTTTCATCACGTTGTCGTGATAGTATTTTTTGATGAGGGCTTTCTTTTCCCTGAGTTCCTCTTCGGTGAAACGTGTGCAGAAGTGGGCTTCGATGGCGGCGAATTTATCCGAGCGATCGTGTTTGGCCGAGG
The DNA here is from genome assembly GCA_031551595.1 of Rikenellaceae bacterium. GTDB lineage: Bacteria > Bacteroidota > Bacteroidia > Bacteroidales > Rikenellaceae > JAVBOW01. The sequence goes on along the minus strand of JAVBNK010000098.1, from coordinate 2,819 downwards.
CCATTTTAGCCACTTCGTAGGTCTGCGCATAGGTTTCGTTGACGACCAGGGCGCGCAACTCCTCGTCATTGATTTCGTGGCAGTAGGTGCGTTTGAGGTCTTTGCCCAACTCCCTGGAGAGCTCTATCTGGACCCGGCAATGCTTTTTGATCTCCTCGTGAGCCACTTTGATCGCTTCGAGCATGACGGCCTCCGAAACCTCCTTCATTTCGCCTTCGACCATCATGATGTTGTCGACCGTACCGGCGACCATGATGTCGAGGTCGGCGCCGGCCATCTGCGAGAACCCGGGGTTGATGTGCATCTGCCCGTCGATGCGGGCCACGCGCACCTCCGATATCGGGCCGCCGAACGGAATGTCCGACACGGCGAGGGCCGCCGAAGCTGCGAGGCCTGCCAGCGAGTCGGGCTGGATGTCTTTGTCGGCCGACATGAGCATCACCTGGACGAACACCTCGGCATGGTAATCTTCGGGGAAGAGGGGGCGCAGGGCGCGGTCGATCAGGCGCGACACGAGGATCTCGTTGTCGCCCGGGCGGGCCTCACGCTTCAGGAAACCGCCGGGATAGCGGCCTGCGGCAGCGTATTTTTCTTTGTATTCGACCTGGAGGGGCATGAAATCCACGTCGGGTTTGGCTTCTTTGGCAGCCACCACCGTGGCCAGCAGCATCGTATCGCCCTGTTTCACGACGACCGATCCGTCGGCTTGTTTGGCCAGCTTGCCTGTTTCGATCTCGATCCGGCGACCGTCGCCCAGGTCGATGACCTTCGTTGTTGCATTGTACATCATAGCGTCTTATTTTTATCCGTCTGTAAGTGTCTTCTTATAAGAAAATAAAGGCAATTCGCGAGAAATTGCCTTTATCCCTTTCTCCGTTCGGGAGCTTTCCTATTTCCTCAGGTTGAGCGCCTTGACGATCGCGCGATACCTTTCGATATCAATGTCCTTCAGGTAGTCCAGCATGCGGCGGCGTTTGCCGACCAGGCGTAACAACGCACGTTGCGTGCCGAAATCCTTGCGGTTCGATTTGAGGTGGTTCGTAAGGTGATTGATACGGTAAGAGAACAACGCGATCTGGCTCTCGGCCGAGCCCGTATCGGTTTTCGACTGCCCGTAGCTCTCGAAAAGCTCCTGTTTTTTCTCAGGCGACAAATATTCCATTTTGCTTTATTATTTAATGGGTGCACACCTTAGTTTTATGCCGTCGGACGTGCATCCTGCCCACTTTACGATGGATTCAGCCTTACCTGATGCCACCAAAGCGTGGCGCAAAGGTACGTCTTTTTTAGTCATACGCAAATTTTTCGGAATATTTTGCAGGGTGCCTCCCCGTTGCGGTTTTCATGCCTGCAACCTATTCGATGACGAACACCAGGGTCCGGTCTACCGGCGCCCAGTCGTAGATATATTTGGCGTGGGAGGTGGCGTTGCGCACGCACATGTGCGACCGCGGGGTGGTGCCGAGCGAGGCGCTCCATTCCGCGACGGCCGTACGGGGGAGGTTCACCGGCACCCCGTGCACGTAGCCCCCGTTGCAGAAACGGCTGGCCCAGGGGGAGAAACCTCCTATCCGGGTCGTGCCGTCGACGTAGTACTGCATGCGCGGTTTCTTCTCCTGGACGACGAAAATGCCCAGCGGGGTCTCTTTCTGATAGGGCGGGTGGTGCAGTCCGGTGGTGCAGGGGTTCATGCTGCGCACGAGCCATTTGCCGTCCCCGGAGCGTTCGAGGGTGGCGATGCACTGGTTGGTGCGGTCGACGAAGATGGCGCGGTCGAAGCGCAGCGTGTCGCCGCCGATGCGTTTGACGTATTTCGGGGGGATGATCCAGCGTCCGCCGATATAGGCGTGTTCGGCCGCCACGAGCGAGTCGCCTTCGGCCGAGAATATTTTCACCAGCGAGCCGTCGAGCGCGTACCGCACGGGCATGGGGTCGTCCTGGGCGTAGAGCGGGATGCCCTGGTAGCGCTCCACGCCGAACGTGTCCTGGATGTTCTTGTAGCTGTTGCGGGTATAGTCGCGCACCAGCGGCGCTATGCCGTTGATGTTGCGGCGGTTCCGGAGTACGCCCCAGGCCTGCGGATCGACGGCCAGGGTGTCGAGGCGTGCCAGCCCCGCCCGGATCTTGTCCCATTGGAACATGCGCACCGTGTCGCGGTAGGGAAACGTGTCGGCCAGCGTGTATTTGTCGTAGGTGAACTGTTTTTCGATGACGACCTCGATCTTCGGGAACGACGGCCCGGCCGGCAGCGTATCTTCGGCGGCGGGTTCTTCCGCGACAGGTGCGTTTCGTTGTCCGCACGCGGCGGCTGCGGCTGCGAAGATCAGGATCAGCGTGGCGTATTTTCTCATTCAGGGCAAATTTAAGCATTTTTTATCCGCAAAACCCGTGCCCCATACAATAATCGGCCACCCTTCCCGCGTTGGTTCATTAATGGCGGCATCCCGGCGTGGAATGCCGTGCAATTTTGTTGTGATATTTTGTGCAGGCCGGTCCTGTTTTTAAGCCATGTACCGGTCATCCGATGTTTATTATAGCCTGAAAAACAGAAAATTTGTGATTTTTTGTGCGATTGTCTTTTATTTTTGCCGTAAATGTATAATTTTGCGGTCGGAGGCATTGAAATCTATGCGTAATATTTTAGTATTGATCCTGATGGCCGTGTTGCCGGCGGCGTTGTATGCGCCGGAAGGTTACGGGCCGTCGTCCGATTGCCGGTCGCTGTATGCCGAAATGGGCATCGGCGGGGTGGTGGGTTTCGCCGCATTCGAACAGGCCATGACCGGCTATGAACGTATCCGCGAACCCCGGAAGGAGAT
>JAVBNK010000046.1:0-19038 GCA_031551595.1 Rikenellaceae bacterium | reverse complement strand
GGGCGTGGGGCGAGGTCGGGTGCGACCTCTCCGGGGCCGCGGTTTTCAACCCCATGCTTTACATGGGTTTCCAAACCGGCGGGGAATTCAACCCTTAGAGATTAAAACCCGAGGAGTTGCCGGATGATGCGGGGAAGGTCGGTATTATCGAATACGCCGGTGAAATGTTGTGCCCCTGTCCCGTAGGCGAAAACAGGCACCAGGATGCCGGTATGGCCGCCTGTGGAGAATTTGTACTCGGCCCCTTTGTCGTTTTTGGCCCCGGGAACGGTCAGCCCGCCGGTTTCATGGTCGGCCGTGACGATGACCAGCGTCCCGGGATGGGTGTCGGCGAAGTCGAATGCCACCCCGACCGCCTCGTCGAAATCCAACACTTCGGCGATCGTTCCCCCGGCATCGTTCGCGTGGCTCTGGTGGTCGATCTGCGAGCCTTCGACCATGATGAAGAAACCTTGCGGGCTGGCGGCAGAGAGCAGTTCGAGCGCTTTGCCCGTAGCGCGCGGCAGGTAGTCGCCGCGCCCGTCGGCCATCGAAGGCAGATCGCCCGGAGCGAGTATCCCGGCCAGTTTCCGGCCCCGGAATGCCATCACCTGATCCATGTCGCGGGCGATCGCATACCCCTTTTGTTCCAATTCAGCCACCAGATCGCGGCCGTCTTCGCGTTGGGTGAAGTGAAGCATTCCGCCGCCGATGAACACGTCGGTGCCGCTGGCCACGAGGTCGGCGGCGATCCCCTGCAGGTCGGAGCGCGACCTGCGGTGGGCCATGAATGCGGCCGGCGTAGCCTGGGCGATGTAGCAGGTCACCACCAGTCCGGTCGCCAGCCCCCGGTCGCGGGCCTGTTCGAGCAACGTTTCGAGGGGATGATCCTGCGGATCGACGCCGATCATGCCGTTGGCGGTCTTATGCCCGGTGGCAAGCGCGGTGCCCGCCGCCGCCGAATCGGTCACCTTATGGCTGGCCGAAAAGGTCTTGGCCAGGCCGATGAACGGGGCGCGTTCCATCGCCAGGGGGGCATATCCGCGGTCGATGAGGGCCGCGCTGACATGCGCCAGGCCCATGCCGTCGCCTATCATATAGATCACGTTGGTCACTTTGGGCTTCGGCTGTTGCGCATGGGCCGCAAAAGCAGGCCACAGCGCCCCGAAGAGCAATAAGATACGGATTTGGAATCGCATATGGTAAAAATATTATATCTGCGGACTATCTGGTTATACAAAGATAGTCGTTTTACCGGACACGCCCTACATGCGGACACAAAAAACCCGCCCTGGCATAAGCCGGGGCGGGTCCGTCCATTCCCACAAGGCTATTTCACCTCAGGGTTCATAATGAAGGTCAACGTATTGCCCGCATCGAGCATGCTCTTCAGGAGTTTGGTCACTTTTTCCCCGTCGATGCTCTTGAGCACGGCTTCGTAGTCGGTGGTTACATCCAGGCCTTCCATGTAGTAGGTAGCCACGGCACTGGCCCACAACGGATTGTTTTTCAAAGCCTCTGCACGTTGCTTGAACATGAATTCCTTGATCTTGGCGATATCTTCGGCTTTGGGGCCGTTGGCAACCATCTCACGGAGTTCCTTGAATACGATCGGCAGCAACTCGCCCACCATCGCCGGGTCGGTATCGAACGAAACGGTCATGCCGAGGCGGTTCTTCGGAATGCGGCCCAGGCCCGCCTGGACGCCCACACCGTAGGTACCGCCCTTTTCCTCGCGGATCGACTCCTGATAGCGGATGTCCAGCAGTTGTTTGAGGATGCTGGTCGTCAGGCTGTTCTCCAGCGAGAAAGGGATATCGGCCGACATGGCCACCAGCACGGTGCTCTTCGGGGTCTGCATCGCCACGTCGATCGTGCGCTCCACGTTACCTTTCACCGGCTCGATCTTGTCGTCTTTCCACGTCAGGCGTTCCTTGCCTACGGGCAGCGAACCCATGTATTTTTCGATCAGGGGCTTGATCTTTTCGGGATCGAAACTGCCGGTCAGCACGAACGTAAAGTCGTCCGCATTGCTGAACAGGCGGCGGTAGATCGGCTGCATCATCTCGAATTTCACCTTCGCCAAACGCTCCATGTCCATCGGCATGGCGCGGAAGTTATCCTGGTAGTAGGTTTCGGCAAATTCGCGCTTGAATACGGTCCCGGGATCGTTCTTGGCGTTGACCAGCGATTCTTCGACTTTGTCCATCATCGTTTCGTAGTCCCCGCGGTCGAAACGCGGCGCGGTGAAGTAGAGGTAGAGCAGTTGCAGGGTGGTTTCGAGGTCTTTGACCGACCCGCCGCCGCTCAGGCCGTGCGAGTAGCCGCCTATCGAAACGCCCATCGAGGCGGCTTTCCCGGTAAGCTGCTTACGCAGGTCGGACGATGAGAATTTACCCACACCGCTGAAACCTACCACGTTGCCCAGCATTTCGCCCGAAGGGAGCTCCTCGTTGGTGAGTAACGAGCGACCGCCGTAGCAACTGGCCGAGAAAATCAGTTCGTCGGCTTTGAGGTCGGTCGGTTTGAGGATCACGCGCACGCCGTTCTTGAGCGTCCATACGGTCGATCCGAATTTGCCGGCTTCGCTTTTCTGGACGGGCGAGCCCTTCAGCGTAGCCGAAACGAGGGGTTCTTTCACCGTATTATCAGCATAGGGAGCGATCTCGGAGGCTTTCACCCTGGCGATGATCGCCCGCACGTCGGCTTCGGCAGGCATCGGGCTTTTCGACGGGCCGGACATGGTCACTACCTGGTTCTCGTCGGTGATCAGGCTTGCGATGAGCCGGTTGATGACATTCAGGTCGGCATTGGCGACCAGCGTGCTGTCGAGTTGCCAGCTGGTACGCGCATCGGGCATCGCATTGCCCGACAGGAAGTTGTTCATGCACATCTGCACGAAACTGCCGCTCTGGCGGTCGTTGCGGGCTTCGTATCCCATCTCGGCACCGCGCAGGATGTTGGCTTTCACGCGCTCGAATTCGCTTTCGGTGAAGCCGTGGCGTTTGATGCGCATCAGTTCGGTGTAGATGGCTTCGAAGGCGGTTGCAGCCTGGCCGTCGCGGGCCGAAGCGCCCATGTACAGCACGTCGCAGGTCGAAGTCAGGTCGCCGTTCTGCAGCACTGCCTGCAGGAAGGGTGCATTGGGCTTCATCGACATTTCGGAAAGGCGGTTCGATGCCATATTGGTAGCCATATAGATCATGCCGTTGAGCATGGCTATCTGCTCCGTATTCTGGATTTCGCGCGGGACCGGCTGGCGTTTGATATATACCTGCACGCCGGTCGAGGTCACTTCCGGATCGGTGGCGATGCCCACGAGCACCTCGTTATTGTCCGGGACCGCGACGATCTCTTTGGGGGTGGGGTCGACCACGGCGGGGATATCGGCCATCGCAGCCTTGATCTTGCGCTCCATCATGTCGACGTCGAAGTCGCCCACCACGATGATCGCCTGCAGGTCGGTGCGGTACCATTTATGGTAAAAATCGACCAGTTCCTGGTGCGAGAAGGTGCGCAGGCCGGCTTCGGTGCCGATCACGTTGCGCCATGAGTATTTCGATTTATTGGTCACCACGGGCATCAGGGCTTCCTGGACACGGCGCGGGCCGGTGTTGCCGCCGCGCAGCTCCTCGATGATCACGCCACGCTCGTTGTCGATCTCCGAGGGCACCAGCGAAACGAAGTACGACCAGTCGTGGAGCACCAGCAGGCACGAGTCGATGATCCCTTCGCGCAGCAGGGGCACCGCGGACATGTTATAGATGGTCGTCTCCTGGCCGGTCATGGCGTTGAGGTTGGCGCCGAATTTCACGCCGATCGTTTCCATGTAGTTGATCACTCCCTTGCCGGGGAAGTTCTTGGTACCGTTGAAGGCCATGTGTTCGAGGAAGTGGGCCAGGCCGTTCTGGGCCGTGTCTTCCTGGATCGCCCCCACGTTGTGGACGATGTAGAATTCGGCCTGCTTGGCCGGTTTCGCGTTGTGGCGGATGTAGTAGGTCAGGCCGTTGGGCAGTGTGCCTACCCTCACTTCGGGATCGTTGGGAATAGCCTTCATCGGAGGCATCTGGGCGCCGGCGGTCAGCACGGCGGCACACAGGATGCCGGTTAAAAACCATGTACGTTTGATCATTTTTGCAAGTGTTTTTGTATGGAGTTTAGTTTTTTTCGCATCGTGCCGCAGCCTTCCCAAAGGCCATAGCTTACAAAAGTAGGGTAATTTTACTTATCTACAACGCGAATTTCCGCCATTTATTGCAGGTATACACAAAAAAACAGATCCGGGACCTGCAGGCAGGTCCCGGATCTCATCCCGGTCAGGGCCGGTTTAGAAGCTCACGCCTACGCGGACGCCGAAGTTGCTCAGTCCGCTTACGGAGTAGGAGATCAGGTCGGCCTTATTGGTGGCGTAGCTGAAATAGGCGGCCACATGGAATCCGAAGTAGCGGTTCGCGCTCGGATAGATCACCGTGCCGATCTCGGGCGAAAGGTAGAAACCCCAGGTCTTGTCCACGGTGGTGAACGAAGAGTAGTAGGAGCTGAATTTGGCATAATTCGCACCGAGTTTCAGCGACAGGTAGGGATCCAGCGGACCCATGCCGTCCATCAGGCGGTAGCGGCCGCTCACACCGAACGGAAGTTGGAACAGGCTGTGCTGCTGGTCGGTCCAGAGCCTGCCGTTGCTGCCCACGGGAAGCGCGCGCTGGCCGATGTATTCGTTATTGGTATGGTAGTTCAGGAAGCCCCCGATTGCGAAATCGCTCATGGGAAGATAGTAACCGCCTTCGAAGTTGAGGCCCCAGCCGCTGGTCTTGTCGGCAAAGCCGTTGCTCAGCGGTACGTTGAGCTGCCAGTCGATGTTGAAGTATCCGTCCTGCACCACCTGGGCCTTGCCGGGAGTGAAAGCGAGCATACAGACCGCAAACACGGCAGATGCTTTTACAAATATGTTTTTCATAGCTTTGGTTTGTTTTCGGTTATATTCGATAATATCATGTCATTACAATACGGGTGCGGCAGTGCGTTCCAGATAGGGCGACTGGTTGAAAGCCTGCTGTGCGCCTTTTACAAAATACGGGGTGTCGACAGCTTTGTTGCCGTAGTCGTAGCCTCCCACGAAGGCATTCCAAACGACGGGGTTGGTGGTGTCCGATTCGACGACGCCGGGCTGGATCAGCTCGCCCACGATCGATGCCACGGCGTAGCCGTATACATAAGGATAGGGGTAGGGATAGTACCAGTAGGGCCAGTAGCCGTCCCACCACCAGTAAGTAGGATAATCGACATAGATCGTCACATCTTTCGCGTAGGTGAGGTTGAGCACCAGGTCGGCCGAAGCCGCATCGGGTGCGGTGACGTCATAATTCATCGCCGCGAGGTTGGTACGAAAGACATTGATGATGGACTGCGCATTGGCATCGTCCCAATTGACGGGCGTACCGTCGGCCTGAACCTCCCTGATCGCTGCGGGGATGAATACCGTCGGGTTGGACGGAGTGGTCGTAGCCGTGAAGTAGTCCGGGTCGTTCGTGGTGAATACTACATAATCGTCACTCAGGTCCCCCATGTCGGGGTCTTTCTGGCATGATGTTACCGCGAATACTGCGATGAACAAATAAAGAAATTTTTTCATGGTTGATAAATTATTAAATGGTTGCACTTGATGGTTTGACCCTAAATGTATCAATATTCGTTCCAAACTGCAGCCTGCCCCATCCGCACAAAAAAGCCCGTCCCCCTAAGGGGACGGGCGGGCAATGCGATCGGCCGCAGGGATTATTCGTCCTTGTCGGTATCGGTGTAGGCTTTGAGCAGTTTGTCCTGCACGTCGGCCGGGACCTGCTCATAGGAGGAGAATTTCATCGTATAGGTCGCACGGCCGCTCGTGAGCGACGAGAGCGTGGTCGAGTAGCGGAACAGCTCGGCCAGGGGCACGCTGGCCACCAGTTTGTCGAAGCCCTTCTCGGAGGTCATGCCCTGGATCATGGCGCGGCGGTTCTGCAGATCGCTCATCACGGCGCCCATATTGTCCGACGGCACCAGCACCTCGACCATATAGATCGGCTCCATGATCTTCGGCGCGGCCTTTTTGAAGGCTTCCTTGAAGGCATTGCGGCCGGCGAGCTTGAACGATATTTCGTTCGAGTCGACCGGGTGCATCTTGCCGTCGTAGACCACCACGCGGATATCGCGGGCATACGAGCCAGTCAGCGGGCCCTCGTCCATCTTCTCCATGATCCCTTTCAGGATGGCGGGAAGAAAACGTGCGTCGATCGAGCCGCCCACGATCGAAGAGTAGTATTCCAGGCGTCCGCCCCATTCCAGTTCGATCACCTCCTTATTCTTTACGCTGACGGGGATCTCCTTGCCGTCGACCTTGTATTTCGAAGGCTCGGGCATGCCGTCGATATAGGGCTCGATCACCAGGTGCACCTCGCCGAACTGGCCCGCGCCGCCCGACTGTTTCTTGTGGCGGTAGTCCGCCGCGGCCACCTTGGTGATGGTCTCGCGGTACGGGATCTTCGGGGCGTAGTACTCGATGTCGATCTTATTGACGTTGTTGAGTTGCCATTTGAGGATATTGAGGTGGTGTTCGCCCTGGCCCTGCACGATGATCTGCTTCAACTCTTTGGAGTATTCCACCAGGATGGTCGGGTCTTCGTATTTGGCCCTGTTGAGCGCTTCGCCCAGCTTTTCGTCGTCGGCAGCCTTCACGGCCTTGATGGCGGTGCGGTAGCGCGGCTCGGGGAAAACGATCGGCGCGATCTGCAACGGCGCGGAGGGCGCGGTGAGCGTATCGCTGGTGCGCGTGCCTTTGAGTTTGACGGTGCAGCCGATGTCGCCGGCCATCATTTCGGTCACTTTCACACGGTTCTTGCCCGCCACGGCGAACAGTTGCGATATCTTTTCCCGGTTACCGGTACGCGGGTTGACCAGTTCCATGCCTTCGGCCACCTTGCCGCGGATCACACGGAAATAGCTGATCTCGCCCAGGTGCTGTTCCACCGAGCTTTTGAAAACGAACAGCACGGCCGGGGCGTTGCTGTCGGCAGCCACCTCTTCGCCTTCGACGGTCTTGAAGTTGGGCGCCTTGATCGGGCCGGGAGCCACGTTAATGATGAATTCCATGAGGCGTTTCACGCCGATGTCGCGTTTGCCCGAGGCGCAGAAGATCGGGATCAGGTCGCGCTTCGAAAGGCCCAGTTTGAGGCCCGAGCGCATTTCGTCCTGCGTGAGCATGCCCTTCTCGAAATAGAGTTCCATGAGGGCCTCGTCATTCTCGGCGGCGGTTTCCGTCAGGATGCCGTTGAGTTCCCTGGCACGGTCCATCTCGCCTGCGGGGATCTCGAATTCCTCGCGAACGCCGGTATCGCCCTTGAATTTGTACATCTTCATCATCAGCACGTCGATGAAGCAGTCGAAGTCGGGGCCCGGGTTGACCGGATACTGCACGATCACGGGCTTGACCTGCGAAGCGTTGCGGATCGACTCGATGGTCGATTCCCAGTTGGCTTTGTCCGAGTCGAGCTGGTTAATGACGCCGATGATGGGTTTTTCGTATTGGCGGGCATAGCGGGCCTGGATCTCGCTGCCCACTTCGAACCCGTTCTGTGCATTGAAGAGCATAACCCCGACATCGGCCACCTTGAACGCCGAGAACAGCCCGCCGCAGAAGTCGTCCGACCCCGGCGTGTCGATGATGTTGAGCTTGGCGTTCATGAACTCGGTGAACAGGATGGTCGGGAAGATCGACCGTTTGTACTGGTGCTCCAGGTCGGTGTTGTCCGAGAGGGTGTTTTCCGCCTCCACACTACCCCTGCGTTCGATGACCTTACCCTCGTAGGCCATCGCTTCGGCAAGGGTAGTTTTACCCGATCCGGGCGCACCGATCAGGACAATGTTCTTGATCTCGTTTGTTTGATATGTCTTCATAGCGTTAGAAATATTTGTTTGTAATCTCATTCTGTGCCTATGAAAAAGCCTATAAATATAGCGATTTATAATTACATCCTTCCACACGGCCCTGTTTTTTTTACGGAGGGGTATAAAAAAGGCCTCCCGCGACGGGAGGCCTTATAATAATTAAGGTGCCGGGAATGCCCCCGGAGGCGAAACCGGCTACCGGTCCTTATGCGCCGCCGGCCGCAAATCCCCCGAACGCCGGGAGGCATCGCGGAACGAAACGGCGAACACCACCGCCACCACGAGCGCGTAACCGGCGAAAATAAACCATACGGTCGGCCAGTGCCCCACGCGGAAAAACGATTCGCCGACCTGCTCGATATGGGTAAACCGGTTGACCACGAAACCCGCCCCGTAGGAGCCCAGCACCGCCCCGATGCCGTTGGTCATGATCATAAACAAGCCCTGGGCGCTGGCACGGATGCTTTTGTCGGTCGACTGCTCGACGAACAGCGACCCGGAGATATTGAAAAAGTCGAACGCCATGCCGTAGACGATCATCGACAGCACGAGCATCCACAGCCCCGGCCCCGGATCGCCCAGCCCGAACAACCCGAAGCGAAGCACCCATGCAAACATGCTCATGAGCATCACTTTTTTGATACCGAAGCGTTTGAGGAAGAACGGAATGGTCAGGATGAACAGCGTTTCCGAGATCTGCGAAACAGAGAGCAGCACCACCGAATGCTGCACCCCGAACGACTGGAGGAACTCGGGGATGGCGGCGAAACTCTGCAGAAACAGATCACCGAAACTGTTGGTGATCTGCAGGGCCGCGCCCAGCAGCATCGAGAAGAGGAAAAACACGGCCATCCGGCGCTGTTTGAACAGCGCGAAGGCGCGCAGGCCCAGCGAGTCGACGAGCGAGCCGGTCGACACCCTGCTGGTTTCGCACCTGGGAAGCGTGAAGGCGTACAGCCCCAGCGCCAGCGCCGCGGCCGCAGCGACCCAGAGTTGCAGGTGGCTGGTTTTGAAGCCGGTGAAATCGACCGTCCACATGGCGCAGATGAAACCCACCGTACCCCATACGCGGATCGGCGGAAAGTCCCTGACGATATCCTTGCCGTTCTGCTCCAGCGCATTGTAAGCCACCGTATTGCTCAGCGCCAGCGTAGGCATGTAGAACATCACGCTCAACAGCATGCAGGCATAGAGCGGGACGTACGTGGTCTGGAACGATGCGGCCAGCAGGCACACCGCCCCCGCCAGGTGGCACAAACCGAGCAGTTTCTGCGCGGGGATGAACCGGTCGGCCACGATCCCCATCAGCCCCGGCATGAACAGCGAGGCGATGCCCATCGTGGCGAAGAAACTGCCGATCTGCACCCCGTCGAATTGCAGCGTGTTGCCCACATAGCTGCCCAGCGAGATCAGCCATGCCCCCCAGATGAAAAACTGGAGAAAATTCATGGCGATAAGCCTTCCCTTGATTCCCATGGTATTTTTATTTTTAGTATTGGTAGCTTACAACCGCGCGAAATGCGATTTCATATCCTTACTTTCACCACGCATTTGCGTACTTCGCCCCGCCCCACCAACGGGGCATGGGCGTCGTCCGGGAAAAATATGGCGAGTCGGCCGGCGCCCAGCGTAAAGAACGTCGCCGGGGCGTCGTCGAAAAAAACGATATCCCGGGCGGTGTCGAATCCCCCGCGCGGACGGGCGCAACTACGGCGGTCGCGCCAGCCGTAATTCTCCTCCCCCGCGATGACCAACTGGATATCGATGTAAGCGTCATGTGCTTCGAGCGGGGCATCGGCCGCGGGGCGGAGGCCATGCGTGCCGGCGGTGACGAAAACATCGTCGCCCTCGACCTCCGTGCGGCCGTCGGCCAACTCCTGCGGCCGCAAGCCGCGCAGGTACTCCAACGCCCCCGCCAACCGGGGATGCAGGGACCCGTAAAGCCCGCTCCCCTCCAACGTGCAAATGATCATGATGCCAGGTTTACTGCCGCTAATGTAGTCATTTTTCGCAAAAAAATGCGCTATAATCCGCATCCGGTTGTTTCACAGCGCTATTTTGCCGTTTCGGCCGCCCTCAGGTTTGCCGCTTGCTTATTTTTTAGTAATTTGCGCGATAATTCACATCCCATATTACGATGAAACGAAGCGTAAGGACAACCCTGTTTATCGCCATACCGGTGGCATTCGCCGGGGCGGTGCTCCTCTACAACCACTTGGGCGGACGCGAGGCCGGGCCCGCCGACCAACCGGCCGCACAGCGGGGCGGTGCACGTACCATACCCGTCGAGGTCCGCATCGCCGACTACCTCCACCTCGACGAGGGGCAGAGCGCGATGGGCACGCTGCTGCCCAGCGAGGAGGTCGACGTGGCCAGCGAAGTGGCCGGCAAGGTCGAGCAGATCTTCTTCGCCGAGGGCGCACAGGTCAAACAGGGGCAGGTGCTGGTCAAGATCAACGACGAAGACCTGCAATCGCAGCTCAAACGCGCCACTTTTGAGCGTAACATGCTCAAGGAAAAGCTGGACCGCAGCCGTATCCTGCTCGAAAGCGACGCCATTTCGCGCGAGGCCTTCGACCAGGCCGAAACCGACTACAACATGGTCGAAGCCGACATCCAGCTGCTGCGCGTACGCATCGACAAGACCCAGATCAAGGCGCCGTTCGACGGTGTGGTGGGTTTCCGGTATGTGTCGCCGGGCAGCTACATCCAGCCCGGCACCAAGATCGTCCACCTGGCCGATATTTCGCACCTCAAGGTGGAATTCTACCTCTCGGAGCGCCACTACACCCCGGCGATGAAAGGTTCGCAAATTTCGTTCACCACCGAGAACGACCGCCGGGAGCGCCATGCGACCATCTATGCCGTCGACCCGATCGTGGACAACCTCACGCACAGCGTGACGCTGCGCGCCATGTACGACAATGCGGACGGCCGCATCGTCCCCGGGATGCTGATCCGGGTGGTGGTGGGACGCAGCACGAGCGCCTCGATCCAGGTGCCCACGGAGGCCGTGGTCCCGGAAGCGGACCGTAAAATGGTATGGGTGGTGCGGGACGGCAAAGCCGCACGGCGCGAGATCACGACCGGCACCCGTACCGAAAACTCGATCGAAGTGACGGGCGGCCTGCAGCAGGGCGATTCGGTGGTGATCACGGGCCTGATGCAGGTGCGCGAAGGCTCGCCGCTCGAAATCACGAACCGTTAGCGCATCGCCCATGGACGAGAAACCGATGCAGAAAATACGGGTCAATCCGGCCCTGACCTTTGCCGAACTCCAGCGGGAGATCGCGGCAGGGGGCAGGTTTGTGGCTTTCCCCTATTGCATCAGCCCGATCGCCGTCACCCAAAGGCGTTATTCCCCCGCGATCTTCATCCCGGCCGACGGCTCAGTGAAACCCTACCAGAGGAAATACAACCTGCTTTCACTGCTTTTCGGATGGTGGGGACTTCCGTGGGGGCCGGATTACACGATCGGGAGCATCCGGGCCACCCTGCAAGGCGGGACCGACATGACCGCGGATGTGATGCTGCACCTCGACGAAGCGAGCCTGCAGGCCGGGGAGTACGAAATCCTGCAAACCACGCAATTTTTCTGCGAACCCGGCAAATGGGACCGCAGGGAGATGGTAAAAGCTTTCAGGCCCCTCTATGACCGTGATTATAATATTCGCAAGATCGTCATAGGCTATTATATCAATACCGAAGCGCCCTACTATGTGATCGGCATCGAGTATAAACCGGTCACAGGCTTCAATCGGGACTATGATTTCGAAACGCTGACGGACGTATTGCGGACCGCACTCAACAAACGTTTCAAAAAGAGCATGCCTTTCGGTTACCTTGAATTGGGCGAAGACGACGAAATCTGCAAAATCCTCGAAGAGCAGGGCGACACGCTTTTCAGCCGCAAAATTTACCAGTAAGCATACCCTGATATGGCAAGCCTTCCCGAAATATGCATACGCCGGCCGGTGCTCTCCACCGTGATGAGCATCATGGTCGTGCTGGTCGGCATGATCGGCTACTCCTACCTCGGCGTGAGGGACTACCCGAGCGTCGACCCGCCGATCATCTCCGTGCGCACCTCGATGCCCGGCGCCAACTCCGACGTGATCGAAACCCAGATCACCGAACCCCTCGAAGAATCGATCAACGGCATTCCCGGCATCCGCTCGCTGTCGAGCGTGTCGAGCGACGGGTCGAGCTATATCTCCGTCGAATTCAACCTTGAGGTCGACCTCGAGACCGCCGCCAACGACGTGCGCAACAAGGTTTCCGAAGCCTCGCGCCGCCTGCCGTCGGACGTGGACCCGCCCACGGTGTCGAAGGCCGACGCCGACGCGCAACCCATCTACAGCGTCACCCTCGAAAGCAACGCCCGCTCGATCATCGACCTGAGCGAATTCGCCGAAGTCAACTTCAAGGAGAAACTGCAGACCGTGCCGGGCGTGTCGTCGGTCGAGGTGTGGGGGTCGCGGCGCATGTCGATCCGCATGAAGATGGACCCGATGCTGCTGGCCGCCTACCGCCTCACGCCGATGGACGTGCGCGACGCCGTGAGCAGGGAGAACATCGAGCTCCCTGCCGGGCGCATCGAGGGCGACAACACCGAGCTGACGATCCGCACGATGGGGCGCCTGCGGTCGCTCGAAGATTTCAACAACCTGGTCATCTCGCGCCAGGGCGACCGCGTGGTACGTTTTTCGGACGTGGGCAAGGCCGTGGTCGAAGCCCAGAACACCCGCTCGATCCTCAAGCGCAACGGCGTGACGATGGTGTCGTGCGCACTGATCCCGCAGCCGGGCGCCAACTACATCACAATCGTCGACAACGCCAAAGCGGCCATCGCGCAGATCGAAAAAGACCTGCCGGACGACATCGCCATCCATACCGGCTTCGACAAAACCAAATTCATCCGCCAGTCGATCAACGAGGTATCGAACACGATCGTCGAGGCTTTCTGCTTCGTGGTGCTGATCATCTTCCTGTTCCTGCGCAACTGGCGCACCACGCTGATCCCGGTGCTGGCGATCCCCATTTCGCTGGTCGGCGCCTTCTTCATCATGTACATCTGCGGCTTTTCCATCAACATCCTGACGCTCCTGGCCGTGGTGCTGTCCATCGGCCTGGTGGTGGACGACGCGATCGTGGTGATGGAGAACATCTACTCGAAGATCGAGCGCGGGATGGCCCCTATGGAGGCCGGCATCAAGGGTACGAACGAGATCTTCTTCGCCGTGCTCTCCACGACGGTCACCCTGGTGGCGGTGTTCTTCCCCATCGTGTTCCTGCAAGGGGTCACCGGGCGGTTGTTCCGCGAATTCAGCCTGGTGATCGCGGGCGCGGTGGCCATTTCGGCTTTCGTGGCGCTTACGTTCACCCCCATGATCTCGGCCCGGATGCTGCGCTCGTCGGCCACCCACGGCAAGCTCTACACCTTCACCGAGCCGTTCTTCACGGGCCTGACCAACGGCTACAAACGCTGGCTGGGAGGCTTCCTGCGGCACCGCTACCTGGCATGGCCGGTGCTGGTGGTGTCGGTAGGGGTGATCGTGTGGGCCTGGAATTCGACCCCGTCGGAGATGGCCCCGATGGAGGACCGCTCGTCGCTTTCGGTGAACTCCACCGCCCCGGAGGGTACGTCGTACGACTACATGCTGGGGTATGCCGACCGCGTATCGGCCATGCTGGACGAGGAGGTGCCCGAGCAGGACGGCGGCCACCTGACGATGGTCGGGGCACGCGGCTCGGGGAACTCGGCCAACTTCACGCTCATGCTCGTGGACGCCGATAAGCGCAAGCGTACCCAGCAGCAGATCGCCGACGACCTCACCCCGCGCCTGGCGGCCATGACCGGGGCGCGCAGCATCGTGTCGCAGCAGCAAACCTTCGGCGGTTCGCGCGGAGGATTGCCCGTACAGTACGTTTTGCAAGGCCAGAACCTCGAATCGCTGAAGGAGTACCTGCCGCGGTTCATGGAAGAAGTGTCGCAAAGCCCCGTATTCTCGGTGTCGGACGTCAACCTGCGCTTCACGAAGCCCGAACTGACGGTGTCGATCGACCGCGACCGCGCCTCGGCGATGGGGGTGACGGTGCAGGCGGTCGCCCAGACCCTCCAGTTGGCGATGAGCGAGCAGCGCATCGGCTACTACATCCTCAACGGCAAGCAGTACCAGATCATGAGCCAGTTCGACCGCCGCGACCGCAGCCGCCCCAACGACCTGACCAATATCTACGTGCGCAACAACCGCGGCGAGCTGATCCAGTTGGACAACTTCGTGGACATCTCCGAAAACAGCACCCCGCCGCGCCTGTTCCGCTCCAACCGCTTCTCGTCGGCCACCGTATCGGCTTCGCCCGCCAAGGGCTACACGCTGGGCGAGGGCATCGAGGAGATGGACCGCATCGCCGACAAGGTGCTGGACGACACGTTCAGCACCTCGCTCTCGGGCGCGTCGAAAGACTTTATGGAAAGCTCGTCGAGCCTGCTTTTCGCCTTCGGGCTGGCGCTGGTGCTGATCTACCTGGTGCTGGCGGCGCAGTTCGAGAGTTTCCGCGACCCGCTGACGATCATGCTCACCGTGCCGCTGGCGCTGATCGGGGCGCTGGTGGCGATGAAACTGTGGGGCCAGACGATGAACATCTTCAGCCAGATCGGCATCATCATGCTCATCGGCCTTGTGACCAAGAACGGCATCCTGATCGTCGAGTTCGCCAACCAGCGGAAAAAGGAAGGGCTCGCGGTGCGTGACGCCGTGCGCGAGGCGGCCGTGGCGCGTATGCGCCCGATCCTGATGACCAGCCTGTCGACCATCCTGGGCATCCTGCCGATGGCCATCGCCACGGGCGCGGGCTCGGAAAGCCGGGTGGCGATGGGGATTCCGGTCGTCGGGGGCATGATCTGCGCCACGATGCTCACGCTGTTCATCATCCCGGCCATCTATACCTATATGACCGGAAACGCGAAAAAAGAATAGGTTTTATGGCATCGCACAACATGCGATGCCCAACCGGCGACCGCACGAGGACAGGGGCCACGCGCAGTCTTTGCCGGGGAAGGAGGAAGAAATGACCTTTACAGCTATCGTCCCGCGGCTCGCGCCATAAGGTGCGACCCCCGCAGCCGCGGAATTGAAAAATAACGACAGGTAATTCACAACATTTGCAAAAACGTTCCCGATCATGAAAAAGATCATCCTGACGCTGGCCTTGTTGTCCTGCATTCCGGTATTCGGCCAACCGGAAGCCAATCCGACCGATTTTACCCGCCAGATAAAAGATTACGATCTGAGTGTCCTGTGGCATCCGGAGACGATCATGAAAACGGACGATCCGGATTTCGACAACACGAAAAAACCCGAACCCCTGGGATTCATCGGCGAGGACTACCAACGGTTTTACATCCATTTCATTTCGATCATTAAAAACAAGGATAATCCCTACGAATATTTTGTGTATGGGAAAACCAAAGTAAAGAACAACATTTGTGAGTTCATGGGTACAATCACGATCAAAGAGGCTGTACTGCTCAATTATCCAGATTTTTACCCTGAATATAAGCAAGGACGTGTCTTTGGAGAATATACGTTCTATGAGAGCGACAAACCGGGCGCCGGCGTTTTCACCGGCAAGGTCACAAGCGATTTTGTCATTGACGGGCATGACAAACTTCATTACGACGCCCTTATGCTGATTGCCGACGGCTACTCCAACAACCAGTTCGAAGGCGTATGGCAAAGCTATCAGACGAAAACCAAAAAACCCTGCAACTGGGGCGATTGCAGGATCCCGGACAGCGGACATTTAGATTCGGGGACAGGTGGTTTCGTCCCTCGTGAAGAGTACTATGACAAAGGCTGGCAACATTTCGAGCATTTAGGCGAACTTACGCCGGAAGGTGAAAAAGCACGGAAAGCCGAAGAAGAAGAGTGGTGGAAAAAATAAATCCGAGATGTTTACCATGATGAAACGCACGATAATAACCATTTTATTTGCAGCCGCGGCCGTCACGGCTCCGGCGCAGCAGATGCTCTCGCTGGAAGATTGCCTGCGGCGGGGGCTGGAGGAGAATTACAACGTGAAGATCGCGCACAACGATGCGCAGATCACTTCGAACAACGTCACCCTCGCCCCGTTCCTCCCCTCGCTCACGGCCGGGGCCTCGCAGCGCCGGGACCATTACGACACCCGCGAGGCGTACGACGACCGGGCGGACGTGAAGGACAGTTACACGGCCAACGTCTACGCGGCCGACGTGACGCTCGCATGGCGCCTCTTCGACGGCATGGGCATGTTCGCCTCGTACCAGACCTCACGGGAGTTGCTGCGTGCCGGCGAACTGAACCTGCGCGGCAGCATGGAACAGCTCACCGCCGACATCGCTTCGCAATATTACTACATCGTCACCCAGGAGCGGCGGCTTGACGCCGCACGGCGCTACCTCGAGATATCGACCCTGCGCTACCGCCAGGCCGTCGAAAAAAATACCGTCGGACGTATCTCGGGCCTGGAAATGAAGCAGGCCCGCATCGACTTCAACGCCGACAGTTCGAAATTCGTGCTGCAACAGGAGGTGCTCAGCAATGCCTACCTGCAACTGTTCGAACTGATGAGCGCCCGGCCCGACCTCACGGCGCGCCTGCGCGACACGATCACCCCGGACGGGTCGCTGCTGTACGAGCGGCTGGAGGCCAGCGCCCTGGAGCACAACACCTCGATCCTGCTGGCGCGCACCGGCCAGCGCCTCTCGGACCTCGACCTGCGCATCGCCCGCTCGTCGCTCTACCCGACGCTCGACCTGACGGGAGCCTACCGCTATAACCGCACCTCGAACAGCGGTTACGACTACGCCCACTCGCAATACAATGGGCCCACGTGGGGTTTCACGGTGTCGGTGCCGCTGTTCAACCGCCTCGATACCCGCCGCCGTGTCCGCAACGCCGGGATCGCACGCAGCAGCAGCGACCTGGCGTACGAGCAGATTTGCTCCGAAGTGACCAACGCCATCGCACGCCTGTACAACACCTACCGTAAGAATTTCATGATGATCGCCTTCGAACAGGAGTCGTCCGAGGCGGCCATGGCCAACCTCGAAGCGGCCATGGTGATGTACCGCCTGGGGACGATGTCCGGGGTGGAATTCCGCGAGATCCAGCGCAGCTACCTCGAAGCCGAGGAACGCAAACTGGACGCCATCTTCAACGCCAAGATCTCGGAGATCAACCTCCTTTACCTGGCCGGGCAACTGCTTTAACGTGAAGGCCGGAGGAGGAATCTGCAAGTATTTCCGTATTTCAATGCCTTACGACGGATAGGCACAGTTTTTGAACCCGATCCTGCCGTACAATAAAATCTACGGTATGAGAAAGGTATTCTTATTTGCATCCATCGCCCTGCTGCTGGCCTCGTGCGGCCGTAAGGAGCAGATGAAGATCTATGTATTCAACCCCCTGGACATCGAACGCACGGACGAAACGGTCGAAGTGCCGTGGGACTCTATCGCGGTGCGCCTCGCGGGAGTGAGGCCCGACAGCGTGGCCGTGTTCGACCGCCGGGGAAACGAATTGCCGTCGCAAGTGGTTCAGGTTCCCGGCACGGAGGCCAAGGCGCTCATTTTCCAGGTCACCCTGCCCGGTTACGACCGCGGCGAATATGCCATCCGCAAAACTACCCCTGCGGCATATCCTATCCTGGCACAGGGACGATATGCCCCCGGCAGCGATGACTATGCCTGGGAGAACAACCTGGTGGTCTACCGGGTCTACGGCTCGGGATCGGGCGAGTGGAGGTCGTCCCGCGGCGTCGACGTGTGGTGTAAACCCACCGAGGAGTCCGCCGTCGCAGGATGGAACCAGCAGGCCGGCCTCGACAGCAGCTTCGGGGAAGGATTGGAGTGCTACCGGGTCGATATGCCGGAAGGCTCGGTGGCCGCCGTAGAGAATGACCGCCTGTGGCAGAGCCGCAACTACGCCGCATGGGAAACCATCGACAACGGTCCGTTGCGCACCACCGTCAGGTTCGCCTACGAACCTTTCGAGGTGAACGGCAAAGCCGTAACGCTGGTCAAGTTCATCTCGCTGGATGCCAATTCGCGTTTCAACCGGGTGATAGAATATTATTGGGGCGACTTCGAGCGCATGGGAATTTCGGCCGGTATGCCGGAGCATGAAGGCGCACGCACGGCACAGGGCCGAGGCTGGATCGCGCTCACCGAATCGCCCTCGGAGCTGGCCGACCCGGAGGCAACGGGCGACGTATCGATCGGGGTGGTGATGCCCGGCGTGACGAGCACGCAGCGTACCGACGGCCACTGGCTGTTGGTGGGAAGCAGCGCCCCCAACACGCCGTTCACCTATTGGAGCGGTTCGGGCTGGCAGAAAGCAGGCATCGCCAGCGATGAGGATTGGATATCGATCGTCGAGCGCCATGCCGAAAAGGTCATCACGCCCCTTGAAGTATCCTACAAGAAATAACCGGCCTTGCTGCGGCTTTCCAAAAGTCTTCCCCGCGGGGAAGACTTTTTTCATTCGCCCACTACGCACCACAACCACATCCGTGCGCGGTCCCGGTATATGGGATATTCGTGGTGTAAATCATTATATTTTAGTCCGTTCCAAAACCGAGGGCTTGGAATAGAGTCCCTTTATTAAAACTATCCGGTCTTTGGCCTTTTCCAACAGCATCCAGTTGCCCCCCCATTGTGCCATCTGCATACTTTATATCCATAAAATGGATTCTAAGAATCTTTTTATCGGCAACGTATTGGAAATAACCGCCTTCATGTATATTTACGCCTCCGGGATAATCTGTAATTATATAAATCCCCCGATCCTTTGTGGTGAATTCCATTCCGATTTCAGTACCCGGAACACCGCCGCAGGTAGCAGGAGTCGTTTAAAAAACAGGGAGAGCTCTGTTTAAGCTCTCCCTGTTGTCGGATTGAAACGGATCATCCGTCGATGGAAAATCATACACCTTTCCCGAATTCTCCCTGAACTTGCGGCCAATCGCCAACGGGTTCGCCCGAATCCATGAATAATAACTGTATCGGCGGCGTGGGGGTAAACAACCAAGCCCCCGATAAAGGCGAATTTTTTTATGCGGTCATCCCGCAGTACAAGGGTTTAACCGTAC
>JAVBNK010000035.1:0-9448 GCA_031551595.1 Rikenellaceae bacterium | reverse complement strand
AAACGGCTTCTTTGAAGCCGTTAACGCGAGGTGTGCTTAAGGACTTGCGGAATTATCGCTGACATACATAGACATAACACAAGTCCTT
Organism: Rikenellaceae bacterium; assembly: GCA_031551595.1. Lineage (GTDB taxonomy): Bacteria > Bacteroidota > Bacteroidia > Bacteroidales > Rikenellaceae > JAVBOW01. The sequence goes on along the minus strand of JAVBNK010000035.1, from coordinate 9,360 downwards.
AAGCGCAACTCACGTTAATTGCAGGGCTACCCCAAAAATGGCGCACAAGAATTGGCGCGTCCACGCAAAATGCTTACCTTTGGCCGTTGTGAGCATACCGCAAGATGACTGAACCGATCATAGACCCCGTCGCACGCGAACTTATCGAGGCCGAACTGGCTCCGGAAAGACTCCTGCGATATACCAATAACGCAGGCAACCGGATCTATGTGGTCACGGCGGCCGACAGCCCCCACACGATGCGCGAGATCGGCCGGTTGCGCGAACTTGCGTTCCGTACGGCCGGCGGCGGTACGGGCCAGGCCGTCGACATCGACGACTACGACCTGGCCGAAGGGGGCTACAACCAACTGATCGTATGGGACCCTGCGGCGCGCGAGATCGTGGGCGGCTACCGCTACATCATCTCGCGGTCGAACGACACACCCTACCTCTCCACGGAGCACTATTTCCGTTTCAGCGACCGTTTCCGCCGCGAATTCCTGCCTTACACCATCGAGTTGGGACGCTCCTTCGTGCAGCCCGCCTACCAGGGTACACGCACCAACCCCAAAGGCATCTACGCGCTGGACAACCTCTGGGACGGCCTGGGAGCGCTGATCGTCTACAATCCCGAGGCGCGTTATTTCCTGGGCAAGGTGACCATGTACGGCGACTACCACCGCGGCGCACGCAATATCCTGGTCTATTTCCTGCAAAAATATTTCCCCGACCACGACCACCTCGTCGAGCCGATCTACCCGATCGAACTGGACATGGACCGCGGGGCGCTGGCCGAACTCTTCTGCGGGGCCACCTACGAGGAAGACTATAAAACCCTGGTGCGCGTGATCCGCTCGCTGAACGAGAACGTCCCGCCGCTGATCAACTCCTACATGAACCTTTCGCCGTCGATGCGCGTGTTCGGCACGGTGTGCAATCCCGATTTCGGCAACGTCGAGGAAACGGGCATACTCATTACGATCGAAGATATTTATCCCAAAAAAACCGAACGCCACACCAATAACCTCTGATATTTCATTCGGAGGATGATTGGCGAACCCTGAGGACGTACGGCCGGCAACCCCATGAACAACCGCTATCATTACGACACCAGCCGCCGGGAACCGGCGCGCAGAGGCGGACGGACCACCCTGTTGGATGTGGTCGTCCTGCTGCTGAGCGTCGCGCTGTCCGCATTGCTGCTGCTCTCGTACCTGGCTCCCCACGTCAACCCGAACCGGGCATGGATGTTCGCCCTGCTGGGCCTGGCCAACCCGGTGCTCTTTATCGCCAATATCGTCATGGCGCTCTACTGGGTATTACGATGGAAATATTATATCGTCGTGCCCGGCATCGCCATCCTGCTGGGATTGGGCAACATATCGCTATTCTTCAACCCCCATCTCAAAAAACACTACGTCCCGCAGCAAGACAAACCCGGCCTGACCATCCTGAGTTATAACGTCGAGGGTTTCCTGCAGCACCATGCGGGCCGTACCAGCCTGACCATGGACACGGTCTGCCGGCTGATCGCGGCACAGCATCCCGACATCGCCTGCCTGCAGGAGTTCCAGGTCACTCCGCGCCAACCGCGTGCGCAGGTCGATTCGCTGCTCGGCGCACTGCCCCACTCGCGCAGCCATTTCGCCATACAGGGCACGAACCACTCGGGATGGGGACTGGCCATTTACAGCCGCTATCCGGTCACGGGTTACGGGGTGGTCGATTTCGAGCACTCATCGAATTGCGCGATGCACGCCGACCTGGCGATCGGCGGCGACACGGTGCGCGTGTTCAACTGCCACCTGCAAACCACCTCGCTCACCGCCGACGACCAGCAGCTGATCACCACCGAACAGATCGTCCGGAACGATACCGAAGATACGAAAAGGCGCATGAAAGTCATCGCAGGCAAACTGCGCGGCAACTATAAGATCCGTGCGGCGCAGGCCGACACGATGGCCCTGCTGGTCGCCGCTTCGCCCTATCCGGTGATCCTGTGCGGCGATTTCAACGACACCCCCGTATCCTACGCCTACCGCAGGGTGCGCGGTGCGATGACCGATGCCTTCGTCGAGAAGGGACGCGGCACGGCGGGCACTTACCGCGGTTTTTTCAATATGTTCCGCATCGACTACGTATTCCACTCGGCGGACTTCCACACCGTGAGTTACACCTCGCCCGAGTCGGACATCTCCGACCACAACCCGGTGATCGTCGGGGTTTCCCGGCCATAGGCGCCGCCCATCCGCAAGGGAGAAACCACTGCCCGAACTTCACAGGATCCAAAATCACAGATACTCAGCCAGCAGGAGTCGCGACCCGGATCCGGCAAAATCCGGAATGTGGTTCGCCCTTCGTGTCCCGCGGCAGTCCGCAGCCGGCGGGAGGGAGGGCCGGGTCACAGGCGGGGAATGCTCAGCGCTTCGCCCGGGATGGCGGCGGGCTGACTGCCCTGCCACCGCAAGGCCGGTTTCCATACGGCAGGAGCCGCAGCCGGGCGATGGCCCGGCGGGTGCTGACGATCATCGCGGGCGACCCTCCGGCCATCTGATGACGCAGGGTCTCTTCCAGGTTTTCAGCCACCCAATCCACCTTCGGCGCCAGCAGTACGAGAATTTCCGTCGACCATCCCTTGACCGCCACACGCACGCCGGGGCCGATCAGCAGGTCGAAACAGAATTCGGCGATCCGACCGGCCTGCGTACCCTGCAGGTCGACCAGGCCCCGTTTCATCATATCGTACAGCATCTTGGCATAGTGGCGATGGACGCTGGGATTGCGCACCTGCGTAAAATCCCCCAGGAACCGTTCCGCATAAGGCCTGAACGCCTCGCGGTCAGAGAAATAGGCCGCCTCGAGCGACCATGCCGCACGGAATCCCGCCTGTGACTCCCGGCCCGACCGTCCTCCCGCCGCGGCAATGTCCATGGCCGCCTCCCACAGCCCTTCGCGGCGGATGATCTCCCCGTATTGGCGGCTGTCCATGCCCATCATCACCCGGTCGGCCAGGGCGACGAAAAGCGTTTCGCGGTCGTATATATTCACTTCCCGCTCCATGGCGTAGTCCGGATGTCAAATACCGCCCCCTCGGCCGCGTCGGACGTGGCCGGGAATACCTCCCGCGCCTCGGCCAGCAATACGTCCGTCCCTTTGTAGCGGTTCGAGCAGTGGCCGATCAGAAGGCGCCCTGCGCCTGCCTGCACAGCCACTTTCGCAGCCTGGGCGGCAGTCGAATGGCCGGTCTGCGCGGCGAGCTTTTTATCTTCCGCGGCGAAAGTGGCCTCATGGTAGAGCAGGTCAGCCCCCTGCACGAGGGACGCCACCTTGCCCGAAGGCATCGTGTCGCTGCAATAGGCGTAGCTGCGTGCACGGTAAGGCCGGTAGGTCAATTCGCCATTCGCCACCACGGTGCCGTCGCCCAGCGTGATATCTTCGCCCCGTTTGGCGGCGGCGATCTGCGCAATCCCCAGCCCGTAGCGTGCGATCGCCTCCTTATGGATGTTCAGCCCCGGCGGCTTCTCGCGGAAAAGGTAGCCCGTGCACGGCACGCGGTGGCGCAGCGGCACCGTCCACACCTGCATCATCCGGTTTTCGTATATACATTCGTGTTTCGTGGCGTCCACCTCATTGACCTGCACCTCGTAGGGCAGCTGCGTGTCGAAGTGGCGGAAATGGCATTCCAGCACCTCCCGCAGGGGCCGCGGGGCGAATACCGGCAGCGGCGTGCGGCGGCCCAGCAGCCCTAACGTCGAGACCAACCCGTACAATCCGAAGAAATGGTCGCCGTGCAGGTGGGTGATGAACACCGCATTGATCTTCATCGGGTTGATGCCGTACCGCATCAGCTGCGCCTGTGTCCCCTCGCCGCAATCGACCAAAAAAAACTGCTCATGCACGTTGAGTGCATGAGCAGAGTGGTGCTGGCTGGCCGTAGGCATTGCCGCACTGCTACCCAATATGGTAACGCGGAATGTCATGGCCCGGCCCGGAGTTATTCAGCGGCGGGAGCCTCCCCGGCGGCAGGCGCTTCGGCCTCTTCGGCTTTGGCCTTCTTCGGGGCCGCGGCTTTCTTGGGTTTAGCTTCGGCGTTCTCCAGTGCGGCTTTCAGTTCGGCCAGGCCCGAAATGTCGCCCAGGGTGGTTTTTTCCATCGAGGCGTTCAGTTTCTTGACCGAGCTTTTGGTCGAATCGTCTTTCGGCTTGCGATCGCCTTTTTCGGCGTTGGCAGCTTCGCGGCGCGACTCATCGTAGGTACGCAGGTGCGACAGGGTGATGCGCTTGGTGCCTTTCGAGAACTCGATCACCTTGAATTCCATCTTGTCGCCTACGGCAGGGGTCGAGCCGTCCTCTTTGGCCAGCTGGCGCGAGGGGCAGAAGCCTTCCACGTTTTCGCCGAGCGATACCACGGCGCCTTTCTCATTGATCTCGGTGATCGTGCCTTCGTGTACCGAGTCCACGCCGAATTGCGATTCGAAAGCGTTCCAGGGATTCTCTTCCAGCTGCTTGTGGCCGAGGCTCAGGCGGCGGTTGTCCTTGTCGATCTCCAGGACCTGCACGTCGATGTCGGCGCCGATCTGGGTGAATTCGGCCGGATGCTTGATCTTCTTGGTCCACGAGAGGTCCGAGATGTGGATCAGGCCGTCGATGCCCTCTTCGATCTCCACGAACACGCCGAAGTTGGTGAAGTTACGCACCCTTGCGGTGTGGCGCGAGCCGACGGGGTATTTGGTTTCGATATTCGCCCAGGGATCGGGAGTGAGTTGCTTGATACCCAACGACATTTTGCGGTCGTCGCGGTCGAGGGTCAGGATGACCGCCTCCACCTCGTCGCCCACTTTCATGAAGTCCTGGGCCGAGCGCAGGTGCTGGCTCCACGACATTTCCGATACGTGGATCAGGCCTTCGACACCCGGGGCGATCTCAATGAACGCGCCGTAGTCGGCCATGACGACCACACGGCCTTTCACCTTGTCGCCAACTTTGAGGTTAGCGTCGAGTGCATCCCACGGATGGGCCGAAAGTTGTTTGAGGCCCAGAGCGATACGCTTTTTCTGATCGTCGAAGTCGAGGATCACCACGTTGAGTTTCTGGTCCAGCTGGACGATCTCTTCGGGGTGGTTCACGCGGCCCCACGACAAGTCGGTGATGTGGATCAGGCCGTCCACGCCGCCCAGGTCGATGAACACGCCGTACGAGGTGATGTTCTTGACGGTACCTTCGAGGATCTGTCCTTTTTCGAGTTTGGACATGATCTCCTTCTTCTGCTGCTCGAGCTCTGCCTCGATGAGCGCCTTGTGCGAAACGACGACGTTGCGGAATTCCTGGTTGATCTTGACCACCTTGAATTCCATCGTCTTATCGACGTAGATATCGTAGTCGCGGATCGGTTTGACGTCGATCTGCGAACCGGGCAGGAACGCCTCGATGCCGAACACGTCGACGATCATACCGCCTTTCGTACGGCATTTGATGTAACCCTTGATGATCTCGTCGTTTTCGAGCGCTTTGTTGACGCGGTCCCACGAACGCAGCTGGCGGGCTTTCTTGTGCGACAGCACGAGCTGGCCTTTTTTGTCCTCGGCGCTTTCCACGTACACCTCGACTTTCTCGCCTACGGCAAGCTCGGGGTTGTAGCGGAATTCGGCGATGGCGATCACGGCGTCCGATTTGTAGCCTATGTTGACGACAACTTCACGCTTGTTCAGGCTCGTGACCGTACCTTCGACCACTTCGCCGACCTGTACGTTCGAGAGCGTATTGTCGTATTTTTCAGTGATTGCACCTTTCTCCTGGTCGTAGATGCCCAGGTCGTTCTCAAAGGCGTTCCAGTCGAAATCTTCGTTTTTGGTGGCCGGGGCCGGGGCGGCGACCGCTTTTTCGGCTTTGGCCTTCTTGGCGGGAGCGGCTTTTTCGATCTCGTTTTCCTTCTCCTCGAAAGCTACTTTTTCCATGACATCCGCAGGCGCTTCCCCGGGTGCGAGGGTGGCTTCCGCGATAGCTTCTTTCATTTCAGCAATGGTTTCTGCCTGCTGAGCTTGTACTTCAGGAGTTTCCTCCATGACTTTGTTTTCTTCCATGACGTTACGTAAGTGCGTTACAATTAATTGGTTGGACATTATTTATAGAATCCCCTCCATAGGGAATAGCCCGCAAAGATAAACATTTTTCCATTAACCCCATATATACGGTATAATTCTTTTTGCGGCACGAAACCCGGAGGACCGGCATACACTTTCCCGACGCACATCCGCCCATCGACGCATCGTGCATCCCGAACCCGTCATCCAGGCGTCCTGCGGCGAAAAAGTTGAATGGCAGCGAAAGTCCATGAATATTTTCCATACATTTGCCGGACTCAGGACGTGCCCCGGGCAAATCCGGACAAGTTTGTTTGCCATTAAGCTTTCGCTATATTTGCAAAATAATTCAGGATGCGCCCCGACAATCATGAAAGTTCGCTTTCAAAAGATTGCGCTCGGCTTCCGTTGTATTTGCATAGATGCCGACTCATGCACATCAATGACGAATATATTTGCAACTTGTTGCGCCATAGCGATTCCCGCGGCCTGGAGTTGCTGTATAATAAATATTACCGCCCGATGGTGGTCTGGGCCAATACGTTCCTGGGCGATCTCCTGGCGGCCGAAGATCTCGTACAGGAATTCTTCGTCGTTTTCTGGGAGCGGGAGAGTTACAAAAGAATCGCCCCGCCGGGCCTGAAGGGTTACTTATTCTCCGCGGTGAAGTATGCCGCGATCAAGCACCTCGAAAAACGCGACCCGTTACGTAAATCGTCCCAGGTCGGGAATCTTATCGTCGAACTCATCGAACTCGACGACCTGACCGAGGAAATGTTGCGGCAGATCGAGGCCGAGATCGAAAAACTGCCTCCGCGCACACGCGAAGTCCTCAAAGCGGTGTACGTCGACGGGTTGCGCTACAAGGAAGTGGCCGAAAAATTAAGCATTTCCATCGCCACGGTTAAAACACTGCTGGTGAATGCGCTAAAGCGGCTCCGCGGAATTTTTTCGGATCCTTGCGCATTTTTCTGAAAAATCATTCAACCGTTTTGCCTCTTTTCCGGACTTATTAGTGAACACTACTTTTCCCGGAAATGAAGAACACCATCACACGATCCACGCTGTTGGAATATTTCAACGGCGGCCTGGCTCCTTCCGAAGAGCATGCCGTCAAGGAATGGTCCTCGGCCAGCGAAGAAAACCGCAAACTGTTCGCCGAAGTCCAGGCCGAATACCTTAGGATGCGTTGGGGCGTGCAGGCATCGCAGGTCAAGGTCGATTACGGCGTGATCCGCGGACGCATCGCACCCAAAAGACGCATCTCCCCGAAAAAGATCATTGCTGCGATCACCGTTCCGGCCGCTGCCGCCGTTGCAGCCGCCTTATTGCTCCTCCACGGCCCTTCCGATCCCGTCCGGGATTTTGCCGCGGTGGCCCATACCGACAACAGTGTGATCCTGGAGTTGTCGGACGGCTCCCGGTATGTAGTGGACACTGCCGGAACCGTCCTGGTCGAAAAGGACGGCACGCAACTCTCCATCGAGGGCGGCGAGATCGCCTACCTCAACGACAATACAGCCCCGAAAGAGGTCGTTTACAACAAAGTGACGGTCCCTCGCGGGGCGCCCGCCTGCCGGATACGGCTCGGGGACGGCAGTGTCGCGTGGCTCAACTCGGACAGCCGCCTGGAATATCCCCTCGCCTTCACCGGCGGCGAACGCAAGGTACGCCTGACGGGGGAAGCGTTCTTCGATGTGGCGAAAGACGCCGCGAAACCTTTCATCGTCGAATCGGACCTGCAATCGGTCAACGTACTGGGAACGCAGTTCAACGTCAGCGCCTACCCCGCGGAAAACGTCGTCACCACGCTGGTGACCGGGAAGGTGAGGGTGCAGCCGTCCCACGATAAGGCGGCCGTAACGCTCGCGCCGGGAGAGCAGATGAGGCTCGACCCCCGGTCGGAAAGCATCAGCGTGTCCCAGGTGAACGCCGAAGAGTTCATTTCGTGGAAAGAGGGGACGATCAGCGTGGAAGACCTGCCTTTCGGGAAGATCCTCACGAAGGTTTCCCGCAAATTCGATGTGGAATTCGACCTGGCGGACGCCGGGATGGACGATATGGTCCTTAAAGGCAGCATCCCTGCGGGGGAGAGTTTCGAAACCGTGCTCTCGATCCTGGAGAAAGCCGCCGACGTCAGGTTTAAAATGGGAAAGGACGGGAAAATAAAAGTGGTGAAACTGTAAAAACAAGGCGGGGGAATCGGTCAAATTCCCCCACCCGGAGTTCCACCCGTGTCTGTTCGTAGCAGGCAGAATGTTACAACCTCAAACAAACGTATGAAAAAACTCAAACTCTTCGTGTGTCTTTCGGCGCTGTTCTGGGCGTCCGGCTGTTCCCTGGACCCGATGGAACCGCAGGACAACCTCCCGCCTTCCGCCGCGACCGAAACGCGCAGCGACGACTATTTCAGTACGTATGACTTAGCTTTGGCTCTCATCGATCACGAAAGATCCACGCTTACCACGCAGCAGATTAGTGATTTTTGCCTTGAGCTCTCAGGGATGATGGCAATCTATCCCTACTTAGGTCCCCTCATGGAGTATTTATACGAACGAACTCAGGCGACTAACTTTAAACTTGTTCTTAATATTGATTCGAGTATTAATGGTAGGGCTCGCTTTAAGCTGGGCGATTCCTATAATACGATCTCATTTAAATCGGGAGAGGAGATACATGGGGATAATATATTGGAAGAAATCATTCATGCCGCTCAATTTTGGCTGTACGGTTATAGGGTGATGGGCGAGTCGACGAAAAATATCGAGTTCGAGGCAAAGCTGTTCATGGATATAATGTATTATCAGAATAGTAACAATACAAATCGTTTGTTATGGAATATCAACAACAGTAACGGTGATATTGATTCTTTTCAATTTGTGGAATTGTATTACAGCGAATTTTTCACCCAGATTTGCGGGAATAGTGTGCAACGATCTTTTGCATTGGATAATTTCAACTTCTATGTTAATGTCTGGGGAGGAGAACCGTTGGCATCTTATAACCCAGATTTTTGGCCTGACATGCTTGGCCGATTCTACATAAATCAATGATTCTTACTTAGAGAATGATTTCAAATCACGATACCATGAAAAAGTCGCTTTTCGCTTTCGTATTTTGCTGCCTGGCCGGGGCCGGGTACGCCCAGGAATTTACCGTCACAAAATCACAAGGGGGCTTGTTCTGTTATACGGATAAAGAATTCGAGAAGCAATTGGACTCTTCTTCACCCACTTTCCATAAGCGTATACAACGGGTCGGAACTTATTTCACCACGCCCGTTCAGGAAATGGACACAT
>JAVBNK010000040.1:0-3236 GCA_031551595.1 Rikenellaceae bacterium | reverse complement strand
CTACGTAGGCCTTAACCTGCCCGCATCGTTTCCCGAGGTTTCCTCGGTCGGCGAATTGAAAGCCGGCTGGGCGACCGCACTGAGCCAGCTCGTGACGGCCAACGGCATCGCGATGTTCTCCGCGACCGAAACCGCCAAATCCCTGGTGGAAACGAGCGATCCTTCCTATCCCGACAACAACGTGTTTACCGTTCAGGTGGAGCGTATGGTCGCCAAGGTGGCCGTGGAGGACGGCGGGATCGTCAGCGCTGTGACCGGCGGAACGGTTTCGGACGTGGAATTCGCGATCCATACCTCCAATAAAGTGCTTTTCCCGCTGAAAAATGTGGTGGGCGGCATTGTGAAAGACCCGAACTGGGCGTCGGGAAGCTACGTGCCGACGGACTTCGAGAATTTCAGCGATTACACCCCCATCAACACCGTCGGCACGTCGGGCACGAACGGCGCCTCGGCCAATCTGCTGACGGCGAAGTACGCCCCCGAGAACACCAGCCAGGCCCACCTGCAGAAGGAAACCACGTATGCGTCGATCCGCGCCAAATTCGTCCCCGATCAATTCTCGGATGCCGGCGGGGTTTCCAAAGGAAACAACGCGGGGCAGCCTGCCAGGACGTTCTGGATCGTGTCCGGCACGGACGGCAGCCGCAAATTCTTCGACGTTCAGGCGGATGCGGATACCTATGCCGCCAACAACGGCGGGACGGTTAGCGCCCCTTATACGAATGGATACTGCTACTACCAGGCATACCTCAATCCCAAGAACGGTTACAATACGATCCGCAACGATTTTTACCATGTCATGATCACGAAGATCAGCGGCCCGGGCAAACCCGATCCCGATCCCAAAGATCCGGAACTGCCCGTTGAAACCCCGACCGACATCACCGTCAGCGTAGAGATCATCGCATGGACCTACGTCGCCGATAATTACGAGCTCAACTAAAAAACAACCGGTGCAGGGAGTGGCCCGGCGTACGAGATCCATCCGCAAAAATTGCCCGGACCTCCCTGCATCATTTTTAAATTCCACAATCATTAAAACGAAACGACGAATGAAAGCTGTTAAGATACCGGCCCTGTCGGGAGCATTGATCGCATGCCTGCTTTCTGTGGTTTCGTGCATCCGGGAAGATGTCAGCGCCTGCCCGCAGGATACGTACCGCCTGCAATTCAGATTTTCGCGCGAGGATACGCGCGCGTTGCGGGAGGGCGAGCTCAGGGTGGCCAATATTTATGTGTTCGACCGCAACGACCGCTTCGTCGCCCAGCAGGAAATCGCCAGCCCGGCGATAGGCAAAGTTTACACCGCCGACTTCACACTCGATGCAGGCAACTACAGTTTCGCCGTATGGGTCAACCGGGTCGATCCCTACTCAATCACTCCGAATACCGGAGAATTCCCGGCCATACGTCCGACAAAAAGGGAGGCCGAAATGTGCCTGAACCTGTCCGCGGACCGATGCGTCCGCTCCATACTCCCGACACAACTTTACGGGTCGCTGGTTTTCGAATCCATCCCCGGTAAAGGCGACCAACTGCTCACCGTACCCCTGGTGGAAAACACCAATATCATCAACCTGACCGTCCGCGGACTGGCCCCGACCGCACACGTTTACACCTGTACCATTGCCGACAATAACGGCAACTATTACTTCGACAACACGTTCGCTCCCTGCGAGGAGTTCCTGTATACCGCCACGGCCCACTTCGACGATTCCGATGCGCTGAAGGGCTCGCTGACCGTCCTGCGCCTGGCGGAAAGCCACCATCCGAAGCTGGCGCTCCGCGACCTGACCGCCGGGGAGATGGTCTATCCCTGCCGCCCCGGGCAGACGGACGACCTGATCGAAATGATCCTGAACGCCTACGCCAACGGACCCCGGATAGACTTCGACAGAACCCACGTTTACGACATCATCATCTCGTTCGACACGAACATGGCCGTATCCGTCACTGTCAACGGATGGGAACTGACGCCGGACGAGCAGGAACTATAAAACGAACCGGACAACCATGAAACGATTGCTTAATTATCTGCTGCCCGCCCTGCTCCTGGCGCTCCCGGCCTGCATGGAGGAGAATCCGGAATACGCAGGCCGGATGCCCGACGGGACGATGGCCGATATGGCGTTCTCCCTGGTGCTGCCGTCCGGGAACGCACAACCGGCCACGCGTGCGCTGTACGATTTCCAGGAGCAGGAACTGCGGCGGCTCGACCTGCTGGCTTTCAGGGTCGACGGCACGCAGGAAAAATTCGCCTACCATACCTCCTACGCACAGTTCGTTTCCTATCAGGAAACCGTCATTTTCAACGTCAAGGTGCTCAAAGGCGGCACCGTGAGCTACCGCTTCGTGCTGCTTTTCAACCTGGACGAAGCGCAGGGGGCCGCATTGGACAACATCGTCCCCGGAACCCCGAAAGAAGACGTGCTCCGGGGAATACAGATCCGGCAAACCGGCAAATGGCCCTCGGACGGATCGAGGCTGCTGCCGATGTGGGGACAAAGCGAACCGGTCGTCGTGGACGACGCAAGGGTCGCGGCAGGTATCCGCGGGATCAAACTGGCCCGGATGGTGGCCCGCATCGACGTGGCCGTCGCCACGCCCGAAGCGAGAAACGATTTCAAACTCCGGTCGGTATCGCTCTACAACGCCAACCATCACGGAACCGTCGCCCCTTTCGGGCAGAACTGGGATCCGGTGGGCTGTGTGGCCGTCGCGCCGAGCCTGCCCGCCGATCCGGGGAAAGACCTCGGCCCGCTCGTTTACACCGACGCCTCGTCCACGAACGAAGCGTTCATAAAGGTCATATATACCTTCGAAGCGGCTGCCCGGCAAGGGCAGCCCCTGGACACCCCATGCCTTGTGGTCGGGGGATTTTACGGCTCGGAAACGCAATTGTCCTATTACAGGATCGACTTCCTGGGGGCCGATAAAAAAACATACCTCGACCTGCTGCGCAACCATTGCTACAGGGTAAACATCACCAATGTCCTGGCGCATGGCTACGACACCCCGGACGACGCTTTCCGGGGAAGCGTCAGGATGACCGCCGAAATCATCCCATGGAACGAGGCGCCCCAGACGACCGTCCTTGACCGGCAATACAAGCTGACCCTCAGCCGGGACAAGATTAGTGCGGGGAAAGAGGCTTTTTCTGCCGGCATGGACTTGGCGACGGATTACACGGGAGCGGACACGGGCCTGCCCGCAGGTATTTTTATCGGCCCGGTCGT
>JAVBNK010000114.1:0-4692 GCA_031551595.1 Rikenellaceae bacterium | reverse complement strand
AGCGTATCGCGGAACATTTCCCAGGTGAGGTTTTCGACCCGTCCGCCCGCCTTTTCGAGCGCCTGGTACATGGGGACCGTACCCAGCGGCACGGGCGTATTGCGCAGGATCGCCTCGCGGATCGAGTGGATGTTGGCCCCGGTCGAAAGGTCCATCACCGTATCGGCGCCCCAGCGGATCGCCCACAGCGCTTTTTCGACCTCATCGTCGAGCGTCGAGCCGAGTTTCGAGTTGCCGATGTTGGCGTTGATCTTGACCAGGTAGTCGCGCCCGATGATCATCGGCTCGGCTTCGGGGTGGTTGCGGTTGGCGGGGATCACGGCGCGCCCCGCGGCCACGTCGGCCCTTACTTTCTCCGGCGTGATCTCGCGTCCGGCGGGCATGCCGACGCTTTCGCGCAGCGCCACATATTCCATTTCGGGGGTGACGACGCCTTGGCGGGCATGCCACAGTTGGGTGTGGAATTCCCCGCCTCTATGCCATCCCTCGCGCAAGCGGGGCAGCCCGGCGGCGATATCGTGCGTGTACCCGGGTGCGGTGTAGGGGCCCGTGGTGTCGTACGTACGGAGGCTTTCGCCGTTGCTCAGGGCGATCTCGCGCATGCCCGCCTCGATGGGGTGGAGCGATCCGCGCACGTGGATCTTGGTTGATTTGAATCGTTCGAAGTCGAAGAGTTTGCTATCCATTTTGTGCTGTTTTATTCCGTGGGTGCACACAGGGGATGACCTGGCCTTCGAAACGTCCCTACGCCGGCATTATCCGTCCAGGTTCGATGGGTGTGATCTCAGCCGCCCGGCGGGCAGCACCCCTGTGATGTCGGCGGCAAAGATAACGAATAATCCCCGGATAACATAACGCGAGTTGCGCTTAAGGACTTTTATTATGTCTTTGTGTGTCAGTGACAATTCCGCAAGTCCTTAAGCACACCTCGTGTTAACGGCTTCTTTGAAGCCGTTTTAGTACTGACAACCCCACCTGAATCCTCCCCTGGCAAGGGGAGGACTTGGCCAATAGCCTTACGGGCCGTTGGCCGAACAGGTGATGAGTTGCTTAAGCGCAACTCACGTTAACATAACCGTTTGCATGAATATGCCACGGCCAGAGGAACCGTATGCCCCCGATGGCTGCGAGCAGGAGCAGGTCCTCGCGCGAGAGCAGTTCGACGAGGCGTTCCAGGGTGCGGTATCTGATGGTTTTGACCGTATTGACGCTCACGTCGGGCCGTGCGGCGATGTCCTTCATGTTTTCGCCTTCGAGGGTCATCAGGATGACTTTGCATGCCTGCGGCGAGAGGCTCATCACGGCCCGGGCGATCAGGTGCGACGCTTCGGTTTCGCTGATGTTCTGCAGGAACGCATCGTCGTCGTCCGGGTTGTTGAGTTGCTGCGCGGCCTGGTCGAGCCCTACTTCGGGGGCGCGGCGGCGGTTGTCGGCGATCGTATGGATGATGATGGAGAATACGTAACTGCGCGGCGAATGCACCATGCCTGTTTTTTCCCGGTTGCTCCACAGCTTGATGAACGACTCCTGCAGGATGTCGTTCACTGCGTCGGGATCGGCCGCGTATTTGCGGGCAAAGACATTGAACACCGCGGCGTTTTTGCGGATGAATGCCTGGAAGTCTTCGTCGCGCCACGTTGAAATATCGATAGGTTGCTCCTGGCGTATGGCTGCGGTGCGGGTTTCTTCCGCAAATAGCGTATTTCGCCCGGCCATAAATATTCAAAGGCCTGCGGAGTGCGCCGCAGGCCTTTGAAGTCCGGTCCAGAGGTAAAACTAATATCTCGCCACGACGCGCCCGCCGAGCACCATGGCAGCCGTCAGGGCGGTGCCGTAGGCGTAGGGGAGGAATTCGAGCGAGGAAACGGGCTTTGAAATGAACAGGTCGGCGCGTTTGCCGGCGGCGATGGAGCCTTGCGTGGCCTCGACGCCCATGGCGTAAGCGCCGTTGAGCGTGGCGGCGTTGACGGCCTCCTGCGGCGAGAGTTTCATCTTGACGCAGGCCAGCGAGAGGATGAATTTCATGTTGCCCGAGGGCGACGATCCGGGGTTGTAGTCCGAGGCGAGGGCCACGCCCAGGCCGCTGTCGATCATCGTGCGTGCCGGCGGATACTCCATTTCGAGGAAGAATGCCGCGCCGGGCAGTAGTGTGGGCATCGTCCCGGAGCCCAGCAGGCAGCGTATTTCGTCGTCGCCCGTGAATTCGAGGTGGTCGACCGACAGGGCGTTGTGCGCCACCCCGGCCTGGATGCCGCCCGACGGGGCAAGCTCATTGGCATGGATCTTTGGCCGCATGCCGTGTTTGGCGCCCGCTTCCATCATGCGTACGGTTTCTTCGACCGTGAAAAAGCCCTTGTCGCAGAACACGTCCAGGTAGTCGGCCAGCCCTTCGGCGGCCACGGCCGGGATCATCTCGCGGCAGATCAGGTCGACGTACTCGCCCTGGCGGCCGATGTAGTTGCGGGGCACGGCATGCGCCCCGAGGAACGTCGCACGCACGGTCATCGGCGAGGCTTCGCCCAATCGCCGCACCACGCGCAGCATTTTCAACTCGTCTTCGGTCGAAAGGCCGTAGCCGCTTTTGATCTCGACGCTTCCGGTGCCCGAGGCCATCATCTCGGCCAGCCGGGGCATCGCCTCGTCGAAAAGTTGTTGCTCCGAGGCGGCGTGCAGGCGGTCGGCCGAGTTGAGGATACCCCCGCCGCGGCGGGCGATCTCTTCGTACGAAAGGCCGTTGATCTTATCGACGAACTCGCCTTCACGGCTTCCGGCGTAGACGATATGGGTGTGCGAGTCGCAGTATGCGGGCAGCACGATCCCGCCGCGGGCGTCCACGATCTCGTCGGCGATGCGCGACGGCAGGTCGGCCATCGCCCCCCACGAACGGATCACCCCGTCGTCGGCGATCAGGTAGGCGTCGGCAATGGATTCCAGCGTCTTCATCCGTGCGCCTTGCAGGCGCGGCAGTCCGTGGGTGTCGAGTCCGGCCAGCAGGCCTATGTTTTCGATTAAAAGTCGCATAATTACAGTCGTTGTCCCCGCTACGGAGAATAACATCCCGCGGCTGCGGGGCGACATCCAAAATGCCGGGCCGCGGGATGCGGGCGATTGCCTGTGGCAACCGCCCCAGTGTCCCAATTATAATGTCCTGATAAATTCGACCGAAGCGGCGATATGGGTGTACATCACCTCATCGTCGTCCACGAAGTTGACAACCTTGCGGTAGTCCTCGAATACCCTCTCGATCACCTCGGACGAGCGTAGCGGGCGGCGGAATTCCAACGCCTGGGCGGCGTTGAACAGTTCGATGGCCAGCACGCGTTCGGTGTTTTCGACCACGCGGCGCAGTTTGGTGGCCGAGTTCGAACCCATGCTCACATGGTCTTCCTGGCCCTGCGACGAGGGGATCGAATCGACCGAGGCGGGCATACAGAGGCCTTTGCTCTGGCTGACGATCGAGGCGGCGGTGTATTGCGGGATCATGAAGCCGCTATTCAGGCCCGGTTTCGGCACGAGGAACTTGGGCAGTCCGCGTGTGCCGGAGATCAGTTTATAGGTGCGGCGCTCGGAAATGTTGCCCAGCTCCGCGACGGCGATCGCCAGGAAGTCCATCGCCAGGGCGAGGGGTTGCCCGTGGAAATTGCCGGCCGAGATGACCATATCCTGGTCCGGGAACACGGTGGGGTTGTCCGTCACGCTGTTGATCTCGGTGGTGATCACGCCTTCCACATAGTCCAGCGCGTCGCGGCTGGCCCCGTGCACCTGCGGCACGCAGCGGAACGAGTAGGGGTCCTGCACATGTTCCTTGGGCCGGGCGATGATCCGGCTTCCGGCCAGCAGGCGGCGCATATTCTCGGCCACGGCCGACTGGCCTTTATGCGGCCGCACGTCGTGCACCTCTTTGGTGAAGGGTTCGGCGATGCCGTCGTAGGCTTCCAGCGACATGGCGGCCATGGTATCGGCGGCGAGGGTGAGCCTGCGGGCGTTGACCACGCTCCATACGCCGTATGCGAGCATGAATTGCGTGCCGTTCAGCAGTCCGAGGCCCTCTTTGGACTGCAATTCGATGGGCGTCCAGCCGAATTTCGCGTTGACCTCGGCGGCGGGGCAGGCCTTGCCTTCGAATTCCACCTCGCCCAGCCCCAGCATCGGCAGGCACATGTGCGCCAGGGGCGACAGGTCGCCCGAAGCGCCGAGCGAGCCCTGCTGGTAGACCACCGGATGTACCCGGTGGTTGAACATATCGATGAGGCGCTGTACGGTGGCCACCTGCACGCCCGAGTGGCCATAGGAGAGCGACTGCACCTTCAGCATCAGCATCAGCCGCACGATTTCCGACGGTACGCGATCGCCCGTGCCGCAGGCGTGCGACATGACCAGGTTGCGCTGGAGCGTGGCGAGTTGCGATTTTTCGATCGACACGTTGCAAAGCGACCCGAATCCTGTGGTCACGCCGTAGATGGGTTCTTTGCGCGAGTCGGTTTTCGAGTCGAGGTAACGGCGGCATTTTTCGATGCGTGCGGTGGCGTCGGCCGACAGTTTGAGTTGGTAGTCCCCCATGGCGATTTCATACGCGCGGCCGGGGGTGATATGGTCTGAACAGATTTCGTGGATCATGGTATTTGGATTTTAGTCGGTTTTTTCTGTTTCGCCTGGTGGCGAGTGACTTTTTGTCATCGCACAAAAAGTCAC
>JAVBNK010000052.1:0-10240 GCA_031551595.1 Rikenellaceae bacterium | reverse complement strand
AAAGGCTCCGATATGATCGCCATATTCGAGGTCGAACGCCACTCGCGGTTCGCATTCCCCGTATCGACATTCATACTCACCCTCATCGGCGTATCCCTCTCCTCACGCAAAGTGCGCGGCGGCACGGGACTGCACATCGGGATCGGGATCGGGCTGTGTTTCTCGTACATCCTCTTCAGCCGGTTCGCCGAAGAGTTCGCCAAGGGAGGACTGCTCCCGGCCGCAATATCCGTCTGGATCCCCAACATCCTGTACGCCTGCGTAGCCCTCTACCTCTACAAGAAAGCCCCGAAATAACGGAAAACGCATCGTCGTCTTTCGTTCCCTTTTTGCCGAAAGGGAGCAAAAGATAACGGCGTTTTCTTTCTATGATTCCGGAATTTTTACAGGGAGGGTATTGACTTCGCCCGTGCGGCGTATTATATTTGCAGCACAGAAGGCCGCGCGAGTTCTGACGGCGGCCACAAAATCCCGAACATATTCGCAACCGAACGGCGTCCTGTGCACAGCGGCGCATGGGTTTTCAACATTCAGCCGACACGGTTATCAACACCCTTTCACGGCTTATCAACAGCCCGTGCAGCGCACAACATGCTGATCATCCGGACCGTGTCCGGTTATCCACATTATTCCTCCCCCTAAATCATCCCAAAATGACCCGCAAAACCCTCGTCGCAGCCGTCAAAGAGGCTGCCACTGAGCTCGGACTGTGCTTCCACTCCGGGTTCAGACATCAGATGAACCAATCCATCGTCGCTTATCCCGCGCTCTGGGCCGTACCCCCAAAGATCATCGCCGCCAACGGAACCCGCGAAGGACAGATCACCTACCGCACCACCGTCTACCTGATGAGCATGGAGCCGAAGGCCTCGCAGGACGCCAAAGACAACACATGGGAACTGCTCGAACAAACCGCGCTGCAACTCGCAAGGGCGATCGGAGAGAAGAAACATATCGCCGGAGTTACGGTCACCGACTGCTCGCCCGCGGAATACGCCCTGACCAACCACGGCGACATCGCCGTCGCCATGACCTTCGACGCACGCATCTTCTTCTGCAACCTCTAAAATCCCCCCGATGAATATCACACGACTTACCGAAAGCCCCGCCATACTCGACCGGCCCGTACTGTTCGGGATCGGCGGGTGCGACCCCTCGCAGGCCGTCGACGTGGAGATCGTCGATGCCGTATCGGGCGCCACCGCAGGCGTCAAACGGCTCTGCGGGCTCCCGCTGTACAGCGTCGACGTGGCGCCCTACCTGCGCAACATGACCGATATCCGACCCGCCAGGGAGGATGGACGGGCTTTCGTGCAGCCCGAAAGGTGGACGGCGGCGGCATTCGTCCGCACCGAAGGCGTCGAATCCGATACCGTCGCCGCACTCTACGCACGCCAATGCCCCGCACCCGGACAAAAACTGTCCAACGCACCCGAAATCAAAACCATCGGCCCCGGGGAATACGACCTGATCGCATTCGTCGCGCAGGATACCGCACCAGCCGCCACGCTGACCTTCGGCGGGCCGCAGGGAGAGTACGCCATCGAAGTGGCGAACGCCATCGTGCAGGGGCGGGTGACCCTGTTGCCCGTGAATACCGCCGCACTGCAGCAACGGCTCGCACAGGACGGACGGACGATCGGACAGTTCAGGTCGATCGGCGTCCGGATCGTGAACGGCCCGCACACCATCTGCCAACAATACCGGATCGAACCCGCGGCGGCCCGGCAAACAAGGCTGGCATGGATCAATCCCCTCGGCGGGATCGACCACTACTCATTCGCAGAAACGGCGGAACAGACGGTATCGGCCGACAAAACCATCGCACAGTCCGCCGAAGGGCAATATGCCGCCAGGGAGATCACGTCCGGAGAAACGGTGTCCGTGGTGTCGCGATGCGAAACGCCCGACACCGCACGATGGATCGCCGAACTGATCGCCGCACCCCGGGTGTGGATCGACCGGGACGGGGAGTACCTGCCCGTCGCCGTGGCCTCCCGGCAGGCCGTCACCGAAACCCCCGATATCCCGGTGAGAATCAAACTATCGCTCACACACACCTGCAACCATATCTTATGATCCGAATATCCATCGACGGGAACCCCCTCGACACACTGTCCGGCGGCATAGAACTGTCCGCCGACATCCAAAGCGCGATCACCCTGGGATACACAGGCCGCAAGGCTGCCGTCCAGGCCTGGGCGTCGCCGCAAAACGCCCGCATATTCGGCGATACGGACAAAATCCTTTCGCGCGAACGGTTCAACGCCCAGAACCACGTCGCCACCATTTCCGAAGAAGGATGCGTCCTGCTGCAGGGAACCGCCGTCATCCGTGCGGTCGAGAACCGCAGTAACGGCACATGCTACCGGATCGTCATCACCGAGCATCCTCCCGGATGGATCGCCGCCGCAGCCAACACCTCCCTCGCACAGACCGGTATCCCTTTCGAAACGCGGGCCGACGCCGCAGCCATTGTCCAGAGTTGGACATGGAACGAACCCATCCGGATGCTGCCCGTCAAAAGGGACAAGAAAACGGCCGCGACCCTCTGCGCGTATGACTACCATCCCTTCGTGCGGGTCAAAGACCTCGCCCGGCAGATCTTCCTGCAACACGGCGTGCAACCCCTCTCCGCATTCTTCGATTCGGCGCTGTTCGGATCGCTTTGCATCGCCGGGAAATACGACCCCGGGCAACGGAGCGATTACGCCTCGCCCGACCCCGTCGGATTCTGCGCGGGAAGGTTCTCCGATATCGCGGCGACGGCCAATGCCGCCGGGAACGTGTTTACCACACAGACCCTCCTCAATTCGGTGGGCAACATCGCCGACACGGCGGACCCCGAAGAAGTGCGCAACGGAACCACCGTCGCCGGAGCGTACAACCACGGCAACCTGTTCCGGCTGGTCGGGGGAAGGGCCGCCTGCGTGGCGTCCGGGGAACTGACAGCGTCCGTCAGGCTCTGCCTCGAATACATCACCTCATACCGCATCGAGTCGAGGAGCGCCCTCTCCGGGTTCACCCGCGTGGCGGCCGTCGACGGAACCCTCCACAACCTGCCCGCGGACAACCCCTTCACTGATTGCAGGAACGCCATCGCGCCGGGGAAAATATACAACGCCGTCATCTTCGACTACTCCGGCCAGCTCTCTTTCCTGATACGCTACGACTGCATCACAAACCCCGCCGCAGACCCGAAAAACCTGAAATCCAACGATTTCAAGACAAAATCGATAGCCGCCTACTCCAGTCGGGCATACCAGGTCAAGGTGCCCCCGGAAGGCTACGGCGCCGTGAATCCCACCCTGTGGTACCGCTATGCCGGCGAAACCGAATACCGCCCCTACACCGGCGACTGGGCCATGTATGAAAGTTCCGTCCGCGAAACCGGGACCATCCGGAGAAGCGCCACCGTTCTTACGCCGGAAATCCGGCTCGCAGGAAACACCCCGCTGTACCTCGATGCGATCACGTTCGGCGGGGCCGCCCAGGGAGATGCCTTCACACTTTGCAAAGAAACCCGGATCGAACTCAGCGTCCGCCAAAGCCAGGAAAACCAACCCGCGGAAACCATCGCCCCCAGCGCGATCCTCGACTACGACTGCTCGCAGCTCGACCTGATCCGCGCCCTCGCCCATGCCTTCAACCTGAGGTTCCTCTCGGACGAGTATACCCGCACGGTGCGCATCGAACCCCTCGACGACCTCCCCTCCGGCACGGTGATCGACTGGCAGGACAAACTCGACCACGCACAGCCCGTCGAAATGCTCGACCCGGCCGAAGGCATGGCCTCCATACACTCCCTGGGCTACGACCGCAACCATAAATGGAGCGCACGGATCGACAGCAGGATCGCCGCCGAAAAAGAGAAATTTTCGAAAAACCCGCTCTTTTCGATCTCCGATCCCGCCTGCGGGCTTTACTCCGGGGCGCCCGACGCGCAGGTCGCCGCCCCCGGCCCGGACGGCGGCATGGTGTTCGTACGGTACGCGGGCATGGCGCCCCTCCCCGCAGGCCAAACCTGGGGATGGCCCGCCGAATCCGGCCAATACCCCCTCGCCGCATCCTTCTTCCGCGGCACCGCGGACAGCGGCGATGAGATCCTCCGCAACGGTTTTTCGCTCGCCTACGAAGACCGCGACGGTGTCGCCGGACTACACAAATACCACGACGGGCAGATACGCAGCGTCAACGCCGCACGGCGGCTGGCCGCCCATCTGCACCTCGGGCCGGCCGAAATCGAAGCCGCCATCCATCCCCGGGCCGCAACCGCCGTGTTCCTGCTGCGTATCGATGGAGAAACCATTCCCTGCCGCCTCGAAACCATCGAAAACTACCGCCCTGCAACGGGACAGTCCACCCGGTGCACCCTCATAACCATCTCCTGAATCATTCAGCCGCTTAAGCAGACGGTCTTCTCCGGCAAACAGCCGGCAGAGGAAGAATACCAAAGTGCAGGCTCCGAAGCCGACGATGCTGCGCATTGCCCCCCTCGCAGCCCGGCATAATCTGTAAACAGCCTCTGCCCTCACCCACACCCTCCGCGCCGGGCGGCTGCGGCCCGACAGTTTTGCTTTGCAAAACCGGGATGCAACAAATTAATCTCCTGAACGGACGATACGCTGTAAATACACAACAGGTTAACCTATAACCCCCGTTAAAATCCCATGATCCCAGCCACCACCTACCAGAAACACCTCGCCCGAATCGTCGAAGCGCAATTCGCAGACCTCTCCCCCGGGCAACTGCTGGACAAACTGTTCGAAATCGGCGTGGTCGACTTCTCGCGCTGCAAAACCCTCGCCGTGCGCCAGTACGTCGACGAACTCGTCCGGCAGGGCGAGAAAAAAACCGCCGCCATGTGGACCGCCGCCGAACACTTCGTCTGCTCGTATGAATACATCCGCAAATGCATGTACTACTACCGCGACATCAATGTCCGATAGTGTAGAACAAATCCGAACCCCCAGCCCAATACCTTTGCCATGAACAATACCGCCGTCATAGACATCGAAGGCATCATAGGCGTCGACGAACGAACGCAATTCGAACTGCCCGGCCAGCGCATCTCCACCTACGCCAAACTCAAAGCCGCCGTCGACCTGCTGCGGGAACAGAAACCCGCCGAAGTGACCGTCAATATCCGCTCCGCAGGCGGCGACGTGAACGACGCCCTGCTCATCCTCGACGCCCTGCGATCGCTCGACGCGCCCATCGTCACCCGCTGCTACGGATACATCGCCTCGGCCGCCACCATCATTGCCCAGGCCGCGTCGAAAGGACGGCGCGAAATCTCCGCCAACTCGCTCTACCTGATCCACAACTCCATCTCCCGCGCCGAAGGCAACGCCTCGGACCTGGCGCAAACCATCGACCTGCTCCACAAAACCGACCTGCGCATCGCCGCCATCTACGCCGCCCGGTCGGGCAAGACCGCCGACACGTTCCTCTGCCTGATGGCCGAAAACGGAGGGAACGGCCGGTGGCTCGCCCCCGAAGAAGCCCGGCGCGCAGGACTCGCAGACAAGGTCGTCGGTGCGGCCGCCATCGCCAACGACGCCGCAAGCATGATCGGAAAACTGAACCTGCCCCAAATCCCGTTAAACAAACCGCAGAATATGAGCATCAGCAAAAAATGGAAAGAACTGTTCGCATCGCTCGGCATGGCCGCCGATAAGGACGCCCCGGACGATGCGCTGGCCGAGCAGGCCGCACAAACCATCCGGAACCAACAGGAGGTCATCGACCGGCTGCGTACGAACCCTTCGCAAGACCCCCAGGTCGATAACCTGCGCCGCCAGGTGGCCGCTCTCGAAGCGCAAAACGCCCGCCTCGCCGCAAAACCCACCTTCACAAAGCCCAAAGAAGACCCCGCCGTCGCCGAAACAAAACCCTCGGACAACCAAAGCGCCTATGCGGAAGACGCGCGCAACCTTAAATAATGGATCGGTATAGAATGTAGGTTCGATTTTTTCAGTCTCCCTTTTCGCCTGATGGCGAGTTACTTTTTGTCATCGCACAAAAAGTAGTCAAAAAAACTATGGCCCGTCGAATCCGCTGGATTTTTATGCGGTGCGCCTAAAACGACGAACCGCATGAAAATCCCGGGCGCGGATTCTCCAAGGGCCAGACCTGACGGAAGAAATCCTGCATATGAAATATGAACCTAATATTTCGGCTAATCCCAGATAACCTTTCGCGAATGTGCGAAACCTATAGTCAATAACCCGAAAAACAACCCCTGAAATGAGCAAAATCGAATTTGCAAAATCCTATTCCGGACGCGATCTCGAAACCATCTTTTTCCGCCCGATCATGACCGGCCCCGACGCCGAAGCCCTAGGAATCCGCATGATGTACAACATGCCCGTACCAACGACCCTCCACTTCTGGAAACGCTCGGGCGATATCCTCCAGAAATACGGGTCGGCCGGGTGGAACGGCTCGAACGCCACCGAACGTTACCAGAAAACCATCCAGCTCTCCAAGGTCAAAGCCGAGATCGGCTACTCGGCCGAGGATTACTTCACCCGCGTCTATGAACTGATCACCAACCGCGCCGACGTGAACCTCGACGACTTGTCCGGAACCGAACTCGAAGAAGCCGAAACCGCCCTGTTCAAAGAGGCCATCGCCGAATCGATCCGCCTGACGATGTGGCTCGGCGACACCTCGCGCAGCGACCAGTACTCGACTTTCGACGGCTTCCTCAAACGCTTTGTCGCCGATATCGCCGACGGCGAAACCGGCCTCTGCTCCAAAGTCTACACCTCGCCCGCCGAAGCCGAATCGCTGCTCAAAGAGGTGTGGGAAAGCGCGTCGAACCAGCTCAAAAACGCCAAAAGCCAGGGCAACCTCGTCTATCTCGTTACCTCGGACATCTATGCACTCTATGAGGACGCGCTGAACAATGCGCAACTCGAATCGGCGTTCCTCGCCAAACAGAACGGTCGCGAAAGGCTCCTCTACCGCGGCATCCCGGTGATCGACCTGCAACTCGACGCCTTCCAGCCCGTGGACCTGCCCCGCTCATTCGTGCTGCTGACCGACCGCCGCAACCTGGCGATGGCCGTCAACACCAACGACTTCCCCGGCACCGAAGTGCGCATGTGGTACAACCCCGACCAGATGGAGAACCGCCAGCGCGCCATATTCATGGCCGGCTGCGACTACCTGCTGCCCGAAATGATCTCAATGGCCATCGGCGAAGCCCCCGCCACCTATACACGCACCGCCGTCACCTCGACCGGAGGCGCAGTAAGCGTCGCCGTCACCGGCAACCTGGGCATGATCACCAAAGTGACCGCCATCGGCCTCAACGCCTCGGACGCCGCAGCCGGCACCGAAGTCACCCTCGCCAAAAGCGGCAGCACGTTCTCCGGCACGATCGCGGGCACGGCCATCACCAAAGTGCGTTTCACGGTGCACTACGCGGGCGGCAAAACGGTCGCTACCGTTAAATAGCGCACGCCATGGAACTGACCGGACTGAACCGGACATGCGCGGACAAATGCGGCGGGATCAGGGCGATAAGCCTCGCCAGGGCATCCGATATCAAGCATATAGACTTCGACCCTGAATCCCTCGCATTCCGCAGCATCGCGCCCGAAGACGCGGCGGCTTTCGCCCGGTTCCAATTCAGCGAAAACTCCGCATCGTTGCTCGAAGAAGCCGTGTGGGAGGACGCAGACCTGGTGGTGCGGCATACCCTGCGCTTCTCGATCGACCCGGTGGACGCACGCTCGGCGGACGCCATCGGCCAAATCGCCCGGGCCTCGCAGGCCGCAGGCCTGGTCGCGCTCATCGAAACCAACGCCGGGCAAACCCTCCTGGCCGGCTACTCGCAACGCTTCGGGGCACGCTATCCGCTCCGGCTTGCGACAGCCGCGACCGACCCGGGAACCGAAAAATCCGAACGCCAGGCACGTACCGTCACCCTCTGTTCGACCGATTGTTCGTTCGCGGCCGCCGCAGAGTAACCGATTCACCGCAAGGGGGCGCTCCCGGTAGCGCCCCCTTTCCCGAAGTCCCTGCCTGAAACCGCGATTGCCCCGGAAATCGCCGCGGCCCGGTGACGAAATCGCCGATCCCCGCAGCGGCGGGCAGAGAATTATCATGCCGCAGGCGGGCGGAAACAGAATAATAACACACCACTAAAACAACCCTGATGACAACCCGTAAAAACACACAAAAGGTCTTCATCGCACGCAATAACGCCGATCCGTTCCTATCGCCGGGCGCCACGCGGAGCAGCAGCAAAGAGTTTTGGAAATGGGGCGGCGACAACCTGCTGCCCGAGACGCTCGCCGCCATCGCCCGCAAATCGGTCGCCCACCGCCGTATCGTCAACGACAAAGCCTACTACATCTGCGGAAAAGGTTTCGCCTTCGATCCCGCGGCTGCGGCGCTCGCCGAAATCACCCTCGCGGCCAACGGCACCGGCGAATCCCTGCGGCAGGTGATCGAAAAACTGGCCGTCGATAAACTCGTCTTCGGCAACGCCTTCCTCGAAGTGGTCACCGACCCGGGCGGCTCGTTCCTCTCGCTGTTCCACCAGGACGCCTCGCGATGCCGCCTGGCCAAGGAGAGCAGCCACGTCATCCTGCACCACGACTGGAACCGCTTCGAGCTCAAAGACGCCAAACGCCTGCCGCTCTACCCTGCGTTCGAAGCCGACGCCGGGGGCGTGATGCGCTCGGTGATCCACTTCAAGGAGTACGAACCCACGTTCAGCCATTACGGCGTGCCCTCGTACATCGCCGGCCTGAACGTCACCGCCATCGCCTGCAAAACCGACCGCTGGAACATCGCGCGACTCGATAACGCCTTCCAACTCTCGGGCGTGATGATGCTCGACGCCAGCGTCGACAACGAGGAACAGGCCGCAGAGCTCGTCCGCACCGCCGAAACCAAATTCGCAGGCAAGCCCGGACAGGTGATGTTCATCGTCCGCGAGGGCGAAGAGAAGGATAATTCGCGCTTCATCCCCATCGACGCATCGAGCGAAGGCGACTGGCGCGCCCTGCACGAACAGGCCATGAACGACGTGATCGTCGCACACTCCTGGTTCCGTACCCTCAGCGGACTGGACTACTCGGGCGGTTTCAGCGCCGAACGCATCCTGCACGAGTACAACGTGGCGCTGAACACCGTCATCCTCAACCAGCAATCGGAACTGATGGAGCCTATCCGCACGGCCATCCGGCACATACTGGGCGTGGACGCCTCATCGCTGCAGATCGTCAACGTGCCGCCCACGCAACTCAAGCCCGGCTACATGAAGGTCTGGGAAGCCCGCAAGGCCGACGGCCTCGACTTCGACCCCGAAGACCCCTCGCAGCAAACCTTCATCGCGAACCTCTCAAAACAAGACGCATGAAACCGCTTATGACCCCCTCTGAAGTGGTCGCCGCAGCCTTCGAAAATTCCGAAGCGTTCGACACCGGAAAGATCACCCCCGCCACGATCCTCGAAGCCCAGCGCAAATTCCTACGCCCGGCCCTGGGCAATTTGTACGGGCCGCTGCTTGCGGACGGGTTCCCGGACCTGTTGGAAGAATACCTCAAAGCCCCGCTGGCGCTCTATGTGAAATGGCTGGTGATGCCGTCGCTGGCCGTGCAGTGCGGGAACACGGGTATCGTCACCCCGAAGGCCGACACCTTCTCTCCCGCAGACGCCCGCCCGCTCGCCCACGCCCGCCGCGCCGTGAAGGTCTCGGCCAACGCCCTGCTGCGTTGCGCCGTCGAGCATATCGCAGCCAATCCCCAACGCTACCCCGGCTTCGAACCCGGCCGCCCAGTGCGTGCCACCGGAGGCATTGTCTTTTAACGTGAGTCGCGCCTAAGGGATCGCATAAAGAACCCCGCAGCAACCGACGCTGCGAGCGAGAGCAGAACCAGGTTTACCTGAGTTCTGCCGGGCCGCGGGGAGGAAACCCATGCATCGCATGGGTAACCAAACCGGCGGGAAAATAAACAACCCCGCAGCAAGCTACGGGGTATGGTAAAGGCTGCGATTGCCTGGGGCAATCGCCATCTCCCGCGGCCCGCGCCTTCGGCGCGCCCCCGCAGCCGCGGGAGATGGGAAGAGGATCGCCGCAACCGACGCTGCGAGCGGAGGCAGAACCAGGTTTACTTGAGTTCTGCCGGGCCGCGGGGAGGAAACCCATGCATCGCATGGGTAACCAAACCGGCGGGGAATCGAACCCTTAGAGATTGAACCCGTAGAGATTAATATT
>JAVBNK010000055.1:0-8724 GCA_031551595.1 Rikenellaceae bacterium | reverse complement strand
AGTCGCCACCGCCCGAAGCGGTCAGACCCAGGAATGCACCCCCTGTCGTACCATCGGCGCTGGTCGCGTTCGTCTTGATCTTCATCCCTGAAATGTTCACCGCAGCGTTCGAAGTGTTGTACAATTCGATGAATTTGGTGTTGCCGTCCAGTTCGTTGATCTTGATCACCGAATAGTCGACACCGACCGTAATACTCTGCACGGCAGACTGGCTCGTACCGACGTCATTCGTAGCTTCGATGTAGTAACTGACCGCGGCAAGGTTGGCCTGCCCCGGGATGGTGTCCGTCCAAGTGCCTGGAGTTGAACTCTCGGTCATGTTGACGGCGGTATAGGTGGTGGTCGGAGCCACTCGAAACTGGATCTTTGCCGACGTAACCTCGGGTTTACCGGTAAATATCGCCGTAACGGTCATATCCACACCTGCACCCGGAGATGAAGGTGCAAGGGTCACGCTCGATACGCTGGGTACGCTCTCGTAAGGCTTATCCTCGACGCACGACCAAAGGCCCGCGACTCCAAGAATCAAAGCTGCAAAAAGTAACTTTTTCATAATATCTTATTTTTTATTTTTTTTACAATCACCCGATCAGAAGTCGATCTCGAAACGCATACCGACCATGTTGTAGTCCACGCCCGCTTTGCCTTTGCCCTCGACCACAGCCCTGTAGTCCTTCGTAGGATTGCCGTTGGCGTCGTGGCCCACGAACAGTTTGCCTTTACCGTTGGCATAGCGGTCGTTGTTCGTGTACTGGTAGTTGAACACCACCTTCACGTTGTTATTGACGTAGTAGTTGATGCCGAACGTATAGTTCTCGCCCGAACCGCCATAAACGGTCTTGTCGTTCAGGTCGATGAAATCGTAGCGGGCCATCAGCTCGATGTCGCCCCACGAACGGCCGCGGGTAGGCTGCGTAAACTTCGCGCCCGACTCGTCGTAGCGCTGGCGACCGCCGAACAGCGTGTGGCCGACCTCGGCGTACCAGCCGTAGAAACTCAGCGTTTCGAGGTTATTGAGGCGGTGCAGGTCATTCTGGATGTATTCGCCCTGGAAGCGCAGGCCGTTGTACCAACCGGCCAGTTCGCCGCCGTAACGGAATTCATAATCCTTGTTGGGGAGCACGTCGGTATCGATATATTTCTTCCGGTTGATATTCGTGGCGTTGCGGGTGCTGTAACGGGCCACGCGCCACCCTTCCTCGTCCGAGGTCTGGGGCTGGCGGTAGGTCGCCCCGCCGCCGACGTGCAGGCCTTTGTTGTCCATATGCCATTTATAGAACGGCGTGAACACCATGCGCGCCGTGTAGTCGGGTTTGGTCGAACGGCCGAAATCCTTATTCTGGTCCTCGACCATCGTCTGGATGGTTTCGCTCTCCACGAGCTGGAAGAACGTGCCGACCGACATATAGAACCAGTTGCGCTGGAAGTTGACATCCAGCCCCAGGTGGCGGCCCGGCGCGAAAACGCTTGCGATCATCGGGCGTTCCATGAACGACAGGTAGCGCGACGTGGTCACCTCCGACATGCAGAAGTCCTCCTTCATATTGCCCAGGCTGATCGACGTGTGGCAAAGGCCGTCGTAGCGGATCAGGGCGTCTTTGAGCTCGAATACGCCGTTGGCGATATCCATGTCGATCTCGCCGTACCAGTCGGGCGTAACCTGCGCCTTCACGGCGAAACGTACGCGTCGAAGCGTCAGGCCGCTGCCGATCGGGTCATAATCCTTGCTCTGGCCGAAGAAGTAAGCGCCGTCCACCTGCACGCGTGCGTCGAACCAAAGTTTATAGTCCTGCTTAAGGGATTCGAACACCAGGATACCCCCGCGTTCCTCGGCGGTCAGCAGATTACGGTCGACCCTGACCCCGTACTGGTTGTAACGTGTAGAGAGCTCCTGCTGCCCGGTCTGTGCGAAGAGAACCGGCGCCATGGCAAGCCCTGCAAGCGTAAAAATCAGTCTTTTCATAATAGCGTTTTTAATTTAAGTGAGTAATTGTTATATGGTTTTAATAAACTCCGTAAGTTTCTGGTCGCGCTCCAGGCCGAATTTGCCCCGCAAGCGGTAGCGCCCGATATCGACGCTCTTGGGGGAGATATTCATCAGCGTAGCGATGTACTTGGTCGAGAAGCCCAGCCGCAGGAAAGTCGTCAGTTTGCGTTCCTGGGCGGTCAGGCGGGGGTATTTCTCGCTCAGCCGCAGGCCGAAATCCTTGTGCAGCACCTCGGCCTGGGTGTAAAGCCGCTCGGACTCCTGCGAAAAATTCATCCGCTGCATCACCATCGACTCCACTCCGGCCAGCATCTCGTCCCTTGCGGCGGGATCCTCCTGCCGGCGGGCCTCGCGGACCGCATGGCGGATCGCCTCCAGGAACTCCTTCTGCTCGCTGATGCTCAGGGCCATACTCACCAACTCGTTGCGCCGCAACTCCAGCCGGTGGCTGAGCGTTTCGTTCTCCATCAGCACCTGCCTGATTTCCAGGTCGGTGATATCGCGCTGCTTTTCAAACAACTGCTGCTGCTGTTCGACCGAGGCCGCCATCGCTTCGGCTTTGATCCTTCGGTATTTGAACACCAGTACCAGCAGGGTGGCGACCGCCAAAGCGAACAGTACGCCGAAAAGCGGTACCGTCAGGTTATACTGCGTCGGTGCGGTTATGGATAATGTCCCCATGTTGTAGCCAGGTGCAATGACGTCCATCGTCATGCCTAACAGAGCATAAGCTATGCCAAAGGCGAGCAATGACGACCCCGCGGCGGATAAAAACGTTCTGCCAAACGACTGCAGGCCCGTGCGATACCTTCCGCGGGCAAGCCCCGTCCCGGCCACAGCCGCCAGGGCGATATGGGCGGCCGAAAGCGGTGATGCGGCGAGTCCCGTCCAGGCTACCGCGCCGTCGAACGAAAAACACAGCATCGCGATCCCGGCGGCCAGCATCACCACAGCCAGCGAAGCGGGATCGAAGTCCATATCGCGCTGTGCGGCCTGCGCCATCCTTCCCCGCGCCCACCGGCCGACGCACCACGCCCCGATCGGGAACACGGCCATCCAAAGCAGTTGGCGGCCATCGAGATACAGCGCACCTGCACGCATACCGAAATCGGGCGACGCTCCGGAAAGGATCCCCATGACCAGCGCCCCGTTGTTGACCCCCACGGCAAGCGCCAGCACCAGCATCGATACGACCACCGCAATCCTCAGCCTGGCCGACAGTTTCAGCAGGTGCAACTCCCGTCCCTTCGCCAATTGCATGTACCCCTTTTGCAAACCCCATGCGAGCAGGCACGCCCACACCGCCGCGGCGATCCACGCCAGCGGCAGGCGCAACACCAGCCCCCATTCCGCAGCCGGATGTGTCAACGCCACCCATGCGGCCAGCGCACCCGCCAGCGCATAGACCGGCGAAGAAAACCCCAGCCTGCGGGTCGCATAGGCGGCCAGCGCCGCGGCCACGACGGCGATCACCACCGGCACATAGGAGGAAAATGCGAAGCAGGCAGCCATTTTTTCGGAGGTGCCGCTGCCCGGCAACACTCCCCCGGCCACGATGGCCACACATCCCCACACGGCCATCGCACGCCGTCCGGCCATGCCCGAGGCCCGCGCCGGAGCGAACGCCACCGCAAGTTCCGAATACGCCAGCCAGGCACAAAAGCCCGACGCCACCAGCAATATGACCGTATAAGATACCATCTTTCACACTATCAGGCCGGGCCACATACTTTGCATCAGACCGGCGCCGTCTGTCGCAATTATAAGGTGCGTTTGATCGCCATCACCGAGAGCAGGTCGCCCGCCTTTTCGGCCGCATCCGACACCTCTTCGATATGGAGGGCGAAATAACGCAGGTGGAATTTTTCGCTCAGTTTCAGGCTCGTCATATCGTGAAAGACATGGCGTTTAATGGATTGCGCCTGCTTACCCGCTTCCTTCTCATAGAAATAGACCCGGTGGATTTTCTCAGTGATCGTATCCGGCGAACGGAAATAGGCTTTGGCCGCCGGGATCACGCTCTCGACGCTGAGCGCAGACAACTCGGCCAGCTTCACGAACTCGGCGTTCAGCTCCGCCGGGAAATAAGGCATCTCGATCTCGAACTGGAAGAGGTTTTTGGAAAGCGTCCCGACGATATGGTCCATCATTTCGAGCAACTCCATGATGTCGCTGCGCGAGCGGGCGAGGGACGAACGCAGGTAGAGCGCACATTCGATCTTGCGGCGCAGGGCGTTGGACTCGGATTCGAGCCTGGCGATATTCTGGAGATTATCGTTGAATTGCGAAGTGTGGCTGTACAGGTAGTTCTTCACCCCTTCGCGGAACACAAGCACGGACTGGTCCACCGTATCGAAGAACTTATCGATATCCTCTATGGTGGCGTTGATCTGTCTGGAAGCGAACATGGCGCTACGATTCTTTACATTACGGAAATCACAATATATACATCACCCTAACCTTGACAAAACTACGAAATAATTGTGATATAAATAACAAGCTTCCCTCGCGACAAAAATGGAGGAACTATTTGTAGATATATATGATTTTTTAAATTATTAATAATTAATTATATAAAATAAATATATAGACATATAAAATACTTGATGAAGCCTGTGTGATATGTTTTGTAGAGTTTAATTAAGATTTAATGATGCTGTCCTGAATACACAAAAAAACTATACACCCGGCAGGATATGCATCGACATGCCGGCGCCGTTACCGTTTTATGCGTGCGGCGACCTTCGGCGAAGTCAGCTCGCGCAAGGCATCCCGCCCTACCCACCGCGCACTCTTATTTCCTGATGCTGCCAACTCCGTGCCGAGAGCAATGGCTTGCGAATGAAGATAATGGCTGCGCTTGCCTATCTGGCGTAACGCCCAGTTGACTGCTTTGCGCACAAAATTACGTCCATCGGCCGAATATTCGCGTATGAGCGGGAAAAACGCAACGAAATCTTCATCGTTACGCCGTTTGTCGCCGATCGCATATTCGGCCATCAGCACAAACCCCGCCCGACGAAAGTATTCCTCCTCGCGCCGGACGTATTCCCCGATCTTATCGAAAGCGAACGTAGTATTCCTGAATAAATTGGCGCAACAACCGTCGCATATGTCCCAACTGCGGAACCCGGCCACCCATTCGTCCATCAGTTGAGGCGTGAACCCGTCTGGCGGGGCGATCATCGAAGCGGTCATGCGGGCCTCATGGCGCCCGTCGGCCCATAATTCCAGCGCCGTATCCATATTGAGGCCACATTCGCGGGCGATCCGCCGCTGCACGGGCACGGGTACCCCGAACGGGCGGTCCGCAACGATCGAAAAACGCGCCAGCTTTGCCGCATGGGCCGGGTCCGCGGCGGCCGCAAGCCGTTCCAAGACCTCCGCCGCGGTCATTCAGCCGCCTTTCTATCCACCACCCACATCAGCTCGTCGATCGCAGGCTTCAGCGTGGGAATGAATTTTTCGGGATCGTCCGGGGTGCCGTCCTCGGCCAGCGTGGTGCCCGTCCGGATCACCGTGGCCAGCATCGGGGCCACCAACGCCCCTAATTTCAGCATGATAGCCTGCAATTGCTGGACGGTGGCGATGCCCGGGGTGGGCGTATAGGTCGACGAAACGATCAGCAACGGCTTGTGGTACCACTCCTTATACAGCAGGTCGATCACGTTCTTCAGCGATCCCGGGAAACTGCCGTTATAGACCGGCGACACGAAGATCACCCCGTCCGCCGCGACGATCCGGCCTGCAAAATCGACCACATTGGCCGCAGGCTCCTGCTGGAAGGCAAAGCGTTCGTGGAACAACGGGAAATCGTACCCGCGCAGGTCGAGGATTTCCGGGTCGGCAATGCGGTTCTCACGCAGGTAGCGCTCCAGAAACAGCGCCACGCGATGACTCAGGCGTCCGTCGCGCACGCTCGATGATATAATGGCTATCTTTTTCACAATCTTGTGGGTTTAGGCTCATTCACAACAGGCTGCAAGAAGCCGCAGGCGAAGAAAAGAACAAGACGCAATGTCGTTTCCCGGCCTGCGTCGCAGGGCTGAATGAACAAACATAAGGATTTCGATCCGGATTTGCAACTCCGGACCGATAATCATTCACGCAGGTTTTACGAATTCAAAACTCATAAAATGACATATTGCCTGAATTCGTAAAACCTGCGTGAATGGCATCTTCGAAGCCCCCTGATACAGAAAATTATCCTTCACAGGAAGGGGGAGCCGAAACCGGGGTTTTGGCTGGAAGGAGGAAAAATTGCAGACAAACTTCCAGGATTTTACGAATTCGTGAACCTTACGTTAATTAACGTAAGTTCGACAAATTAAAACACTATGAATCACAACAACATATATGATCCGACGAGCTTGGTTGAATTCGTCGAACATTCGTTAGCGGCTTGTACAAGCTGCCGATGTGCCGACAACCCCACCCAAACCCTCCTCTTGCCAGGGACGGGCTTTGTAAGCTTCGCTTGCCCAATGGGAAGTGATTATAAAGCAATCGCTTGTCGTTCGATGAATTCGCCGAACTCACGTTAACTAACGTGAATCCACCGGCCGCCGATCCTCCCGATCCCGTCAAAGGGCAGACCTGCAAACGGCCTTGCAGTCCGTTTGCGGAAACGTTAATCCCGCTCAGCGGCAGAATTCACGCCAACTGCCGGTATATGGGCGTTCGAGTGCGCACGCGGCAACCGGAAGTTTCCACACCCCCACCCCCTGCCAATGGCAGCAACCGGGATCCTTGGCGGACGTTTCGCGGGCTCCACCGGCGATCCGGCCCGATAGCAGTAAAGTTGCTATCCGCGGGACCCGCGTCATTTGATCCCGAAGCGGTAGTTCGCCGACATCAGGGCCGAACGGCGGCCGCCCAACACGTTGACCTCCGTACGGAATTGCCAGCGCCGGTTGAGCTGGTACTGGGCGCCGAGGATCATCGTCCAGTTGCTCCCGGGACGCTTGTCGAGCGAATAGTTGATGATGTCGCCCTTGCTCTTGTCCGTGAAATTTTCCACCGCAGCGTCCACGACGCGTTGCTGGACGGGCGTAAGATCCTGGTACCATGCGCTGGACTGATACTGCGTACCCAGGTCGGGCGCGATCTCCGAAAGCGGGACCGAACCTTTCGTGGTGTTGTTCAGAAAGACGCGCCCCGCCCCGCCCCACACCGCGATGTTGCTTTCGGAGCGTTTCAGGTGGAACACATAGCCCGTGCGCAGCGAAAGGTTCATGGCGGTGTTATCGTTCTCCATCTCGTCGAAATGGGTCCACACCACGTTCCAGTCCAGCGAAAAGAAGATCGACCGCACGCCCCCGGTAAGCATCGTCCCCATGCCGTAGACATAGCCGTCGAACTTGGCCGCAGTGCTGATATCCACCGGATAATCCATGATCGCGTCGATATCCACGCTCGTCTTGACCCACGCCTTGCCGAAAATGCCGTACACGTCCATGAACGGCAGCAACC
This sequence comes from Rikenellaceae bacterium, assembly GCA_031551595.1. Taxonomy (GTDB): domain Bacteria; phylum Bacteroidota; class Bacteroidia; order Bacteroidales; family Rikenellaceae; genus JAVBOW01. Next base: position 1,265 of record JAVBNK010000055.1, on the reverse strand, counting down.
ACAGGTCCGCACGCATGTTGGCGTTGGTCACCGCAGCGCGCACATCGCCGAAAGTAACCACATCGTCCAACGACACAGGCCCTACGACCGGAGCCCCGGACGCATCGGCGATGCCGACCGACAGGTTGGAGATCGTCACCTCCTGGCTGCCGCGAAAAAAGTTGAGCATCACCCCCACAGGGTAAGGCAGGATAAAACCCTTGCTGGCCACACGCTTGCCCAGCAACGGGAAACGGTAAGGATAGGCGGTCTGCTTGACGCTGTCGAGCATCTCTCCGTCCTTCTGTTTCGGAGTGACCTTCACGCCGGCATCGACCTGGGCTGTAGCTGCAGCCGAGACGGCCAGAAATAATACGAGTAAGGCATGGAATTTTTTCATCATATGTCTATTCAATAGTTTAGGGGGTTGCCTGAGGCAAACTCCCTACTGTTCCCGCAAAGTATCTGCCAAAGTGCCGCCAGGGAAAACTATTGCACATAAATTCTTGTTCCTGCAGCGGTTTAATCTCTACGGGTTGAATTCCCCGACGCTTACTGCGATTGCATTCACATCCCGCGGCTGCGGGGGCGAAATTAAAGATTTCGAGCCGCGGGACGTAAGCCTGCATTGCAGGCTTTTCCTGCTTCGCACCCCGGCCATTCAAACAAGTTTGATGGTGCCCGGCCTGGTGCCGCCCGGCGATTGCCCGGGGGCAATCGCCGCCTTTCACTACCCCGCAGCAAGCTGCGGGGTAGTTTATTGCATATTCCCACGGACCGTAACAGTCGCTACAAAAAATTGCGACTTGCCACAACGGGGATGTATAGCTTGCGAACCATGCATTTCTGACGCACCGCGGCCACCGGTTCTTCATTTTTTTTTGCGTTTTGAGAAAAATCGCTTACTTTTGCCGTCCCCGACCGGTCCTTTAGCTCAGCTGGTAGAGCACGACACTCTTAATGTTGGGGTCCTGGGTTCGAGCCCCAGAGGGACCACTTAGACCGAGTAGGCAACTACTCGGTTTTTTTGTTTATCTCTGATTATCATTCCAATTCGGAATTTTTTAGAAAATCCCCCAATAGAGATAAAATAGGGTTTTTGCAAAAAAAGTAGCCTCAGCGTTCCTAATTCGGAACATTTCTAAGCATACGGGGAAACACCCACCGCATATTCCGCCAACGCATCCACGCAGAACCAACGGCCCAGCCGCGCGTCGTACATCCGGAAACCGTAGTCGAGGAACTTCAGGTCGCCCGTCGTTTGCTCCTCCTTGCCGTTGTAGTCG
>JAVBNK010000196.1:0-4679 GCA_031551595.1 Rikenellaceae bacterium | reverse complement strand
TATATTGAGATGGATCAGGATTTGAAGCAATTGGCTCTGGATAAGGCGCGTAAATGGCTGGAGGGCGGTTATGACCCGGAAACCCGGCAGCGCGTACAGTATTTGATTGATAACGACCCGAAAGAGCTTACGGAAAGCTTCTATCGTGACCTGGAATTCGGTACGGGCGGCCTGCGCGGGATCATGGGCGTGGGGACCAACCGGATGAACGTCTATACGGTCGGCATGGCGACCCAGGGATTGGCAAATTACCTGAAGATGAATTTTGCCGGACGGCAGATCAGGGTGGCCGTGTCGCACGACTGCCGCAACAACTCCCGGCTGTTCGCCGAAAGCGTGGCCGACATCTTCGCCGCCAACGGTATCAAGGTGTATCTGTTCGATTCGCTGCGCCCTACCCCGGAGCTGAGTTTTGCGATCCGCGAACTGGGCTGCCAGAGCGGCGTGATGGTCACCGCATCGCACAACCCGAAGGAATACAACGGTTACAAGGCCTATTGGGACGACGGTTCGCAGGTTACGGCGCCCCACGACAAAAACATCATCGCCGAGGTGGCGAATATCACCTCGATCGACCAGATCCTCCGCGGCGGCGACAAGGCGAATATCACCATTCTGGACGAAAAATTCGACGAGATCTACCTTAATAAGGTGCACTCGCTGAGCCTGTCGCCCGATGCCGTGAAGCAATTCGCCGATATGAAGATCGTCTACACGCCGCTGCATGGCTGCGGGGTGCGCCTGGTGCCTGCATCGCTGAAACGGTACGGTTTCCGTAATATTTTGACGGTTAAGGAGCAGTCGGTGGTCGACGGCAACTTCCCGACGGTCGAGTCGCCCAATCCCGAGGAGCGCAACACGATGCGGATGGCCATCGACCAGGCGGCCCGCGAGGGTGCGGAGCTGGTGCTGGCCACCGACCCCGACGCCGACCGCATCGGCATCGCCGTGCGTGATACCGACGGTCAATATGTGCTTTTGAACGGTAACCAGACCTGCGTGTTGCTTACCTATTACCTATTGAAGCGCTGGCACGACCTGGGCCGCCTCGACGGCAAGCAGTACATCATTAAGACTATCGTCACGACGGAGATGATGGCGCGTGTGGCCGACTCTTTCAGGGTGGAGCATTACAATTGCCTGACCGGGTTCAAGTATATCGCCGAGATCATCCGCGAAAACGAGGGCAAGAAGCAGTATATCGGTGGCGGAGAGGAGTCGTTCGGCTACCTGGCGGGCGATTTCGTACGCGACAAGGATTCGGTGAGCGCCTGCTCGCTGGCAGCCGAGGCTGCGGCGTGGGCCAGGAGCCAGGGAATGAGCCTGTACGACCTGCTCAAACAGATGTACGTCGAATACGGTTTTTATAAGGAAGGGCTTGTGTCGGTGGTGTTGAAGGGCATCGAAGGTGCGGACAAGATCAGCCAGATGATGCAGGACTACCGCACTGTCCCGCCCCGCTCGATCTGCGGCTCGCCGGTGGTTACGGTGCGCGACTACCTCAGGCAGCAGGTCATGGATGTGGCGACGGGCCAGGTTACGCCCCTGGCGATCGAGCAGTCGAACGTGCTGCAATTCCTCACGGCCGACGGCACGATCGTGTCGGTGCGCCCGTCGGGTACCGAGCCGAAGATCAAATACTATTTCGGGGTATGCGAAGCGCTGCCTTCGGTGGCGCAATTCGCCGAGGTGGACGCCCGCCTCGATGCGAAGATCCTGCGGATGAAGCAGGAGTTGAAACTGGTTTAATCCCTAAGGGTTCAATTCCCTTATAGTTTACTGCGTTTTGCATTTACATCCCACGGCTGCGGGGGCGCGCCGAAGGCGCGCGGGATGTTGCAGTTGCCTGCAGGCAACTGCGCCCATGAATACCCCGTAGCTTGCCGAGGGGTTTTTAACCGCCTCAGGCGCCTATAAACGAAACGGCCGCCCTCGCAAGAGGGCGGCCGTTTTATCGAGTCGGTAAGCCTGCTTAATCTGCTTCGTCAAACAAAACTTTCCCTTTGTAATGCCCCTTCACGGCCACACCGTTTTCATCGACGGTATTCCATGTGAATTCGTACACGTCGTTGCCGTGATTGACCACCGTCAGGCTTGCATTATCCCCCAAACAAACATTGGTTTCATAATTATCGGTGGTGTATCCAATATCACCCTTGTCCACCGTCATGTTTTCATAGGTATCCGCTGACGTATAGGTGCCGCTTTTGATCACCGGGCCGGTACCAGTGCAATGCAGGTTGCAGAAATTGATCTCGACCATTCCGTCGGCGGAAGACATATACAGACAAAAATCCATAAGACCATCGTCGCTTGGCCAATAGTTGGCGTAAGCCTCGTTCAGCGGATAGATCTGCGTACCTATCTGCATCTCATTCGGCAGAGGCTTCTTATCATCTTTTTTACAAGCGGTGAAAATTGTGGCGCCGATGGCCAGCATGGCGATAACCCAAATAGTTTTTTTCATTTTAATAATAGATTAGTAGGTGATTGTGTAATTAGTCGGGTGCAAATGTAATGTTTTTTGATATCGCAGTATATTAATGAAATAAAATAAAGTTAAAAAACGCATCTTTTTTTATTTCAGGCACATAAAACGGCCGCCCTTTAGGGACGGCCGTTCGGTTGTATCCGGCGGGATTTACTTCCCGAGTTTGCACATATAGCCTACGGTGACGGTGCCTGCGCCGATACGGTTTTGTCCGTTGGCCTCGCTTTTCTGGATTTTCACGAAGCCGTAGTTTCCGCCGCCTTCGAGGAAGATCGCGCTGCGTCCGAAACTGTACGAGATGCCTGCCGCACCGATGAATCCGTAGTTGAAACGGTACAGGTCGTCGGTGATGTCCTGTGTTTGGTTGAATGACGGCTCTTGGATCCGGGTTTCGATCATGCTGGCTATGGTGTTGATCTGGGTCTGCATGTCGTCGGGCAATCCGTCCAGAAGGTCGTTCATCGGCGGACCTATCCGGTCGTAGAGTTGCTGGCCCGACTTGTCTTCGGTCAGGTAGATCCGGCTCGTGCCTTCGGAAACCCTTTTACCGGACAAAAGGTATGCGCCGAAAATACCCGCCGCCACATACACCTTGCAAGGTGATTCGGGGCCGAGCTTCCATGCGAATTTGGCCTGTACGGGCACCATCAGGTAGTTGAATTTCGCAGTACTCTTGAAATCCGCATAAAAATATTTGTCTTCGCCGGCCACTTCGTTTTTCAGGGCGTTAAGGTCGCTGGAGAATTGGTTGATCTCGTCGGTGTGGCTGGGGAACTGTTGTTTGAGGTAGCTCATTCCCAGGCTCAGTCCCGATGTCAGGCCGTTGAGCACCTGTGCGCGGGGAATCGCCTGGAAACCCTCTTTCTGCCCGCCCTGGCCGCTGTATTCGAAGCCTACGCGCAGCGAGAAAACTTTCGTGAATCCGAATTCGCCGAAGACGCCCGCCGTACCGGCCAGCCGTGATGCGTATCCTTCGCTGAGCGGGGTATTGTCATGGCCTCCTGCGGTGATTTTCGGGATGTTCACACCGCCTTTAAATCCTATGGCAATATCCTGGGCGTTCATTTGGGCAGCTGCAAGCGCAAGGGCCGCAAGCGTCATCAATACGTTTTTTTTCATACTCTTCATTTAATAAATATCACGCAAAGAAAACAAAACTTTGCGAAAAACAGCCATGTCGGGCCTATTTTACCCGTATCAGGTTGATTCCGTCGCGGATGGGCAGGATGATGTTTTCCAGCCGCGGGTCGGCAGCCACGGCAGCGTTGAATTCGCGGATGGCAGCGGTGTGCCGGTCCGTGGAAGGGGTTTGTCCTGCGACCTTTCCGTACCATAATATATTGTCGGCCAGGATATAGCTGCCGCTTCGCACCATGCCGTCCATGACCATGCGCAGGTAAGCCGGGTATTCGCGTTTATCGCCGTCGATGAACACCATATCGTAGGTTTCGCCGAGTGCCGGGGCCGTTTCGAGCGCCGAGCCGATGTGCAGGCGTATTTTATGTCCGTGGGGACTGCGTTCGAAGAACGAGCGGGCGATCGCTTCCAGCTCGTCGTCAACCTCGAAAGTGTCTATCCTTCCCTTCCCGTCCAGCCCGGCGGCCATGCAAAGCGCGGAATAGCCTGTGAACGTGCCGATTTCGAGGACCCTGCGCGGCCGCATCATCCGCACGATCATCTCCAGCAGCCGTCCCTGGACGACGCCCGAAAGCATCCGCGGCTGGATCACCCGCAGGTGGGTCGCCCGCTCCAATTCCTCCAGGAGCGGATCCTGCCGTGAGGAGAACGCCTCGATGTAGCGTTCCAGGTCGTTATTGACGAACATATCACTCATTGGTAGGTAAGCATCGACGGGTCGGCAAAAAGGTCATTCGCCGCTTCCATGATTTCGGAGGCCGTGATCGCGTTGATTTTATGATAGGTAGCCTCAAGGCTTTCGACTTCGTTGTAGAGCAGGAAGCTTTTCCCGGCGCCGAGCATCGCTCCTTCGTTGCCTTCCATCGAGATCGCCAGCTGGCCGGCGAACTGGCGTTTGGCCATGGAAAGTTTACGGTCGGTCATGCGGGTCATTTTGATTGCATTCAACTCTTTGTGCACAAGTTCAATACAGCGCAAGAGCTGTTGTTTTTCAGTGCCGAAAAGGATGGCTGCGATGCCCGTGTCGCTGAATGGCGTATAGCTGGCTTCG
>JAVBNK010000125.1:0-5949 GCA_031551595.1 Rikenellaceae bacterium | reverse complement strand
TCCTTACGTTTTTTATTTTTTATTACATTTTTCCCCTGATTTTAATCAAATATTTGTACGAAAACACGGATCGCCGGAAAGAATAGTCCCTACATTTACAGTGTCCTAACCCACAAAACCACACTGACCATGGGAACATTACGGGATCTGCAGAAGACTTCTTTCAGCAAACTGGAGAAGCTCACCAATCCGAGCTACGAGGTACTCAAGAAAATGATCCAGGATAAAAAAGGAAAGGCCAGCGAACGCCTTCACAAAGAGGAATTGCTGGCCATCCGGGAATATCTGGCCGACCGGAACGCGGAGCCTACCTCCTTTGCGACCGTCTTCGGGCAGAAATGGGACCTGCAATTCCCGCTGGAAAGGTTCGGTGATAAACTCTCGCCCGCGATCATCGACCTGCTGCTCAAACTTTTCGACCAGCAGGAAAGCACCGGCACGTCGCTCATCCCCATCAAAGGGATCAGCAAAGTCATGCAGGCCAAACTGCGCAAACTCTCCGTCTTCGATACGCCCGGCCTGCTGCTCAAGGGAAAGACCCGTAAAAAAAGGGAGGCCCTGGCCGCGTCGCTCGACGTGGATGTCAAACTGGTCACCTCCTGGGTGAAGCAGGCCGACCTGTGGCGGATCGACGGAATGACGCCCGACACGGCCTACCTGCTGGTGCAGGTCGGGGTACGCCATGTGGAAGACCTCGCCAGGGTCGACGCCAGGAAAGCATGGCAGATCATGGAGCGCCTCAGCTGGGCGCAGCCCGATTTCTCCCCGGTCGACCAGGCGGCCCTGGCCGGCCTGATCCAGAAGGCGGGGGAATATGCGGGCTACTACGCGGAACAGAAAGCGGCGGGCAACAACATCGCGTTCTGCATCGAAACCGACGAGGCCGAACCGGTCTTCCTGTTCAGGGAGGGCATTGAGGAGGGCATCGACCTGAAATCGAGCGGGAAGATCATCGAGGAGGGATTGGGTTTCCTGAAAGACGTGGTGCTGGCGTTGCCGCTGCCCCACCTGCTCGGCGGTACGGTGTACATGCGGAAAGCCGGGGAGAAAGATTCGGACAAGGTCTGCTTCCCGGATGCGCAGGTCGAGATCGACGGCATATCCAGTCCTTCGGCCGACAAGACCGAGGCGGATAAAAACCCCACCGGACAGACGGACAGCACCGGACGGTTCCTGATCGTCATGCCGGACAAATACAACCTGCAGGAAGTGGTCACGATCACCATATCGCAGGGCGCCAACAAACAGAAATTCGTCCGGAGCGCTTCCGATATCATCAACGCGGTCAAGGCGCAGGAGATCCTGAACCGTTACGACAGCCTGGACGCCATCGCCAAATTCATCGAAACGGACGAATCGAAACTCGAACAGCTCGACTGGCTGAAATCCCTGCTGAAAAAACCCATGTCGGAAGAAGATAAGCTCCGCGTCACCCGCGAGATCGCCGACCTGGAGGCCAAAGTCCCCGACATTAAAAAGGAGATCGACCTGCAAAAGGCCGAATACCAGCGGATCAAGGCAGAGATCCTCGCTTCGGACAAGACGAGCAACGACCTGGAACGGATCCTCAACAACCTGCTGGCCAACAATAACCTGAAAGCGGACCTGAAGAATTTCGTACTGACCGAAGAGATATTCAAAGGGTATCGCACGGACCTGAAAAAAGCGTTGCCGAGCGTGAAACTGATGGGCAACGACGACCAGGCCGTGCACCTGTCGACCGACTCGGCTCCCTCGCGCGTGTTCAACTACGGGATGCTGCAGCGCCTCGTCGAGCCGGCCATCAAACCCTTCGCCGGGACGAAGCAGGCCCGCGAAACCCTCACCGACCCGGTGGACGTGATGAACTTCAAGATGCAGATGTACAGCGACCCCGACAAATTCCCGAAAATGTCGTCGCTGGGCATCGGCTATGTGCTCAACATGCACCAGGCGTGGGTGCCGGACGGCTTCGCCCTCGGTTCGCTGCTCTACTCGCTGGTGCTGGCGCCGGGAGAGGAACAACGCCTGATCGTCCGCGAAACCACCCAGAGCTACACCGTCGCCGATGATGCGGAAGGCATGGACGCCGTCAGCGAAAACTACGCATTTTTGCAAACGGACGACACCACCGCAGCCTATAACCGTGCCGTCAACCAATTGGCGACAGCCAGTTCCAACTACAGCTACACGACCAAATCGGGGTCCGCCGGCGGCGGCCTCGGGCTCGGGATCGTCGGCAGTGGCGTTTCGGCCATGCTCGGACTGTCCGGCTCCTATTCCCAGTCGAGCGGCAAAGGATCGGCAGGCGCCAGGCAGTCCAACTCCCACAACGAAGCCTCCTCGGCCGCCCAGGGATTCCAGCACAGCATCAAAAGCGCCTCGGACAAGATCGCCCAATCGAAACGCGTCAGCGTGCGCACGGCCACCAGCGAGGAAAATACCTCGGTGGCCACGAAGATCATCGCCAACCACAACCACTCCCACGCGATGACCATCCAGTATTGGGAAGTGATGCGTCGCTACCGCCTCGAAACGTGCATCGACGGCGTGGACCTGGTGCTGTTCGTGCCGCTGAAGCTCATCCGGTTCCTGCCGGCCGGCCAGAACTACCTGCTGGAGCAGTCCAACCTGACCGCATTCAACCGCAGCGTGTTCAACAAACGCTACAACATGTTGCTGCAACACAGCGACACCCTTGCCGCCGCATTGCCCTATAAATACCGCACCGGACTGAACCTGGTCAAACGGTATGCGGCGTACCCGGAATGGGAAATGGAACAAACGCTCATCGACTCGCGCACCCTCACCCTCACGTTCCGGTGCTTCCTGCTCCCGTTCGACGACGTGAAGGTTTCGCTGGTGCTCAAAAACGGGAAAGGCATCATCGCCGGCGGGATCACCTGCGAGCGCCACGACCTGTCCGCGTTCCACAAAACCACCCGGGAACTCAGACAGCAGATCCAGGACATCCGCAACCGCAACAACGCCGCAAACCCCGTGGCCAGGTGCACCTTCACCCTGCCGGGCGATATCGCCGACGACGACCTCTCCTACATCCGCATCGACCACTCGTGCGAAGATTTCAACTACGAACTCTTCCAGGACTACGCCTCCCTCGAAGACGAGCAGCGCAAGGCTTACGACAAGATGCAGGACAAACTGTGGGACCTGGCCAAGGACTACAAGGGACGGGGCGGCGACCGCGACCAGATCAGGCACTTCAAATCGCTGTTGCCCGAAGCCTACCATACGCCTTTCGTGACGCTCTCCGTGAGGACGCTCATAGGCCTGGGCGTGCCGACGATCTCGGACGTGAACCTCACGCTCGGCTCGGGATACAAGCCCCTCGGGGCGATGCTCTCCAGCAGCAGCCTCCACCCGTCCGTGACCATCAGCATCAAGAACAGCTGCCCGGTGCTGCGCTATTCCGAATTGCAGGAAATGGAGGCGCTGATGCACCACGTGGCCTCCGACACGCTGCGCTACTCGCAGGTGGTGTGGCGTTCGCTGAGCGAAGACGAACGCGCCATGATGCTGGAACGCTACACCATCGACATGAACTTCGACAATATGGTCGGGGAAACCGGCGACACGAAGGGAAATAACGACATCCCGCTGCTGAACTGCGTGAACGTCAAAAAACTGCTGGGATTCTACGGCAACTGTATCCTGCTGCCGTTCACCTATCCGAAGAGCCTGGCCGACAAGCTGGGGAAAACGGCGGCCGAGGTGCAGGACTCGCTCTACCGCTACCATTCCAACTGTTTCCGCGTACCCTCCACCACCATCTCGCTGCCCACCGACGGCATGATCGGCGAAGCGGTGCTCGGCGAGACCAACGTCAGCGAACTGATCGACCTGACCCGCTTCTGGAACTGGAAAGACTCCCCGATCGACAGCATGGAGCTCGACAGCGATTACCTGAACACCACCGATTACCTGGCCAATAAAACGACGGCCGACATCACGGCCCTGAACCTGACGGGTGCGGCCGCCCCGTCGGCGGTGACGGTTCCCGACCTGATCACCGCGTTGCTGTCCAAAAACGACCCGGCGACGACCAACATCACCGGCCTCGAATACCTGAAAGAAATACTGAACGCAGGCACAACGAGCACCTCGACCGGGAGGGACAAGGTGATCGACGCGAGCAAGGACCTCGCCATGAGGGCCATGGAAGCCCTTAAACCGACTGCCAAGGAAGAAAACAAGACCGAGAACTCAAAACCCGAAGAGAAAAAATCCGAGAACTCAAAACCCGAGGAGAATAAAAACGAAGAGAAAAAACCTGAAGAGAAGAAGCCCGAGGAGAATAAAAACGAAGAAAAGAAACCCGCGGAGAATAAATAAACGACACGCCTTCAAAAACATTTAAAAACCGAACCATATGGCAGACAACGATTATTTATCTGCAATAGCGGCGAAACTGCTGGAACAGGAGGTCTCCCCCGAAATGCTGGAGATCAAACGGACGATCCTCCGCAGGATCGCTACGGAAGGCGATATCAGACCTTCCCGCATCCCTGCGCCTTTGAACATTACCGAAATCGGGGGTTACATCAACCTCCTGATGAAACTAAGACAGGAAGAGATGCTCAGACAAGCCATCTCGTCTATTCTTGGTTTACCGATGCAACCGCCGACGGAGTAGCCGTTTCGGTGCTTGATGACGCACGTACGGAAGGGAGCCGGTTCGCTTATATTTCATTTTTTCTCTGTGAATCGTCTGTCCGAAGGAAGTGGTCGTAAGCTATCGTCAGCCTCGAATGCAACGACGATCGGGACATGATGCGGAAGAACTTTGACAAAGGGGTAATAGTGGACTAGCGTGTGTTACGTGAATACGGTATTGCTTTTGATCTGTAACGAAATGATCTGATCATCTGTGATGATAAGGCGGATGTTATGGATTGCGTGAGTAGGTCTCTGAGAAGCGGCTGAAAAATTTAAGGTCGGAGTCTTCCGGGTTCTTTATCGCAGCTGCGAGACCGGTGCGGTGTGACGCCATGTCAATCCGTACCGTTCGGACGGCAAGCAGGCCGGGGCCGCAGGTCTTTTCGGGTTTTACTCCGGAAATATCTGGTATTAAGGTCGCTCTGAAAGCTATCGGCAGGTCGTGCCAAAGGATGGGATGCGGGATCCATGCAACCCCCGGAACCGGAAGGTTCCGGGGGTTGTCCGTTATACGGCCGGAGCCGTCGGCGGCGGCCAGCGATGCATCCGTTACTTTTTATAATATCCCTTATGGTTAAACGGCCTTGCAGGCCGTGAAGCCCACAACCGCCCCCACAGGAATCAGAATGCCGGTTTTCGCCGGTTTCATAACGGTTCTGATTTTATGCAGGCAACGATATACTGATTCATACCGATTTGTTTTTCCGTCCCCGCATCCACTTTACTGTGGCGCGTCGTGCCACGGGTGCAGGGGCGCGGGTTGCGCGGCAACCCGACGGAGTGTAACGAGGGGTATAATTCCCATACGGAAAACCTGTCAATCCGGCGCCATGCAGGGGCGCATAAATATGATGAAGCCGTGGGGGAAGATCGAATTTATTCGGGTCTTTTCCGGGGCGTATCCCGATATTCGACAAAAACTCCTACCTTTGTTGGGTTGATATTTTGACGCGATGGGATTTTTGGAATTTATATTCTGGTGCATAGTCGTTGTGTATGCGTTGGGGCTGGCAGGGCGTTTGCTGCTGCGGTGGTACGTGCGCCGCAAGCAGCGCGAGTTCGCCGAGCGTGTCGACACGCAGCAGAAACGGCAGGGACGCCGCCCGGAAGGGCAGGTGACCGTCCGGCAGACCGGGCGCCGCGAGAAGCACGTCAACCGCTCGGTGGGAGAATACGTCGAATACGAAGAAGTGCAGGAAGAGGATAGAAAATGAAATTTTTCGAACTGATAGGGCGCTACATGGTGCTGATGTCGAAGGTGTTCTCGCGCCCCGAGAAGCGCAGCATCTACCG
>JAVBNK010000204.1:0-3356 GCA_031551595.1 Rikenellaceae bacterium | reverse complement strand
ATGATCGGTATCGGCCGTCAGGCTGCGCAACCCAACATCCCGCAGATCATCGCCTCCTCGCATGGGCAGATCGTGGCCGTGTGCGACGTCGACAAGTGGCGCCTGGACAATGCCGTGAAGCAGGTGAACGACGGCTACGCTGCCCAGAAAGGTTTTTCGTATAAGGGTGTGCAGGCATTTGATGATTACCGTGAGGTACTCAACCAGCGCGACGTCGACGCGGTGATGATCTCCTCGCCCGACCACTGGCACGTGCCGATGGCGTACGACGCCGTGCGCGCCGGCAAGCACGTGTCGCTCGAAAAGCCGATCTCGACCTGCATCGGCCACACCAAGCGGCTGGTGTCGCTGCTCAAGCAGCACCCTGAAATCGTGACCCGCAACGACAGCGAATTCCGTACGATGCCCGGCTTTATCCGTGCCGTGGAATTGGCCAAAAATGGGGCGGTAGGTAAAATCAGGAAAATCTACGTCGGGGTTCCGAAGGAGTTGAGCGGCGCGGCACCGGGCGACCAGCCCACCATGCCGGTTCCGGCCGGATTGAACTACGACATGTGGTGCGGACCGGTTTGGGAGGCTCCTTACACCGAAAACCGGGTACACCCGCAGCAGGCCTACACCCGTCCGGGCTGGATGCGTGTGAGCGACACCTGCAACGGCATGATCACCAACTGGGGCGCCCACCTGATGGGGATCGCCCAGTGGGGCAACGGCACCGAATACACGGGGCCCGTGGCGATCGAGGGCAGCGGCGACTTCGACAAAGGGCTGTGGAATACGCTGAACTGTTTCGATGTCAACTACACCTACGCCGACGGCGTGGAACTGCACTTCACGATCGAGCGCCCGTTCGTGCGTTTCGAGGGCACGGACGGTTGGGTCGAAATCGAGTATAAGGAGAAGCTGACCGCCAGCAACGATGCCATCCTGGGCTACAAATTCAAGCCGGGTGACATCCGGTTCGAGCATGTGCTCAACGACAAGGAGGACTGGCTTGTGGCGATCAAGGAGAAAAAGCAGACGATGGAGCCGCTCGAAACCGCCCACCGGACGATCTCGATGTGCCAGATGGGCCTCATTGCGATCACCGTCGGATCGAAACTCAGGTGGGATCCCGTGGCCGAAGATTTCGTGGGCAACAACGCCGCCTCGGCCTTGATCGACCGCCCGATCCGCGAGAAATACTTTAAATTCTAGTGGCTCCGGCCAGGCTGGTCAAAAACACCGCCTTGAAGGCATGGGTGTTCAGGGGATCGTAATAAGCAAATAATCATAAAATAGCCCCGTTTCGGCGCTATTTTTTTAGGCCTGTCATCCCGAGCGAGGCCGGCATCAGGCGATCCTTGGGGTGATCGGGGAAATTCCGGCCGACGAGGGATCTTCCATATTATAAAACACGATGCAAGGCCTAAATAACAAGGAAGATCCCTCGTCGGCTGACCGATCCTCTTCGCCCGCAGGCATCTTCATACGTCAGCCTCGCTCGGGATGACAATGAGTTTTTTCTTCCGACCACCGTACCTTTCATGGCGGTGTTTTTATTTTACCTGTATACGTTTTGATGTTAAAATTCGTTACCTTTGAAAAGATCAAAGTGCAAAATGAAACAGCGGACAAAACGCCGGATATTTGCCGTGGCATGCGGGTTGGCGGTCGCCGGGGCGGTCCTGACGCTTTGGAACGTCACAGCGCAACCGGCGGCAGCCCCGGCCGCGCAACCTGTCACATTCCCGGCACGCCTGGCCGCCGCAGCCGTCGAGTTGACGCACGACCGGGTGCGTTACGACCCGGCCTACTACACGATCCCCTATCCCGGCGGCGACGTGCCGGCCGGCTGCGGCGTCTGCACCGACGTGGTGATCCGCGCCTACCGCAAGTTGGGCATCGACCTCCAAAAGGAGGTCCACGAAGATATGAAAGCCAATTTTTCGAAATATCCGAAGAGTTGGGGACTCTCGAAACCCGACACCAACATCGACCACCGCCGGGTGCCCAACCTGATGACCTACTTCCAACGCCGGGGCGCCGAAGAACCGATCTCGCAGCGCGCGGACGACTACCTGCCGGGCGACCTCGTCTGCTGGCACCTGGACAACCGCGGGACCACACACATCGGTATCGTGGTCGACAGCCGCTCGCGCGACAAAGAGCGCCCGATGATCGTCCACAACATCGGCTGGGGACAGGAGCTCTCCGACTGCCTGTTCAAGTACAAGATCATCGGCCACTACCGTTACGAGGGATGAGATTTCCCTGAAAGCAAAACTTACAGGAAAATCCGCAACAGTTTGGTACGGTTTTTATGGTATTTTCTCCTTATATATTCCAGGTACCTATAAAACCCGATCGATATGGATTACAAAGTCACTCACAACCCGCGTATCAACCGCTTTGAGGTGGTCGTGGACGGCCTGACCGGCTATGTGGAGTATGTTCCCTTCAACGGGGGGATCGACATCGTGCATACGATCGTTCCGACTCCGCTCCGGGGGCGGGGCATGGCGCACGCGCTGGTGGCATCGGTCTTGGAGTACGCCCGCAAAGGTAAACTGCGCGTGATCCCGACCTGCAGTTTTGCGGCCGTCTACCTGCGCCGCCACCCGGAAGAACTGGAACTGATGTGCGAAGAATTTGTCTGAGTGGTTGCTCCCTGAGGCAAAATCATCCGGGAAAAATTCTTTTTCTTCCTATCTTTACAGGAAGAGAAATTTCTGTTTTTCATGCTGAAAACGAACGGGACATACGAGTTGCGGCCGTGGATGGACGGGGACGCCCCGTCGCTGGCGCGCCACGCGAACAGCCGCGCGGTGTGGGATTACGTGCGCGACCATTTCCCGCACCCCTACACCGAGGAGGACGCCCGGGCCTTTATCGCCAAAGCGCAGGCGGACGACCCGACGCGCTGGGATCTTGCCATTGTCATGGACGGCCAGGCGGTCGGGGGCGTGGGCGTCGAACAGGGCTCGGACGTGGAGCGGACCAGCGCCGAGATCGGCTACTGGATCGGGGAACGCTACCGCAACCGCGGCATCGTGAGCGACGCCGTGCGCCGGGTGAGTGAGTACATCTTCGAGGCGACTGACATCACCCACCTCTACGCCTCGGTGTTCGGGTTCAACGTCCCTTCGTTGCGGGTGCTCGAAAAGGCGGGCTTCTCACCTGTCGGTATCCGCCACCACGCCGCCATGAAGAACGGACGGTTTACCGATCTCCATTTTTATGAATTGCTCAAGCCTGCTCCGTAGCGGGGCTACACGCAAGAAATTCATCAGCGTGGCTATACATAGGCTATTCTATTCCATCCCATTTCCAATACGTAAGGTAAACCGGGTCGGTTTGTCCTGGTATAAAAATTC
>JAVBNK010000074.1:0-21498 GCA_031551595.1 Rikenellaceae bacterium | reverse complement strand
GGCAATAATTTGGTTAGGTTCATGGCTATGACGGTTTAGTTTTATTCTTTCAAGGGTTCAATCTCTAAGGGTTCGATTCTCCGTCGGCTTGGTTACCCATGCGATGCATGGGTTTCCTCCTCGCGGCCCGGCATAGCTCGCAAGCGACCCCTGCCCTCGCTCGCAGCGTCGGTTGCTGCGGGGTTCTCTAACCAAAACGAAGTTTATTCGTTCAATCTCTAAGGGTTCGATTCCCCGCCGGCTTGGTTACCCATGCATCGCATGGGTTTCCTCCTCGCGGCCCGGCATAGTTCGCAAGCGACCCCTGCCCTCGCTCGCAGCGTCGGTTGCGGTGATCCTCTTCCCATCTCCTGCGGCTGCGGGGGCGAAATTGGAGATTTCGGGCCGCGGGAGATGGCGATTGCCTGGGGCAATCGCAGTCTTTACCATACCCCGTAGCTTGCTGCGGGGTTGTTTATTAAGTCGCGGGAATGGCGATATACGGATGGCCCCTACCGGAGCGTGTGAACCACGCCCTAATAACTTGCATATACGGAGCTGATGAAATCGGCGGCCTGCATGTAGAGGGGCATGGCGAATCCGCGGAAATGTTCCTGCGGGGGCGGCACCGGGAGCGGCCTGCGTCCGACCATCGCCTTTTGTTCGCGTGTCAGGGCGCGTTCGTCGCCGTTGAACGAGGCCCATTCGCTGTACCACACAAAGCGGTTCGCGAAGTCGCGCTGGCTGACCACGCGCCCCGTCGCCGGATTGACGATACGTACGCCCAGCACCCCTGCCGACATCACTTCCAGGCGGTTGACCGTAAATTTGGCCTTCACCGTGCCATAGACGTTCTGGTCCTTGCCGTTGACTTTCGTGGTGCCCACCAGCACGCTGTCGCGGTGCACTTCGGTCGTATTGGTGGTCTGGCGGCTGTTACCCACCGTGAAATCCGCAAAATCGAGGTCGATCACCTGGTTGGGACGGGCCAGGCGCTCGGCCGAGGCCTCCTCGGGAGTGTAGAACCGGATCAGGTTGCGGAAGGTACGCGCCGTGATCGTTTCCATCAGTTTGTCATAGAAAAATTCGGCGTCCAGCTGGTATCCGCGGTTGGTCACCGGGCGGGTGACGACCACATGGACCGTCGCCGCCGCGCGCGCCTCGGCCAGCCGGGCTTGCACATCGCGGTACTTGGGAGCGTAAAAAGCTGTTTTTGAAAAACATCCGTAGGCCGCGCGCGCCGATTCGAGCGTCCCGCCGCCCATCGCCGCCACGCCTTCGTCATAGTACAGCCCCGCCACGAGGTTTTTGGTTTCAGCCAGTTCGGGGTGGAACGTGCGGGGCGACGGAATGACCGTCAGGGCGGCCGGGGTGTGGAAGATCAGGTCGGCCAGGTCGTTCATATCGTTGTAGATGCCGATGTTGGACTCCAGGCGTGCCAGGTCGCGGGCGGTACGGTTGGCCTCGGTGCGGCGCAATGCATCGGTCACACACAACGGATAAGCGCTCTCCAGCACCGCGCGGGCCTTTTTGTTGGTGGCCGCCGTGCGCAGGCGCTGGACGGCCTCGGTCGACGCACGCAGGTAGTCGCCCTGGCGGTAGGCGTTGTTGCCCGACGAGCAGGCCGCGAGCCATGCCGATCCGGCGATAATAAAAAATTTAAGTGCACTTTTAGTCAATGCGTTCATCTGCAGTTGTCGTTATTCTGTATTTTGTTTTCGGCCTGGCGTCCACCCCCCGTGGCGCTACGCGCCATGGGCGCCTAAGGCCGCGGGTTGCCCTGCAATCCGAAAAGCTTTTTATTTATACTTTATCGCAATGGCAATCATTCCATACTCTTCAGTTACAACATACGTAAAATTTCCTATTGGAATACCCGCTCCCGAAGCACCCGCCTTGCCGATTATGATAACCGCATCCGCTCCGATCCCACGCGCTTTCTTTAATATTTGCTGCAAACACCAATGATTATTGGTGTCATTACATGCAATTTGGGCAAATTCGGTATATTCCCGGGTCGGGGCACTTGTTCTATAAATATCAATTGTCGCGTGCTCTTCTTTTTTGGGATATGTCGCATTACCGAACATGGTAACTTTTGGTTTCGCCATAAGGAAACCATTGCTGGCACATCCCGAAAAGAACCATATCAAAGTGAAAAAGAAACAAATGAGTCCAATGATTTTCATTCTCTTTCCCTCCGATAACAACACGATAATATTTACTCGCCCCCGCCGAATTCCATCAGGTAGGCCTTGATGAAATCGCCCAGTTCGCCATCCAGTACCGCCTGCGTGTCGCTGGTTTCGTGGCCCGTACGGTGGTCTTTCACGAGTTTATAGGGATGGAGCGTGTAACTGCGGATCTGCGAGCCCCATTCGATCTTCTTTTTCTGGCCTTCGAGTTGGTTCTGCAGTTCCATGCGCTTCTCCAACTCACGCTGGTAGAGCCGCGAACGCAGGATGCGCATGGCGTTCTCCTTGTTCATCAGTTGCGAGCGGGTTTCGGTGTTCTCCACCACGATGCCCGACGGCAGGTGGCGCAGGCGCACTCCCGTTTCGACCTTGTTGACGTTCTGGCCGCCCGCGCCGCCGCTGCGGTAGGTGTCCCACTCGATGTCGGCAGGGTTGTTGTTGATCTCGATCGTGTCGTCCACGGCCGGCGAAACGAACACCGAAGCGAAGGTGGTCTGGCGCTTGTTGTTGGCGTTGAAGGGCGACAGCCGCACCAGCCGGTGCACGCCGTTCTCGCTCTTCAGGTAGCCGTAGGCGTACTCGCCCTCGAACTCGATGGTGGCCGACTTGACGCCCACCTCGTCGCCGTCCTGGAGGTCCATGATGCGCACTTTGTAGCCGTTCAGCTCGCCCCAGCGCGTGTACATCCGCAGCAGCATCGACGCCCAGTCGAGCGATTCCGTGCCGCCTGCACCCGAGTTGATCTCCATGATCGCCCCGAGCCTGTCTTCGGCGGTGCGCAGCATGTTGCGCATCTCCAATGCCTCGACCGCCGCCAGCGTCTTGTCGTAATGCTCTTGCAACTCGGCCTCGGTGGCCGCGCCCTCCTTTACGAAGTCGGGCATCAGCTCCAGATCGCCCGAAAGGGCCGCCACTTCGTCGTAGGCCGTGATCCACGACCGTACGGAAGCCACTTTTTTAAGTTGCTCCTCGGCGGCGGACGGGTCGTCCCAGAATCCCGGGGCGGTGGTCTTGTCCTGTTCCTCTTCTAACTCTATGCGCTTGTTGGCGATGTCAAAGATGCCTCCCCAGCGCATCCTGGCGCCTTACAAGCTCTTTGATCTGGTCGGTAGTAACCATGGGTTTGCGATTTTCAGACACTGCGGGCCGCATCCTCCGGGACGCGGCCCGCAGCGAAAATTATTTGCGGTAAACTTTCGCGTATCCGTAGACGGCCTGTTCGCCCAGTTCTTCCTCGATGCGCAGCAGTTGGTTGTATTTGGCCATGCGGTCCGAGCGCGACAGCGAGCCGGTCTTGATCTGGCCCGAATTCGTAGCCACGGCGATGTCGGCGATCGTCGAGTCTTCGGTTTCGCCCGAGCGGTGCGACGTGACCGAGGTGTAGCCCGCGCGATGGGCCATCTCGATGGCGTCGAGCGTTTCGGTCAGCGTGCCGATCTGGTTCACCTTGATCAGGATCGAGTTGGCGCAACCCGTTTCGATCCCCTTGCGCAGGAAATCGACGTTGGTCACGAACAGGTCGTCGCCTACGAGCTGGCATTGGTCGCCCAGCTTTTCGGTCAGCAGTCGCCAGCCTTCCCAGTCGTTCTCTCCCATGCCGTCCTCGATCGAATCGATGGGGTACTTGGCCGCCAGACCGGCAAGGAATTCCACCTGCTCTTTCGACGAGCGTTTGGCCCCCTTGTCGCCTTCGAATTTGGCGTAATTGTAGATGCCGTCCTTGAAGAATTCCGAGGCGGCGCAGTCCAGCGCGATGGCCACGTCGCCGCCTTCGGCTTTACGGCCGGGCTTGTAGCCCGCCTTTTTGATGGCTTCGATGATCGATTCCAACGCGTCTTCGGTGCCTTTCAGCGCGGGTGCGAAACCGCCTTCGTCGCCCACGGCGGTCGACAGGCCGCGGTCGTGCAGCACTTTCTTCAGCGAGTGGAACACCTCGGCGCCCATGCGCAGGCCTTCGCGGAACGACGCCGCGCCGACGGGACGGATCATGAATTCCTGGAACGCGATCGGGGCGTCGGAGTGCGAGCCGCCGTTGATGATATTCATCATCGGCACGGGCAACGTCTTGGCGTTCACCCCGCCGATGTAGCGGTACAGCGGCATACCCAGCAGGTCGGCCGCAGCGCGGGCCACGGCCAGCGACACGCCCAGGATGGCATTCGCACCGAGCTTGCTTTTGGTCGGGGTGCCGTCCAGGGCGATCATCATGCGGTCGATGCCCACCTGGTCGGTCGTATCCATGCCGATCACCTCTTTGGCGATGATCTCGTTCACGTTTTCGACGGCACGCAGCACCCCCTTACCCAGGTAACGGCCCTTATCGCCGTCGCGCAGTTCGAGCGCTTCGTTTTCGCCTGTGGATGCTCCCGACGGAACGGCCGCACGGCCCGTAGCGCCGCTGGCGGTGGTTACTTCTACTTCGATGGTCGGGTTGCCGCGCGAGTCGAGGATCTCCCTGGCATGTACGCTGATGATGGTTGACATAATCTATGGTTTTAATTGTTCGTGTTCCTATCTCAAGTGCAGGTTTTCCGTGCCCCGGCATAGTCCGGATACATTGCCTTTCGGCTTTCTCCTTCGCGCCCCGGCCGTTCAAACATGGTTGATGGCTCCCGGCTTGTCGTCGGTCCGGCCCTGCTCCCGCTACTCAAAGCGTAGCGCAAACGCAAATGTACGATTTTATTCCATAAATAAAAAAGGCTGTCCCCGGAAGGACAGCCTGTGTTGTGTGCCGCGGGGAGCGTCAGAACGTAAGCCGCATGCTGAAAGTGAAATTCCGGCCGGGCAGGTAGTAGCCGTCGCGTTCGGCGTAGAGTTCGTCGAGCAGGTTGTTCACTTTCACGCCGAGGGTCATGTTGTGCATCACGCGGAAGCTGGCCGAGGCGTCGAGCACCATGTAGTCGGGCATGCGGACGGTGGCCTGGCCATCGGTCGAAGGACGGACCGGCAGGCCGCCCGAAGTGGTGAAAGGCCAGTCCTTATTCACTCCGTTATCCTGCGTATTTTGTCCTGCGTAGCGTCCTGAAAGATCCAGCGACAGCCCTTTATGCAGGAATGTGGTGCCGAAAGTGGCTTTGGTACGGCTGACGTACCGGCGTTCCGAGGCGATGTCCGCGGTCTTGACCTCCGAGTGGAAGATGCGCAGGCAGGAACCATGGAATTTCCATGAAAACGCTTTGCCCAGGGCGGTCCCCAGGTCGTACGAGGCCATGATCTCCAGGCCATCCATCGAAGCTTCGGACACATTCTCGAACGTATAGGTGTTTTCGGCGATCGACTTGCTGACTACCAGGTTATTGTGATTGGTGAAAAAGAGCGTGACATCGGTCTGGAGTGCGCCCGACGGGGAATCGTAACCGATGCCGGCCTCCCATGTGACGGCCGACTCGGGTTTCAGGGCGGGATTGCCGATGTAGGTATAATAGGAAGTATATTTCCCGGTGCTCTTCAGCGGATCGGGCGCCAGGAACGCACGCCCCACGCCGCCGTGTATCCGCAGCCCCGTCATCGGCCGGAATTGCACCGACACGTTGGGATTGACCGTGTTGTAGTCGTCCGAATTGGGCTCTGAATCGATCAGGCCGGTGTGCAGCGTGCGGAACCGGATGTTTTCATAACGCAGCCCGGCGATCCCCGACACGCGGCCTTTCCAGAACGAGAAGTTGAGTTGTGCGAACACCCCGGTCTGGACGTTGTTGTAATCGGGCTGCCAGGGTGCGGCAGGCGATCCGTCCGTATTTTCGTTGGACGAGCGGAAGCACTCCGAGAAGTTGTCCGCACCCACCACCAGCGACCCGAAGCCCAACCGGATGGCATCCTGCGCAAGGATGCCCATCGTGTTGTACGAGAAATGGTTCTTGCCGTAGGAGTTGCCGATGTTGTCCAGGTCGCGCTCCTCGAAGCTCAGGTAGGGCGAGAGGCGCAGGGTGTGGCGTCCGGCAGTGCCCGTGAGGTCGAGGCGGTGGAAGTCGCGCATGATCCGCGCGTCGGTGATGCCGTACTGGCCCCACAGGTTGCCGTTGGCCATGGCGTCGCCCGTGTAATAGACATCGTTACAGAGGTTCAGCCGCCAGCGGTCCGAGAGGTCGCAGCCCACGCGCAACATACCCCGCATCTTGTCGTAACCGGTGTTGTGGTAGGTCGTATCGTAGGCGTGGGGATCCCAGACAGCTTTCTCCGACGGGCTCGTATGCAGTGTGTTGCGGCTTCCGGTGCGGTAGTCGCCCGCACGGCGGGAATGGTCGAACACGGCGTCGAAATCCCACCGTTTGCCCAGCGATCCGCCCAGGGCGACGCTCTCGGCGTCGGTTTTCCAGGTGCCGTACGAGAGGCCCACGGTGCCCCTGACCGCGCCTTTCGACACCGGGGTGAGCACGTTGACCACCCCGCCCATCGCGCCGCTGCCGTAGACCGCCGAGAATGGCCCGCGGAGCAACTCGATGGAGCTTATGCCGGTCAGGAAAGTCGTCGCAGGGTACCGGGTACCCATGCGGATGCCGTCCACCAGCAGCAGGGTGTAGGTGTTGGTCCCCAGACCGCTGGGGGCGAACCCGCGCAGTTCGATACCCCCGACGAGGCCTTGGTAATCGCCGCTTTCCGAGGGGGTGAAGCCGCGCACCATTTCCGAAAGCGATGTGGCTGACGCGCGTGAGATGTCGCCGGGGGTGATCACCTCGACCGAATTGGGCACATCGCTTTTGAGCATGGGCGTGCGCAGGGAGTTGACGACCACTTTGTCGATCGCGTGGACTTTCGTGGTGTCCAGTTCGTCCGCCTGCGACGTGAAGACCGCCGCAATAAGCGTGGCGGAGAGCAGAAGTTTTTTCATAAAAACTTGTTTTTAATTGTGAATTAAAAATTTACAATCAAAAATCAAGTGTCGAAAGGAAAATAGTGACTCAATTACAGATACCCCGCGGAAGGGGGCTGTGCATTGCCGCTTTTCATCCCGAAAGCTTGAATTTTGGATGCTCGCGCGGCAGGTCTTCTGACTTGTTCCGGGGCTCGGCGCCTTCCCGTCCTGCGACAGTGGCTTCAGGTTGCCTTCCCTTTGATTGCATGGAACTTACAGCAGCGGGTACTGTCCGGGATTCACACCCGGTTCCCTCTTTCGATCCCGCATCCCGGAGGATGCCGGATACCGTACGGCGGTGCAAATATAGGAAAATTTTATCTTTCTGCATTTCGCAAAGCGAAATACCTGTGTCCGCGGCTCGCATCTTCGGTACCGCCCTTTCCCGGCAGGCATAAACCAGCGATCGGGGCACTTTGTGCCCCGATCGCCATTGATAGTACGGATGTATTCCGGAATCACATTCTTTCCGGGACCTCGATCCCCAGCAGGCGCATGCCGCGCGAGATGACTTCAGCCACCTGCCCGGCCAACCTCAGGCGCATTGCACGCACGGCGGCATCGGATTCCTTAAGGATCGAGTGGTCGTGGTAGTAACCGTTGAAGGTCTTGGCCAGCTCGTAGACGTAGGCCCCGATGACCGCAGGCGAAAATTCGCGCCCGGCCTGGGCTACCGCGGCCGGGAAATCGACCACCTGCTTGATCAGGG
The DNA here is from genome assembly GCA_031551595.1 of Rikenellaceae bacterium. Taxonomy (GTDB): domain Bacteria; phylum Bacteroidota; class Bacteroidia; order Bacteroidales; family Rikenellaceae; genus JAVBOW01. The sequence continues at coordinate 13,763 of JAVBNK010000074.1, read as the reverse complement.
CGATCTCCTCGGGCACATACCCCGCCGGGGCGACAGCCGTGTAGTCGATACCGGCCTCGGAGGCCTTGCGCAGGATCGAGCGGATGCGGGCGTGGGTATATTGGATGAAGGGCCCGGTATTGCCGTTGAAGTCGATCGACTCGCGGGGGTCGAACAGCATCGTCTTCTTCGGGTCCACCTTTAGAATGAAGTATTTGAGCGCGCCCATGCCCACCATGCGGCTGATCGAGGCGGCTTCCTCTTCGGTGGCGTCGTCGAGTTTGCCGGTCGAGGCCGACGTTTCGCGGGCCGTAGCCACCATGTCGGCGATCAGGTCGTCGGCATCGACCACCGTTCCCTCGCGCGACTTCATCTTGCCTTCGGGCAGCTCGACCATCCCGTAGGAGAGATGCGTGATGTCCTGCGCCCAGGCGTAACCCAGTTTGCCGAGGACCAGTTTGAGCACCTGGAAGTGGTAATTTTGTTCATTGCCCACCACGTAGATCATCTCGTCGAGGTGTTCCTCGCCGAAACGCTGTACGGCCGTGCCCAGGTCTTGGGTCATGTAAACCGAGGTGCCGTCCGCACGCAGCAGCAGCTTTTCATCCAGCCCGTCGGCCGTCAGGTCGATCCACACCGACCCGTCCGCACGCCGTGCGAACACGCCTTTCTGCAACCCCTCCTCGACGATGCTTTTGCCCGTCAGGTAGGTGTTCGATTCGTAGTACGTCTTGTCGAAATCGACGCCCAAAGCCTTGTACGTGGCGTCGAAGCCCTCGTACACCCAGCCGTTCATGCGTTCCCACAGCCCGTAGACCTCCGGGTCCCGGGCTTCCCACCGGCGCAGCATCTCCTGCGCCTGGACCATGATGGGAGCAGTACGTTTGGCCTCGTCCTCGGACATGCCGGCCGCCGCAAGCTCCTTGACTTCGGCTTTATAGTGCTTATCGAACTCGACGTAGTATTTACCCACCAGGTGGTCGCCCTTCATGCCGGACGATTCCGGGGTTTCCCCTCCCGAGTACAACTGCCAGGCAATCATGCTTTTGCAGATATGGATGCCCCGGTCGTTCACCAGGTTGGCCTTGATCACGCGGTGGCCGCACGCCTTGAGTATTTCCGCCACGGCGTAGCCCAGCAGGTTGTTGCGGATATGCCCCAGGTGGAGGGGCTTATTGGTGTTGGGCGACGAATATTCGACCATGACGGTGCGTCCGGTAGGGGCACTGAACCCGAAATCGGGCTGCGCGGCGGCCTCAGCAAACCTCTCGCCCCAGAATTCGTCTTTCATCGATACGTTTAAGAACCCTTTGATGACGTTGAAGTCGCGGACATCGGCCACATTGGCGCTCAACCATTCGCCGATGGCGGCCGCGGTGACTTCGGGCGACGATTTGCTGGCACGCAGCAACGGGACGACCACCAGGGTGTAGTCGCCCTCGAATTCCTTGCGCGTCTTCTGTATTTGCAGGTCGGCCGCTTCGGCGTTATAAAGCGCTCTGACCGCCTCGGCTATTTTGGATTGTAAGAATTGTTCGGTGTTCATCGTTTCGCGTCTTATAGTGATCAGTCCTAAAAATACGTTGGCTTTCGCCCGGCAGGCAGTGGCCCTTGGAGAATTCGCGCCTGGAAATTCCGAAGTCCGGAGGCGTTAAGAAACGGTGTTCGTCCAACGACTGTTAGGCGCCGTAAGGCGATTAAAAAGGAGGCGCTAACCGTTTTAGCCATAGAACGAGGAAGTTCAGCGAATTCGACGGGCCATGACTTTTTTGACTACTTTTTTGTGTCAAGACAAAAAAGTATGTCGCCATCAGGCGAAAAAAGAGTGACTGAAGAAATAGAACATATTTTTCAGGCAGATCCTTTATCGTCGGCAAAGATAGCATAAAAAAAGACGCGCCCGTCATGGCGCGTCTTTTTATGATCGGTGCAGGGTTCTACTAGAAGTGGAAACCGAGACCCAGGCGTGCGAAAGTTGCACCCGGCTGAATGGTGTAAGTGCCGTCGCCGAAATCTGCAGTAGTTTTGAACTGGCTGTAGATGTAACGGAAACCGTATTCTGCAACGAGGCTGAGCTTGTCGTTGAAGAAGTACTCGGCGCCGAAAGCGAGTTGGCCCTGGAGGATGTTTTTGGTGTCCAGAACGTCGCTCAGTTTGATGGTCTGCGAACCTTCGTTCTCAATTTCCATTTTGTATTTGCCGCTCACGAATACTTTCTGTGCCGACAGGCTGCCGTAACCTTTCAGGTCACCGCTGTTCAGGAAATAGTAGCGCACACCGAGGGTGGGGGCAAAAGCGCTTGCATTGAGTTTGGTAACGTCGCCTTCGTCGAGTTTAACGGCCAGGGTGAAAGCGTCGAAAGCAACGAACGGGGTCCATTTGCAGATGTCATAACCGAAAGTGACCTGTTTCGAGTCGAAGGTACCATAGGTCAAGCGCATGTTGAACTGAGCGAAAGCAGTCGATGCAAGCACGGTGAATGCAAGGAAAAGAACTGATTTTTTCATAATTAAAAAATTAAATTAGGTTTGGTAATTCGCGTTACAAAGGTAATCAAATAGTTTTAATCACCCAAGAAATATCTACAAAATGTAAACAATCGTTCATTTTTGCGGTTTTTGCATTAAAGTCCGAAACTTTTCCGGGGAAGCATGTGGCGTTAGTTATCAAATATATTGCCACGATTTACAGGCGCTTAATTAAAATGTTTAGTCCGGAAAGATTATCCTATAGATGCACGATCGGGCCTTTGCGTTGCATCGGATGTGAAAAATTTTTCAATTTCCGCCGCACGACGGTTTCCCACCGTTTCGGCGAGTTGTCCGTGCGGGGCGTTGCGGATGCCGCTCACCGTGCGAAAACGCTTCAGGAGCTTCTCGATCGTGGCCGGTCCCACGCCCGGGATCTCTTCCAGGCGGCTGCGGATGGCGGCCTTCGAGCGTTTCCGGCGATGGAACGTGATGCCGAAGCGGTGGGCCTCGTCCCGCAGGTGCATGATCACTTTAAGCGTTTCGCCGTTGCGGTCCAGGTAGTAGGGCATCGGGTCGTGGGGATAGAATACCTCTTCGATGCGCTTGGCCAGGCCGATAATGGCGATCTTCGTTTCGAGTCCCAGTTCGCACAGCACCCCGTAGGCGGCGCTGAGCTGTCCCTTGCCTCCGTCCACCACGATCAGGTCGGGCAGCTCGGCCCCTTCGTCCAGCAGGCGGCCGTAGCGGCGCGTCAACACCTCGCGCATCGAGGCGAAGTCGTCCGGCCCGACCACCGTTTTAATATTGAAGTGGCGGTATTCGCGTTTGGCGGGCTTGCCGTCGCGGAACACCACACACGCCGCCACCGCGTTCGTGCCCTGCAGGTTCGAGTTGTCGAAACATTCGATATGGCGGGGCTGGCGCGCAAGCCGCAGGTCGCGTTGCATCACTTCCATCAGCCGTTCGACGCGCCTGCCGGGGTCGCGGGCCTCGATATTTTTCAGTTTTTCGAGCCGCGCCAACCGTGCGCCTTTGGCCGAAAATTCGAGCAGGTCGAGCTTTTCGCCGCGTTTGGGCACGGTGAACGTCACGCCCGGAAACAGCGCCTCGGCGGGCATGAACGGCACCACCACCTCGCGTGCCAGCCCTCCCGAAAGGTTTTCCGCAATTTGCCGGATCGCGTGGGTAAGTATCGTTATGGGATCTTCATCCGCCCCGAGCGAGAATTCGGCCGTAAAGCTGTTGACCACCGCCCCGGACACGATGCGGGTCATGTTACAATAGGCGGTCGAGGTGTCGGGGTCGGTCAGCAGCGAGAACACGTCCAGGTCGGTCAACCGGCTGCTCACCACCACCGAACGGCTGGTGTAGTTCTGCAACAGGTCGAGGCGGTGCTTGTAGCGTGCGGCGGTTTCGAAGTCCAGCTCGGCCGCCGCCGCGGCCATCTGCTCGCGCAGCCACGCCGCGGCCGGACGCACGTCGCCCCGCAGGATATGGGCGGCCATCTCCACCGAGCGGTCGTAATCCTCCCGGGACTGGAGCCCCTCGCAGGGCCCCCGACAGTTGCCGATGTGGTATTGCAGGCAGACGTTGTATTTCCCCCGGGCGACGGCGGCGGGAGAGAGGTCGAGGCGGCACGTACGCAACTGGTAAACGCCGTGCAACATCTCCAACAGCCCTTTCTGCATCGACACCGACGAGTAAGGCCCGTAGTAGCGCGATCCGTCGCGCACCAGCCGCCGCGTGGACTCGATGCGCGGGCAGGGTTCGTTGCGGATCACGATCCAGGGGTAGGTCTTGTCGTCCTTGAGCAGGATGTTGTAGCGCGGCCGGAGGTTCTTGATCATGTTGTTCTCCAGCAGGAAGGCGTCGGCCTCGCTGCCCACGACCGTGTATTCGATGCGGCGGATATGGCGCACCATCAGGCGTACTTTCGCCGTGTGGCCCGCCGCGTCGACGAAGTAGGACATCACCCGCTTGCGCAGGTTCTTGGCCTTGCCCACGTAGATCACCACGTCGTCGGCGTCCCGGAAACGGTACACTCCCGGATCGCCCGGCAGCGCCGCCGCCTGGCATTTCACGTCCTCTTTATTTCCTTTTTTAACCATGGTGTTGCGGCAAAAGTAGCAAATTTATACGACCGGCATACATCCCCCCCTGTCGTTTTCGGTCCGGCGCCCGTCCATACGGGGCGTTGCGCGGGCACAAGGGGATGATATGACGGAAGGTAGCCCGTCCGGAAGGAAAAATCGGGGAGGGTTATTGGCTGGTTAACAATAAAGTGATATATTTGTTGCTCGATATGAAGGCGACTGAGAATATAAAAAACACCAGGCACCTGGTGGGGCGTGAGGACTTGATGTTCGGGAAGAAGGGAACGGGTGCGGGAATAGGGGCGGGAATACTTATGCGGCTCCTGGGCCTGAATAAGTTGAATAGGCTGTATGCCCGTGCTGCAGCCGCGGGAAATACGCGGGCCGTCCTGGAGGATATCGGCGTGACCTATGCGGCCAGCGAGAAAGACCTTTCGAACCTGCCGCGCTACGGGGCGCTGATCGTCGTCGCCAACCATCCCACGGGAGCCCTCGACGGGATCATCCTCATCGATATGCTGTCGAAGATCCGCCCCGACGTGCGTTTCATGGGAAATTTCCTGCTCAACCGCATTGAGTTCCTCAAACCGTACTTCATCGCCGTCGACCCGTTCGATTCGAAGGACGCCGGGCGCAACATGCGCGGCATCCGCGAGTCGTATGCCCACCTGAAAAATGGCGGCGCCCTGGTCATCTTCCCGGCGGGCGAGGTCGCCACTTGGCAAAAAGGCTTCTCGCAGCTGAAAGATAAGCCCTGGAGCCGGTCGGTGATGCGTTTCGTCCGCAATGCGGGTGTACCGGTGGTGCCGGTGTGCATCGAGGCGCGCAACAGCCTGCGCTTCCACCTGGCCGGGCGCATCCACCCGACGCTGCGCACCGCCATGCTTCCCCGCGAACTGCTCAACAAGCGCGGCGCCAACGTCACCGTCAACATAGGCTCGCCGCTCACGGTCAAACGCCTCGAAGGAGTCACCGATCCGCAGGCCTATGCCGACTATCTGCGGGCCAACGTCGATTACCTGACCCATAAGCGGCACCGCCGCAAACTGCGGGTCATCCCCCGCCGCAAGCCGGCCGAGGTGGTCCCCGAAGAGATCGGCGACGGCCGCGAACGCGAGTTGCTGCACGCCGAGCTGGAGGCCATACGGCCCGACCGCCTGCTGTTCGCATACGGCAATTACGATACGTTCTTCGCCCCGTCGTCCGAAATCCCCAATATGATGCATGAGATCGGCCGTATGCGCGAGATCACTTTCCGCGAGATCGGCGAGGGGTCCATGAAAAGCATCGATACGGACCATTACGACGCTTACTACCACCAGCTTTTCATCTGGGATCGCGCCGCGGGCGAACTTGTGGGCGCCTACCGCATGGGCATGGGCCGCGAGATCATGCCCCGCTACGGCCTCCGGGGATTTTACGTCAATTCGCTGTTTTGCATGGACCCCGGCATGGGGCCGATCATGGAGCAGACCATCGAACTGGGACGCAGCTTCATCACCGCCAACTACCAGCGCAAGGCGGCGACCCTGATGCTGCTGTGGAAAGGCATCCTTTACGTGCTGCTCAAACACGACCAATACCGCAACCTGTTGGGCCCGGTAACCATATCGGGCGATTTCCAGGCCACCTCCAAGGTCGTGATCACCGAATACCTGCGCCAGCACCACTACGACCCCAAACGCGCGGCGATGATCCATCCACTGAACGGGATGAAAGGCATCCATGCCCGTATCGACAGCTCACTGATCCGCCGCATCGCCGATGTCGACCTGATCAACAAGATCGTCGCCGATATCGAACGCGACGAATTCTCGATCCCGGTGCTGATCCGCAAATACCTCCAACTGCACGCGCATGTGCTGGGCTTCAACGTCGACCACGACTTCAACGACTGCCTCGACGTGCTGATCCTGGTCGACCTGAAAAAAATGCCCGACGCCACGATCGCCATGCTTTCGAAGGAGATCACCGATATCGACGTGACCGCCCGCTTCCGCAACCTCGGCAATTGAAAGCCAAGGCGTGGACGCCCGGATGTGGCACGCGCCGGGTCGTAATTCGCCGATATCGCAGATGGAAAGGGGCAATATGATCAAAAACGGACTGATTTTCATCTTTCACAAAACCTGCCCTGCACCCTCTCACGGTGCCCGGAATAGGTTCTGCGGTAAGTTTTGAATGAATTTTAGCTGATTTGATGGACGCAGTTTCATTAAGTTGCATTTACAATAACGTGAGTTGCGCTTAAGGAATCGTGTGATGTGTTTGTTTTCCGGCATCAGATTTCGCGATTCCTTAAGCGCGACTCGCATGAACGGCTTCTGTCGAAGCCGCATCTGTACTGAAAACCCCACCCCTGCCCGTGCGTTGGCTTCGCCCTCCTCCTTCGCGCCCCGGCCATTCAAACAAGTTTGATGGCGCCCGGCTTGGCGTCGGTTGACAGGGGCGGGCTTGCAAATGGCTATCAATAGCCATTGGCCCAATGTCAGGATGGGTTGCTCGATGCGACTCACGTTAAATAAGGCATAATCACAAGTTTACGGCAGTTCCATCGGTTGTTTCCGACCGGTATGCCGGTGAAAAAAGGAAAGGAGGCCGAACGCCTCCTTTCCCTTTTTCATCGTTCCGGGGAGTGCCGGGCCTCCCCGGGCCCTGCGTGGGGGCCTTTATTACGGCCCCACGCTGAATTCATGCCGTCAGTTCCCGGCCTTGGCGCGGGCGATGATCGAGTCGCCCTGGATGGTGGCCTTTTCGACCATGGCATCCACACGCTGCTGTGCCTGCACGAGGATCGTATTGGCCGCTTTCTGGGCGGCGAGTTTCGACAGCGGGTCTTTGGCCTTATCGACCAATGCATCGGCTTGCTTTTGGGCGTTCTCCATGATCAGTTCGCCCCCTTTGCGTGCGGTTTCGACGAGGGTTTCCTTCTGCTTCTGCGCATCGGAGAGGTCTACGCCCAACTTTTTGCCCACGTCGCCCACCGCATCGCCGACGAGCGACTTGACCACCTGTGTGGCGGCGTCCTTCAGGTCCACCGACACTTTGGGCGAAGTGAACGTGCCGCCGATCTTCAGGTTGACGTTCGACATGCGCGTGGCCGCAGCCACCGCGGCGGGCAGCGACACCTTACCCGTATAATCGATGGTCTGGTCGAGGCCCGTGCTCCCCGAAAGGTTGATCGCGGCGTCGCCCAGTTTGATATCGAACGGATTGGTCTGCACGCGGCCGTCGGTCACGGTGAAGCTGACCTTCATGTCCCTGACCTTTTTGTCGGCTACGCCCGCCAATTTCGTGAGCGAGAGGATTTCCGAGATCACGCCCACCTTCGACAGGCCCAGATCTTTGGTCGAAAGGCTTCCCGTACCGTTCATGGTTTGCAGGACGGGGCTCATAGCCTGGTCGAGCTTCGTGGTGAGGTTCATCGAGCCCGAGAAATTGCCTTCGAGGTTTTCGAACAGCGGCACGAGTTTCTGTATGGTGGTCAGCGAACGGAACGTTTCGGCGAACGACAGCCCGGTCATGGCCAGCGCAGCCGCGAATTCGGGTTGTTCGACGCTCTGGGCGGTGCTGTACGTACCGGTCAGTTTGACGTTGCCGCCCAGGGTATTCATCGACAGGTTCTGCATGTCGGCTTTGCCGTCGCGCACCACGATGCGGCCCTGCACGTTGTCCAGGGTGATGTTGTCGTAGATCACTTTCGTCAGCGCGGCCGTGATGTCCAAGTCGAGGTTTTTGGGCACTTCGATCACCGTCATGGCCGAGGTGTCGGCCGGGGTCGTTTCAGGCGTACCGCTCCCCAGCAGGTCGCTGACGTTAAGGTAGGTCGAGCGCAGGTTGAGTTTGCCGTGCAGCGCTTCGTCCTTGAGCACGTAGCCCATATAGTTCTCCACGCGGCTGTCGAGCGTCAGGTCGTTCTTGCCGACCAGCAGGTTGGTTTCGCTCAGGTCGAGGTAGCGCGGAGAGAACGTGAGCACCGATTTTTTGATGTCCACATCGGGGTTTCCGGCCGTACGCAACAACATATTCGTAAGCGACACCTTGCCTTCGGCCTTCATCTTGTCGTATTGTTCCGCTTCGATGTAAGACATGCGCCCGGCCACCGTCACGGCGGCGTCGATCAGGCCGTTGAGTTCCATGCTGTCCAGCGGATAGACCTCCCTGACCTTGCCCAGGTCGATCACCCCGTGGGCCGAGACGTCGAACGCCGCGTCGCTCACCGGCGTGCTCACCACGGCGGTCAGTTTGAACGGATTTCCGGCCATATTGAAACTCAGAGGGTTGACCGTTACGACCGTTGCATCGGCCGTTCCGCCCGGGTTTTCGGCTTTGGCGTCGATATTGATCGCCGTCACCCCTGCCGGGAGGTCGGGATAGCGGAACGTGGCGTCGGCGACGTTCATCTTCACCTCGAACGCGGGCAACGCGTCGCCTGCCATGCGACCTTTGGCCCAGCCGCCGAGGCTCACCTGTCCGGTGGTCTGCACGCTGGCGAAGTCTTTGGCATAGACCGCCGGGATCAGCGAAAGGATATTCTTGAAGTCGATCTGCGGGGTGGAGAACGTCAGGTCCATGTCCGTCGCGTCGTCCGCCACGGCCACCCAACCGTCCAGCATGGCTTCCAGTGCGTTGATGCGCAGCATATTGTCCTGCAGCGTGAATTTCATCGCGTCGAGGTCGGCGTCGAGGTTGATGCGGGTTTCGAACTCGGCCCCATTGAGGTAGCCGATGCCGCCGCTGCGGAAGTCTATGCCTTCGGCGAGCGCCTTGAGTTTAATCACGCTGCGCGAAGCGCCCAGATCGCCCGACATCGTTGCCCCGAAGTCCGCCACCGAGGCGTACATTTTGCCCGCACGGTCGTCGTAGGCCAGTCGCAGGTTGTTAATGGCCAGGTTCTTGAGTTTGATCCTGATATCCGACGCCGCAGTGGTGTCCCCGGGCTGCTCTTCGGGTGCGGGTTTCATGATATCCCAGTTGGCTTTGCCATCTTCGAGGACGATGGCGTTGAGCAGCGCCCGGTCGAGCGCCACGCGGGAAACCTCATACCCGTCGTCGCCGAAAAGCGACATCAGGTTGAAGGCCACGGTCACACGGCCCGCGCTGATGAGCGTATCGCCTTCGAAACGGTCGACGCCCACGATATAGAAATCGCGCAGCGTGGCCGAAACCGACGGGAAATGTTTGAACAGGCTGATGCCGATGCCGCCGAAGTCGAAGCGTGCGTCGATCATTTCGTTGCCTTTATTCACGATGGCATCCCTGATCTTCCCTTTGAAGGCGATCGGGAGCACGATCATCAGCACCAGCAATGATGCGACGACGATTCCGGTGATTTTCAGTGTTTTTTTCATATATCCTCTATGCTGAATTCATACCCCAGGCGTTTGCCCGTGTCCATTTTGGAACTTTCGAATTTGGTGTTGAGCTGGTCGACCGTGACCACTTTCACCAGGTCGTACGGCGGCGCGTACATATCGAAGTCGAGCGCGTAGGCCGCCGCGCTGCCGATGATGTCGAGCAGCGTGCCCTGGTCGATGCGCCCGCCGCCGAAGCGGTCGACGTGCAGCCCCGCCTGGCGCGAGCCTTCGACGAAATAGCACAGGTCGCGGTTAACGTAGATGCGCCCGATCAAGTAGCCCTCGTCGCCGCTGCGGTTGTATTTGAACGAGTCCGAGAGGAAGTTGTAGATGCTGATGATACCGCAGTAGGCATTGTTGTGGTCAGCCGCCACATAGGGATTCTCCCAAATGGGGTGCCCCTGCTCGAAGGTGAAGACGTTGGTGTGCATCGTGAAGACGAGCACGTCGCCCGCCACCTGCAACTGGGCTTCGAACTTGCCGCGGTCGCGGTATTCGATCCGCACGCGTTTGTCGAGCCGCTGGTCGAGATGTTCGTCCAACTCGGTGGAAAATTCATGCAGCAACTCCTTGAACTGGTCGAACACCCACACGGTGTTGTCATGTACCTTTTGCTGCATGTTGGCTTTTTCGGTAAGCCGTGCGGCGAGCTGGCCGCGTAAACCGTCCTCGATATCCATGATTAAGGTCACAATGGTTGACGCGCCAAAGATACGGATTTTTCGGCAGATTCCGGTTTACACCTCCTTTTTTCCGTTTCGTCCGGTATTTTTACCGTAATTCCGGGGGGATTTATTAATTTTACGCGATCATGGAAAAAAGGAAATGGATAGGGGTCGCGGCGGGATTGCTGTTGCTCGCGGCGGCAGGGATAACGGTGTGGATGTGCCGCGACCGGGCCGAATATGCGGAGGAAACAGTTGACGAACAACCCCTGCGGTTGAAATTCGGCATCGAATACGAACTCTACGACGAACGCGACGGCGTGGTGGCCGAGGGCGAGAGCATGTCGGTGATCCTGGGGTCGCGGGGCGTTTCGCCGCAGCGCATCGACCGCCTGGCGCGCATGCCCCGCGAAGTGTTCGACCCCCGCGCCATCCGCGCCGGACACAATTACCATATGTTCTTCACGCGCGACTCGGTGCCTTCGCTGGCCTACCTGGTTTATGGGGAGAGTGTGATCAATTACCAGGTCTTCGACCTTCGGGCCGACTCGATCGCCGTCACGCGCTTCCGGAAAGAGGTCACCGTCCAGCGCCAGCGGCGCAGCGGCACGATCACCAGCTCGCTGTGGAATTGCATGGTCGACAACGGTATGCAGCCCGGCCTGGCGATGGACCTCTCGGACATCTACGCATGGTCGGTCGATTTCTTCGGATTGCAAAAGGACGATTCGTTTACGGTCATATACGACGAACAGTTCGTCGACTCGGTGAGCGTGGGCACGGGCCGCATCTGGGGCGCGGTGTTCACCCACTGCGGCAAGGAATATTACGCCGTTCCTTTCAGGCAGGGCGACAAAATATCGTATTGGGACGAGAGCGGCAACAGCCTGCGCAAGAACCTGCTGAAGGCGCCGCTGAAATATTCGCGCATTTCGTCGCGCTTCTCGAACGGGCGTTTGCACCCGATCCTGAAAATCCGCCGGGCGCACCACGCCGTGGATTACGCCGCACCGTCGGGTACGCCCGTGATGGCGGTGGCCGACGGCACGGTTACCACCTGCGGCTGGGTCGGCGGGGGCGGCAACACGATCCGCATCAAGCACGCCAAAGGGTTGGTGTCGCGTTACATGCACCTGCGCGGCTTCGCCAAAGGCATCCGCAGCGGGGTGCGCGTCCGGCAGGGCGACCTGATCGGCTACGTGGGCAGCACGGGCCTTTCCACGGGCCCCCACCTGGACTTCCAGCTCACCCGCAACGGCACGCCGATCGACCCCCTGAAAGTGCCTTCGGAGCCTGCCGAGCCGATCTCGGCCGCCAACCGCGCCGATTTCGAATGGGTGCGCGACCGGATCATCGCCGAAGTCCGGGGAACGCTGGCCGACTCGCTGAGGATCACGCAACTCGATTCGATCAATAACGTGCGCAGGGATACGACCCATGTGGCCCAAGCAAATCGGTAAATTCATCGCCCGCCACCATGTGCTGACGCTGGCCACCGCGGCGGACGACGCGCCCCATTGCAGCAATATGTTCTATGCCGTGGGGCGGGAGGCGTTGGTTTTTACCTCGGAGCACCGTACGCACCATGCCGCGCAGGCGTTGGAAAATCCCGTGGCCGCGGCATCCATCGTGCTGGAAACGCGTGTGGTAGGCAAATTGCAGGGATTGCAACTGCGCGGCCGGGTGCGCCCCCTCGAAGGCGATGAAGCGGCGGTCGCGAAGAATATATATATCAAGCGGTTCCCTTATGCGGCGCTGGCGGGGTTATCCATGTGGGAATTCCGGCCCGTGTGGATGAAGCTGACTGACAATACGCTGGGATTCGGCAAAAAACTGATATGGAACGATGAAGGATGAACGTGCATTGGTGACCGGCTCGACCGGCATGGTCGGCAGCCACCTGGTGGCCGAACTGCTCAGGCGCGGGTACGGGGATATCGTGCTGCCCGTGCGGTCGCTGGAACGATTGGACGCCCTGGCCGCCACGTTGCGCCGCGAAGGGTTCGCGGAGTTGGCGGAGAAAATCGCCGCGAAGGACTATGAAGGTCCGTTGCACCCCGCCGAGGTGGCGCTGAACGACCCGCAGGGGTTGCGCGAGGCGTTCGCAGGGGTCGGGGTGGCGTTCCATTGCGCGGCGGTGGTGTCGATGACGGGCGACGATGCGGCCGGGCTGATCGAAACCAACGTCGAGATCACCGAGCATGTGGTCGATGCGGCCGTGGCGTGCGGTGTACGCAGGCTGGTGCATACCAGCTCGGTGGCGGCCCTGGGCGAAGTTCCCGAGGGCGAAAAATTCATCACCGAGAGCACCGACCTGGAAAACCTCGCAGGCACGTCGCCCTATGGGGTGAGCAAATTTTACGCCGAGAACCGCGCCTGGCGCGGCCGTACCGAAGGCCTGGAGGTCGTCGTGGTCAATCCGGGCATCATCCTGGGGGTGGGCGACTGGCGTTCGGGCGGCAGCACGCTGATCGTCCCTTTCGCCGCCAGCGGCATCCCTTTCTATACCACCGGGGTGATGGGCTACGTCGATGTGCGCGACGTGGCGCGCGCCGAGGCCGGACTGGCCGACTGCGACGGGGCGGACGGCCAGCGGTTCATCCTCGTATCCGAAAACCTCAGCTATAAAGACCTGATCTCCCGCGCCGCCGCGCTGGCAGGCAAGCGTCCGCCGAAGATCCGTGCCGGACGCCTGCTGATCGGCGCCGCCTGGCGTGGCGACCGGTTGCGCTCGAAACTCACGGGACGCCCGCAGACGCTTACCCGCCCTGCGGCGGAGGCCGCCCTGCGCGAATGTTACTACAGAGGATCGAAGGTCAGGGAATGCCTGCCCGATTTCCGTTATACGCCCGTCGGGCACACCCTGGACCGCGTACTGAAAGCCTACAGCGATGAGCGATACCGTAAATAAACGATCCTCCGGCGGGATGCCGGAAGCCCCGGCTGCGATCGCCCGGGGCGATCGCAGCGCACTCCCGGCCGGAGGGTGCGGGTCGCCGGACAGCGTATCCGGAAGGGGCGCCGGGACTGAATCGAAGGGCCTTCTGCAGGGGCGCGGGATCGCCGTGATCGTGGTTGCCGGAGGCAGCGGCACCCGTATGCGGCGGGCCGGAACCGCCGGGGATGTCGGCGCCCTGCCCAAACAGTTCCTGCCGCTGGGGGGCGTGCCGGTGCTGGTGCGCACGCTGGAGCGGCTGA